>NZ_JBQCXA010000005.1:0-169910 GCF_051956855.1 Neisseria sp. P0021.S007
TGAAACGACTCAGCGCCGATGATAGTGTGGTTCTTCCATGTGAAAGTAGGTCACCGCCAAACACTCATTCCGAAGCCCCCGACTGATGTCGGGGGCTTTTTACATGCCTGTCGGTTCTGTCGGTTTGGCGGCAGAATTGGGGTAACAGGTGTTGGGGTCAAACATTGGGATAGTGATGTGCCGGTGTTTATGGAGTATTCGTGCATCTTAGTATTGGAATCGGAAATATTTACCCTGTTGTTATTCTTGCACAAAAGTACCGAAAGTTACGGTTAACCGTTTGGAATGTTTGAAATCGAACGGTATTTGCGTTAATATGTCGTATGCATTTATATGGAATAGGGCCGTGTTCTACTGTCGTGTGCAGTGTCGGCGGGGTAGGGAAAACCGTCCTGCAGACGGCCCGGTTGATTCAATCTGACACGTTATAGGAAAACCCTGATGAAGAAATTTTTATTTGGTGTAGTTGCCGCCGTGTGTACGGCATTCTCTTTGGCCGCCGTGAACGTCAATACGGCCTCTTCTGCGGAACTGGAGGCATTGCCGGGTATCGGTCCGGCTAAGGCGAAGGCGATTGTGGAATACCGTCAGAAGAACGGTGCGTTCAAATCGGTGGAGGAGCTGAAAAACGTGAAGGGCATCGGTGATGCGGTGCTGAACAAGTTGAAGGCGGAGGCGACGGTTTCTTCTGCCGCGCCTAAGGCCGCCCAGCCTGCCGTGAAAAAATAAGCCGGACTCTGTCTGTATGCCGCCCTGCGGCCGAACCGTTTGCCGGTTGGGCCCGGGGCGGCTTTGTTTGGGGATGGGGATGAAGCTTGAACCAATGGGAGGATTCCATTGGGTAAAGGGATAACGGCTAAGGTGTTTCCTGTCGGATAGAGATATAACAGATAAAGGGAATAAGGATATGTATTTAAAGGCATTTGACGGAAAACGGAATGGGGCAACTGTGCAGAGGGGGTATTCTTTGGTACAGCTGTTGGTGGTGATGCTGCTGGTTTCGATCTTGGCGGCGGCGGCCTTTACAGCCTATCGGGAATCGGTCCGTTCGGCCAACCTGCGTGCGGCGCATGCCGCGCTGCTGGAAAATGCGCGCTTTATGGAGCAGTTCTATGCGAAAAAGGGCAGCTTTAAGCTGACGTCGACGAAGTGGCCGGAATTGCCGGTGAAGGAGGCGGGAGGTTTCTGTATCAGGATGAGCGGTCAGGCTAAAGGTATCCTGGAGGGTAAGTTTACCTTGAAGGCGGTGGCGCTGGACAGGGAGGCGGAGCCGAGGGTGCTGCGCTTGAACGAGTCGCTGACGGCGGTGGTGTGCGGGAAGATGAAGGGGAAGGGCAGCTGTACGGACGGTGAGGAGATATTTAGGGGCAATGATGCGGAGTGTCGGCCTTTTACGGGGTAGAAACCTGATCTAAAGGGAGGAAGCGAATAAAGAAAAAGGACGTGGGGTACACGTCCTGGGAGAGGGTAGTTTAATTGTTCCAGCTAACACAACCAACCTCAGTTAGTTAAGGAAGGAGATGAAATATTTAGTCTTATCAGATTGGCACACTATCAATTTTCAGACGGCCCTTTGTTATAATTCTCTCTTTACCTGAACATAAAACAGGCCGTCTTATGGAAGTCATCCAATATCCCAATTCTCCGTTTAAACTCCATCAGCCGTTTCCTCCTGCCGGTGACCAGCCCACCGCCATTGCCGGCCTGCTCGAAGGGCTTTCAGACGGCCTTGCCTATCAAACCCTGCTCGGTGTAACCGGTTCGGGCAAAACCTATACAATGGCGAACGTCATCGCCCAAAGCGGCCGCCCCGCCATCATCATGGCGCACAACAAGACCCTTGCCGCCCAGCTCTACGCCGAAATGCGCGAGTTTTTCCCCGAAAACGCGGTGGAATATTTCGTCTCCTACTACGACTATTACCAACCCGAAGCCTATGTACCCAGCCGCGATTTGTTCATCGAAAAAGACAGCGCGATCAATGAACACATCGAGCAAATGCGCCTTTCCGCCACCAAAAATCTAATGACGCGCGACGATGTGATTATCGTCGCCACCGTGTCTGCCATTTACGGTATCGGCGATCCGACCGAATATCAACAAATGGTGTTGTCCGTCAAAGAAGGCGACACCATCGAGCAGCGCGACATCATCGCCACGCTCGTTTCCATGCAATACGAACGCGGCGATTTGGACTTCAAACGCGGCAGCTTCCGCGTACGCGGCGACGTGATTGACGTGTACCCCGCCGAAAGCTCCGAAAACGCCTTGCGCATCAGCCTGTTCGACGACGAAATCGACCGCCTCGATATGTTCGACCCGCTTTCAGGCAGCCTTATCCAACGAGTCGGCCGCTACACCGTCTTCCCGTCCAGCCACTACGTTACCCCGCGCGACACCGTCTTGCGCGCCTGCGAGTCCATCAAAGAAGAACTGCGCGAACGCATCGAATTTTTCGCCCGCGAACAACGCCCCGTCGAGCAACAACGCATCGAGCAGCGCACCCGCTTCGACCTCGAAATGCTCTACGAAATGGGCTTCTGCAAAGGCATCGAAAACTACTCCCGCCACTTCTCCGGCAAAAAAGAAGGTGAACCGCCGCCCACGCTGATGGACTATCTGCCCGACAACGCCATCATGTTCATCGACGAAAGCCACGTTACCGTTACCCAAATCGGCGGCATGTACAAAGGCGACGCATCGCGCAAACAAAATCTCGTGGACTACGGCTTCCGCCTGCCTTCCGCTCGCGACAACCGCCCGCTCAAATTCCACGAATTTGAAAAAGTCATGCCGCAAACCGTCTTCGTTTCCGCCACTCCCGCCAAATACGAAGAAGAACATGCCGGACAGGTGGTCGAACAAGTTGTCCGCCCCACAGGGCTGGTCGACCCCCAAATCATCATCCGCCCCGTCGCCACCCAAGTCGACGATTTAATGAGTGAAATCAACGACCGCATCCAAAAAGGCGAGCGCGTGCTCGTTACCACCCTCACCAAACGCATGGCGGAGCAACTCACCGACTATTACAGCGAACTCGGCATCAAAGTGCGCTACCTGCACAGCGACATCGACACCGTCGAGCGCGTTGAAATCATTAGAGATTTGCGGCTCGGACTGTTTGACGTACTCGTCGGCATCAACCTCTTGCGCGAAGGCTTGGACATTCCCGAAGTCTCCCTCGTCGCCATCCTCGACGCCGACAAAGAAGGCTTCCTGCGCTCCCACCGCAGCCTGATTCAAACTATAGGCCGCGCCGCGCGCAACGTGAACGGCGTCGCCATCCTGTACGCCGACAAAATCACCGACTCCATGAAAGCCGCCATCGACGAAACCGAACGCCGCCGCGAAAAACAAATTAAATTCAACGAAGAACACGGCATCGTGCCGCAGCAGATTAAAAAACAGGTCAAAGACATCATCGACGGCGTGTACCACGAAGAAGACAGCGGCAAAGGTCGTCTGAAAGGCAAAAACAAGGTTAAAGTTGGCGAGATTCACAATGAAGAAGACGCAATTAAAGAAATCGCCAAACTGGAAAAAGCCATGCAGCAGGCGGCTAGGGATTTGCAGTTTGAAGAGGCTGCTGTACTTCGTGATAGAATACGGAATATTAAGGAAAGTTTGCTGTTTTAAATAAATATATACAGCGCAATAAATAAGGTAAATAGATATGTTATTTTATGGATATCAAGTTAAATCCGATCATAGAGATAATTCACATAGAAAAAGTCAATGGAAAATTTGTGAAATTGATGAATTAAAAATTTTTACATTTGGATTTTGTAATAATTGGTGCAGTAAAGAGAACGATGTATTATGGTCTTGTTCAGAAAATTTCCAAGCTATTGGAGTGGAAAGCCAAGAAAACAAAAATGCGGGTAGCCCATATGATAAATTATATTTTGCAAGATTTACTAAAGATGCACAACATATTTGGCACGGATTCCCTATTTCCCAATATAATCAAAATGATGAAGTGCCAAAAAGTATAAAACTTGAAGTAGGAAAATATTTTTCTACCACGGAGTTTAAAGATAAATTTAATAAATGGATGAAAGGAAAGTTGTGATGATTGAGTTAAAAATAGAAGGAAATTATATTGATTCATTTATTTATTCGGGATCATTTTTCTTACTGGATTCAGAGATGAGATTAACATCATTTCCTTGGAAAGATGTTATAAATTGCATTGAAGAAAAAAGTCAAGAAAAAAAACAACTAATTTATAATTATTTTTCAGGGGAAAAATACGATGTTTCTTTAATTAAAGAAGAATCTTTTAACTACATTATTAATAAGGAGAAAATGGATAAAATTTCACAGAAAGAAAGTAATAAACATTGTGTAATAGATTTTGATTACTGGGTAACTGATATTGATATTTATAAGAATACTCTTTTTATATCTAGTCATGAGGGAATAGATAATTTTGCTACAAATCGGCAAGAATTACGAAAAGGGGAACCTAAATTTGAATTTTTTCCTCAGCAAAAAAATAAGCTTACTGAGCAAAAAGTTTTTGATATAACTGTTGGAAATTATTCCAGATTAATTGCTACCTGCGGTAAAGATGGTGCATTGCAAATTAATATGAAAAGCAAGGATGAGAAAGGAGGATTATTTGAATTATCAACAGATATATACCAACTTAGTGATGATATTTGGATAAACTGTGATTGGGATAGTGAAATTGGTATTGCTGTTATTAAGAATAAATTGAAACAAGAATTTTTTAAATTTAATACTATAAATAAAGATGAAATTATTTCTGATGAAAGTGGAAAAATTCTATTTGAAAAACTAAACAAAGAAAATAAAAGAAAAGTAATACAAGAAAAGCATCCTGAAAAAATGATAAAAAAAGATGATGTTATAAATAGTTGGATTGTAGAAGAAAATGGAAATAAAAAAATTGTTTTTCTTGATATAGATCTTAATTTCCATCAATTAAACTTAGATAACTTTGTTGAAGAGCAATCTAATATACAAGCGGAATTTGAAATGACGGACTTTTCTAATTTACATAGAGATTTAATTTTAGAAACTCAAAAGACTGATTTTGGGATTGTTATTGAAACTCTAGATAAATTATTTTTTATTCCTAATTTGTATAGTGGAAATAAAATTAATAAACCTTTTTCTCTTAATTGTGTAACTAATTGGAGAACTTTTCCAAAATCAAAAAATTATAGAAATCAGTTGCATATAGTTCAAAATGATCATGTATCAATAATCGGTGTTAACCTTGAATAACAAAACAAGCAAGCCGTAGCCTGTGTAGATAGCAAGCGTAGCAAGCGTAGGTTGGGTCAAGACCCAACAAAACTGTTCAATTTCGCAAAATGTTGGATTTGCAACCCAACCTACATTTTGCTCAAGTGGCACATAATAAAAAGGTCGTCTGAAAACCGATTTAACGTTTTCAGACGACCTTTGTTTCATTCCAAACAACAAATATAATCGCTTAAAGACTGGTTTCTTCCTGTTGGTTCAACACCCAACAAAATCCATTTTAAAAAGACCCCTCCCATCATGACCTATCCGCAAGCCCTGCAACAACTTCAATACTGGCTGACAAGCAGCCAAGCATCTCAAGCTAACCATCTGAATTTCAATGTACATCCCCTTTCAACCGATGAATTGCAGGCGATACGCGAATATACGCAAAATAGGCTACCTGAAAGCTATTATTTATTTTTACAGCAATGCGGCACGGGAGATTTTTTCTATTCATGGTACACCAGCGTGATCGATCAAACCGTATCGCAAACGCCCAAAATAGAAATCTACAACCTCGCCCAACTGCAAGAACAAAATCTCTATTACCAACAACTATTACGCGAAGAACTCGACGACCTACCGCCCGACGAACACCCCGACATAGGCGAAATCTTTATCATCGGCGCGCATGACAGCATGGGAGATTGGTTCGGCTTCGATTTGTCCCGTGCCGAACCCAACTTCGATATTTTTATCCACGATGCTGCCAATCCCGCCACCTATGCCGAAGAGGCCCAATGGCGACAGTTTGAAGATTGGATCATCCGTTGCGTGGAAAGTGAGGGAGAAGATACGCTTTAAATGGTGGCATAAGTAAAACACAGTGAGGTAAAGTGGGTACTCATTAGCCATGTATTTCTGCTAACCATGCTTGAGTGGCTACGCCAAACAATAAGGCCGTCTGAAAACCATTTAAAGTTTTCAGACGGCCTTATTGTTTATTCACTCAAAACCTAACAGTCAAACTCGGCAATCACTGGCGCGTGGTCGCTGGGGCGTTCTTGGGCGCGGGTTTCTAGGTCGACGGTGACGTCGGTAAGGGTGGCGGCGAGTTCGGGGCTGCTGAGGATGTGGTCGATGCGCAGGCCGAGTTTGCGTTGGAACATGGCGCCGCGGTAGTCGAACCATGTGTAGAACGTGCCTTCGGGGTGGATTTTGCGCAGGCTATCGGTCAGGCCGAGGTCGAGCAGGTTTTTAAACCATTGTCTTTCGATGGAGGAGCAATGGATTTTTTCGTGCCATTTTTCGGGGTCGTAGCAGTCGGCATCGGCAGGGGCGATGTTGAAGTCGCCGAGCAGGACGAGTTTGGGGTGTGCGGCCATTTCGGCGCGGACGAACTCAGTCAATGCGGCAAACCATTGTTCTTTGTATTGGAATTTTGGGCTGTCCAGGGCTTCGCCGTTGACGCAATAGACGTTGATGATGCGCACGCCGTTGATGGTGGCGGCGATGACGCGGCGTTGCGGGTCGTCGGGGAGGGCGGGCAGGCCGCAATGTACGTCTTGCGGCTCGTGGCGGCTGATGATGGCGACGCCGTTGTAGGTTTTTTGGCCGCTCCAGACGCAATGCCAGCCCATCATTTGCAGGGCGGCAGCCGGGAATTTGTCTTGGTCGAGTTTGAGTTCTTGTAAGGCGAGTATGTCGGCTTGGTGGTCGGCCAGCCAGTTTTGTACTTGGGGCAGGCGGACGTTGAGGGAATTGACGTTCCAAGTGGCGATTTTCATGATGTTTCCGTGTGTGCTATTGGGTGGGAAGGCGGCGGATTGCGCCTGTGGACATGGGCGGTATTGTATAGTGGATTGGTTTATTTTTCGATATGGGCTGAAAGTGGCAGGCCGTCTGAAAGCTGATGTTTCAGACGGCCTTGATGTTGTGATGTGGAATAATTTGTTTATTCGGCTTGGTCTTTGAGTGTGCGCAGGGTATTGAGGATGGTGGTGGCTTCTTCGGAGATGATGCGGTATTCGATGATGCGGTGGTAGCGTGTGAAATCGATGATGCCTTCGGTGCGCAGGCGTGCGAGATGGTTGGCGATGCCGGTCGGGGAGGAGTCGAGCGCTTGTGCCAGTTCGGTAATGCTGCGGTCGCCGTTAAGCAGCAGAAAAAGGATGGCCATGCGTTCGGGGTTGGCAATCAGTTTGAGAATGGTAGAGAGACGCTTGATTTCCATATTATTGTTCCTTTTGTCTGTTATATGAATGCTTGATTTGGGTTAAATTTGGATGATTGTAGTTTTTATTAAGATTAACCTTATAATTCAAACTCTTACCTTGCAGTGTACACGGTTTTGTAAAATTTGAGGGCATTGTTTTGCAATTTTTTGTTCATTTTCGATATTTTGCTTCGGTTGCAAAAATGGATTGAAAAGAGACGAAAAGGCCGTCTGAAATGTTCCGTTGCAGATGATTTTGCTGACGGATGTTTCAGACGGCCTTTGATTTGGCTTTAAGTTGTTTTTTCTTTTATGTTTGTTTTGAATCAGCCGATTGATTGTTTTTAAACAAACAACTAGGTTTTATGATTCTATGCTTAGGACTACACGCCAAAGGCTTGTCAGATGCTTGGATGTGTTGTCGAAATGCGACTACTTTTTCTTCCAGCCTGCGGTCATGGCGAAGGTGATGGGGTCGTAGTATTTCGGCAGCTTGGACGGAATGCCCACATCGTTACGGTACACGACGCGGTAGCGGTCTGCGAACCAGTTTGGAACGATGGTGTATTGGTGGCGGATCAGTCGGTCGAGCGCGCGCGAGGTGGTTTGCAGCTCTTGGCGGTTGGTAAAGCTGTTGAAATGGGTCAACAGTTTTTCAACCGCAGGATGACAGACACCGGATAGATTGCGGCTGCCTTCGGTTTTGGCGGCGGCGCAGCTGAAGTAGTCGTATTGCTCGTTGCCGGGGCTTTCGCTGTTGCCGTAGTAGCCTGTGGTCACGTCAAAATCGAAGTCGTTCATGCGTTTTTGGTACACGGCGGAATCGGCGGTGCGCACGTTCATGGTAATGCCGATTTTGGCGAGGTCGCTCTGCCATTTGGAGGTAATGCGTTCGTAGTTTTTGCTTGGTGCGAGGAATTCAAAGGTCAGCGGTTTGCCTTGTTTGTCGACTGCTTTGCCGTTTTTGTATTGATAGCCGCCTTTTTCAAGCAGGGCGCGTGCTTTGAGCAGGTTCGGGCGCACGCCCAGTTTGGGGTCGGTAACCGGCGGCATAGGGACGTCTTGATCCAATACGCCGTCGGGCAGCTTGGTGCCCAATGATTTGAGCAATGCGGTTTCCGCGCTGTCCGGCTTGCCGGTTGCGGCCATGGTGCTGTTGGTGAAGAAGCTGTCGGTGCGGCGGTATGCGCCGTAGAAGATGCGGCGGTTGACGCTTTCGTAGTCGAAGCTTTCAATCAAGGCGCGGCGGACGTAAATATTGTCCAAGGGCTTGTGGCGCATATTGATGACGAAGCCTTGCATGCCGGCCGTGCTGTTTTGTATCCATTCGTGTTTGGACAGATTGCGTTTTTTGAGGACTTCGTCGGAGTAGGCGCGCGCCCAGTTGCGGGCGACGTTTTCTTGTACGAAGTCATATTGGCCGCCTTTCAGCCCTTCGATGCGGACAACTTCGTCTTTGACGTATTTGATGCGGATGTGGTCGTAGTTGTAGCGGCCTTTGCGCACGGGCAGATTTTGCGCCCAGTAGTTTTTGTCGCGGACAAACTCGCTGATGCGGCCGTTTTCGGCTTTGGCAAAACGGTAGGGGCCGGAGCCGATCGGCAGGCTGTTGGGAGCGGCTGCCAGGCCTTTGGGATAACTTTTATGCGAGAAGACGGGCAGGCTGCCGAGAATCATGTGCAATTCTGAGTTGCGCTGCTTGAAGCGGAACACGACGGTGCGATCGCTGGGCGTTTCCACCTTGGCTACGTCGCTCCAGTAGAAGTGGTACATGGGGGCGGCGGCTTTGTCTTTGGTCAGGATGTTAAATGAAGCGGCAACGTCTTTGGCCAAAACGGGATCGCCGTTGTGGAATTTGGCTTTGGGGTTGATTTTGAAGGTAACGGAAAGGCCGTCCGGCGCCAGGGCGATGTCTTCGGCAATCAGGCCGTAAACGGCGTAAGGTTCGTCCATGCTTTGCTCGGTCAGAGTGTCGAGCGTCAGCATGCTGATGCCGTATTCGTGGTTGCCTTTGAGGGTAAAGGGATTGAGCGTGTCAAAAGCACCGAGGAAAGGCGTGGTAAACGTGCCACCTTTCGGGGCGTTGGGATTGACGTATTCGAAAGCGGTGAAGTTGGCCGGATATTTCGGTGGTTGGCCAAGGCTTACGCCGTGGGCGGCAAAAGCGGCAGATGGAATCAGACCGAGCAGCGAGAGTAGGGCTGGTGTTTTCATCTATTTTTCCTTGTAGGTTGAATGTAGTATTCAGTAGTGTGCTGATTATAGCAAAGGCCGTCTGAAACTTGATATTTTTGCTTTCAGACGGCGTCAGGTTTAAGAGGATTGTTTTTTCGTATGGGCACTGAACTCGGCCAGCGTCATGTTCAAGGTTTCCAAGCAGGGTTGCATAATGTGGTCAACCGTTTGATTGACCTTGTCTTTATTAAGCGTTTGCGGACGGTAGACAAAGAGTTTGAACAGCTCCGCCAAGTCGATGGACTCCGCCCCCATTTTCAAGACCCAGCCCTGACGGCCGGAATAGACATAACCGTGTCGCGCCAGCTTTTCTAAAAGCTCGCCCAATTCGTCAAAGCCCATATTGATATGCCGTCTGAACTCCTGCACCGGCAATGCCTTGCCGCTTTGTTGGGCAGAATCGAGCAGCAGCAGGATTTTCAATACATCGTCAAAGCGGCCGCGCGCATCCAGACTGCGGCGGAACGCTTCGCCGCGCCAGTAGGACAGGGACGAGGTCAAAACCGCGCCACCCAATACCAGCGTCCATAACAGGTTGAGCCACAACAGGAAAAACGGTACCGCGGCAAATGCGCCGTAAATCGATTTGTAGCCGTCAAAGTTGCCCATATACCAAGCGAACAAAAAGCGTGCCGTTTCCAAGCAAAACGCCGTTACGGCCGCGCCGACCAAAGCATGGCTGGCAGGCACGAAACGGTTGGGCACAAAGCGGTATAAACCCCACAGCAGCAGCGTAATAAATGAAACCGTAGTGATGACCCTCAGCCATTCCGAACCGCCCACTACTTGCACCTGACCGATCACGACCGACAAGCCCACGCCCAAAGACAAAGGCCCAAACGTCAGCAACGCCCAATACACCAAAAACTGCATCATCCAAGGCCGTTGCGAATTGACGCGCCAAATCCGGTTGAACGCATTGTCTATCGTCCGAATCAACATCAGCGAGGTTACGACCAACATCACACTGCCGATCGCCGTCAGATTGGTAGCCTTATCGCGGAATGCATTGATGTAGTCAAACACCATGTCCGCGCCCTGCGGAACGATGGTGCGGTTGATAAAAGAGATAAATTCCCCCGACCATTGGTCGAAAACAGGGAAGGCAGAAGCGATGACGACCATCACCGTCAACACGGGTACTAAAGCCAAAAGCGTTGTAAACGTCATGCTTGCCGCCACCTGCGGCACGCGCTCCTCATCAAAACGGCGCACGACAAACCAAGCGAACGCCACGCCTTTACTCTTTAAAAAACCTTGCCACCATTGCGAAAACGGCATAACCTTTTCCCTCTTTTAAATTGAAATTTCTTCTTTTCAGACGGCCCGAGTATTTAAAAGGCCGTCTGAAACCTGATAGCATTGTAACGGAAACCCCAAATGAACCCAAATCCTCTGAAAATCCTCGTTCTCTTTTATTCCCAAAATGGCAGCACGCGCAACCTTGCCCGCCAAATCGCACGCGGTATCGAAAGCGTGGACGGTTGCGAAGCCGTGTTGCGTACCGTTCCCAAAGTTTCCACCGTTTGCGAAGCCGTTGAAAAAGCCATTCCCGACGAAGGCGCGCCCTACGCGACTGCCGACGACCTCAAAAACTGCGCCGGCCTTGCGCTCGGCAGCCCAACACGTTTCGGCAATATGGCCGCCGCAATGAAATACTTTATTGACGGCACCATTCCCCTTTGGCTCGGCGCAGAACTCGTCGGCAAGCCTGCCACCGTATTCACCAGCACATCTTCTCTGCACGGAGGCCAAGAAAGCACCCTGCTGACCATGATGCTGCCCCTGTTGCACCACGGCATGGTCATCAGCGGCATTCCATATACCGAGTCTGCGCTCAGCAATACCCAAAGCGGCGGCACGCCTTATGGCGCAAGTCATGTTTCCGGCCATGACAGCAAGCCGGCATTGACTGCCGAAGAAAACGATATTGCCTTTGCACAAGGTAAACGTTTGGCAGAATTGGCACGAAAATTGGCAGACTGATTACCTTGTAATAAAAAGATTAAGGCCGTCTGAAAACCTGATGATGCGGGTTTTCAGACGGCCTTTTTAGTTAATTAGGACTAGCTTAAAAATAAATATTTTGAATTAAACGAACTACTTAGAAAATAGTGATTAGAACATAGTTTCATCGGACTACATCTTTTTGATAGAATCTGCCACCAAATTGAAACATCAGCTAATTGGAGAGGCTATGTCACTACCTGTATTTCCCTATGGCAAATTAAGCTTTGCCGTCAGTCTGGCGCTGTGTTCGGCGTATTCTTTCGCAACCGAAGTAGAAAATACCCAGCCGCAAGAACGTGTCGATTTACCGACAGTTACCGTCCAAGGTGTCGGAAAACAGACTACTTCCAACTACACTATTCCTGCTTCCTCTGCCGCAACAGGCATCCGCCTGACCCAGCGCGAAACGCCGCAGTCCTTGTCTGTCGTTACCGAAAAACAAATGGACGACCAAGGTTTGGATACCTTACAGGACGTGTTGAAACAAACGCCGGGCGTGTTCCACAGCAAAATGGGCAACAACGTATCCGGCCACAGCCAGTTTATTTCGCGCAGTCAGGCGATTGACAGCATTTCCGTGGACGGCGCGCCCAAATTCCTTTACGACGGTAAAGCCATCCGCCGCGGCACCAACAATCTGGACAGCGCATTGTACGAACAAGTCGTCGTCGTACGCGGCGCAAGCGGTTTGTCCAACGGCGGTATGGGCGAGCCGGGCGGTACGGTTGCGTTGGAACGCAAAAAACCGACTGCCAAGCCTGCCGTCAGCGTAGAAGCCGGTGTCGGTTCGTGGAACCACTACCGCTTCGTCCTTGATGCCAATCAGCCTTTGAATGCAGACAATACCTTGCGCGGCCGCGCTATTTTGGTCAGCGACCACGGAGGCGATTACCTGCCGAACACTTCGCGCCACAATCACACTTTCTACGGTACGTTGTCTTACGATATCACGCCGCAAACCCAATGGCGCATCGGTACGGAAATACACCGTTTCCGCAATACCGGCAGCTCGCGTTTCAGCTACCTGACCGCAGCAGGTTCGCGCCGTACTGGATTCATACCATTTGAGTCTTCGCCACGCAGCAATTCTTCCGCACGCTGGGCATACGGCAAAGACACCAGTGCCGAAGTATTCACTTCCCTCAGCCATGAGTTTGATAACGGCTGGAAACTGACAGGCGATTACAGCCATGTTTCGGGTAAAAACGACATCGTTTCAGGCATTGCCGGTACATTTGAAATCAATCCCGATTACTCTGCACTTTTCACTTCAGACCGCGACCGCAGCAAATACCGTGATCAGAATTTTGCGCTGGCCTTGGACGGCCATTATCCAGCGCTGGGCCGCTCGCACGAGTTCAATGTCGGCATCAGCTATCAGGACAACAAAGAAAACCTGTCTTTCTATGAAGAAGGCGAGTCGATGATTCCCGATTTGCGTAAATTTGACGGCAACATCGCCAAACCCGATATGCCGTATCTGCGCGATGGTTTTTCACGCATGAAAAACCTGTCGGTTTACGGCTCGACCCGTTTCAAACTGACCGACAAGCTCGCCTTTATCGGCGGCGGCCGTTTTGTGGATTGGCGTTACCGTTACAGCACCAGCCGTAACAAATTCGCACACAGCAGCCACAAACAAAACGTTTTCATTCCTTATTTGGGCGTAACCTACGACATCGGCGACAATCTGACCGCCTATGCGTCTTACACCACCATCTTCCGTCCGCAAGTGCGTTACCTGACCAAAGACGGCGCAGCGCTCAAACCGCAGCGCGGCAAAACCTACGAGACCGGTTTGAAAGCCTCATGGTTTGAAGGCCGTCTGAATGCTTCCGCCTCCGTCTTTATGAACAAACGCGACCATTTGGGCGTGGTTGCAGGCAAATTTGCGAATGGCGAGGAATACTACCGCGCAGCCGACAACACCACGACAAAAGGCGTGGAGCTCTCTGTCGGCGGCCGCCTGAGTGACAAATGGCTGCTGAATGCGTCTTATGCACGTTCCAAAATCAAAGACAGCGAAGGGGTTCAACTGCATCCGTCTTATCCCGTTCATTTGTTCAAACTCTTTACCGCGTATGACGTAACCGACCGTTTGAACCTGGGGGGCAACGTCAACTGGCAAAGCCGCAGCCATACGCTGGACGAATACCCCGCAGACATCAATCCGGCTGCCGCCGCTGCATTGACCCAACGCCCATACGCCACGCTGGACTTGACCGTACATTACAAAATCGGCAAATCCACCCGCATCGGTTTAGACTTTGAAAACGTGTTCAACAAACGCTACCGCACCATGCCGGATATTCACGTCTACGGCACGCCGCGTAGTGTGACTGCAACGGTTAAACATACGTTTTAATTGAAAAGAAAAGTAGGAGAGGTCGTCTGAAAACCTGAGTGATCGGGGTTTTCAGACGGCCTGAATTTTTTCGGACATATTGTTTTAATGTCAAACCTGACTAAAAATTGCTCGGGATCTTGAGCAAAGAAATCAAAATGACAGACACAAAAAAGACCGGAACATATCCGGTCTTTTTAATGATGTCGCACTTACGCTTTATGACCTTTCGCTTCGGCAAGCAGGGCCAGCAATTCTTCAGTCGTATCCCAACCGATGCAGGCATCCGTAATACTTTGACCGTAAACTTCAGGCTTGTCCTGACGTCCTTCAACCAAGTGGCTTTCCACCATCACGCCCATGATGTTTTCTTCACCGGCTTTCAGCTGCGCCGCAACATCGCGCGCTACATCCATTTGTTTGCGGAAGTCTTTACGGCTGTTGGCATGGCTGCAGTCCACCATCAGTTTGCTGCTCACGCCGGCTTTTTGAAGCTGCGCAACCGCGTCTTTAACGTGCTCCGCGCTGTAATTAGGCTCTTTACCGCCACGCAAAATCGCATGGCAGTCAGGATTGCCGCTGGTGTGGACAATCGCGGAATGACCGGCTTTGGTTACAGACAGGAAGTGGTGCGGATGATTGGCGGCACCGATGGCGTCGATGGCGATTTTCAGATTGCCGTCCGTACCGTTTTTAAAACCGACAGGGCAGGAGAGGCCGCTGGCCAATTCGCGGTGTACCTGGCTTTCAGTCGTACGCGCCCCAATCGCGCCCCAAGAAATCAGGTCGGCGTAGTATTGCGGCGTAATCATGTCCAAGAATTCAGTCGAAGCAGGCATGCCCATTTCGTTCAAAGTCAGCAACAACTGACGTGCTTGGCGCAGGCCGTAGTTGATGTCAAACGTACCGTCCAAGTGCGGATCGTTAATCAGACCTTTCCAGCCAACGGTTGTACGCGGTTTTTCAAAATACACGCGCATTACAATCAGTAGCTCTTTCTCATATTTTTTGCGCAAGGGCAGCAATTTTTGCGCATATTCTACCGCCGCCTTAGTATCGTGAATCGAGCATGGGCCGATGATGACCAGCAAACGGTTGTCGCGGCCGTGAACTAAATCTGAAATCTCATGACGTGTTTTATAAACCAAATTGGCAACCTGAGGCGTAACAGGCAGCTCATACAAATGCGCGATTGGAGGGAGTAACTCTTTGACTTCTTTGATCTTAATGTCATCGGTAGGGTGGTGTTGGGACATGATGGACTCTCTTGTTTATTTTTGATACAGATTACAGGTTTTAGCAGAATTAAACAAGGCTTAGTTTTTTGTTTTAGCAATTTTATTCTAAAATTTCTTTATTTTAATTATTTTATAGAATTTAAAATTAGTTTATTTGTAAAAATTAATATTTAATTCTATTAAAAAATTTCATTTATATAATAAAGGGCTTTGGGTTTTTATCAAAATACAGGCCGTCTGAAAATGTTCAGACGGCCTGAAGTCTTACATAGACCAAAAATTGAGAAGCGTGAAGGCTATCGGTATTGTTCCAGCAAGGGCGAAGAGAAAGGAGTCCAATACACACCTTTAAGGCCGCTTTCAACCAATTTGTCATTCAACCAAGTGTTACAAGTATTGAATAAATGATAGCGTCCTTTGGCTTCGTAAAAAGCATCGTTAGACTGATGATGGATTCCTTTTAGCAAGATGGGTTGCCCATTTTCTTGTTGAAAACCGGCCAAGAGCGATTTTGTTAAATTCCTGTATTGCTCAGCCGTGACCAAAAATTTGACGACGTGGCTATTTTCTCGTGGTTCAAAAGGATAATAAGTAACATGAATCAGCGTACGGTTCAGCCCGCTTAATGCACCTAAAGCATTGGAGAAAGTCAAATCTTTCCACTCAGGCGTGTATAAATAAAAATTGCGCTCCCCCCAGCCTAAACCGATATGCGTTATCTGAGGATCAGCAGTGAGCGTGTCTTTTGGATTGACGACATCCGACCAATCAAAAATATCATTCTTCAGCGGCATGACTACATCAGTATGCACACCGTTACTGACTAAAAATAAAGTAATTTCCCCTTTAGGCTGCTCTTCATTAAGCGGCAACGAAGCCATCATCCAAGCAGATAAAAAATACAATAGGGCAAAAATAGGGATAATCAGCGCTATTTTGCCGATTTTCTTGAGGATGTGGAGAAAGGAGCGCATTCGTTTTTTTAAAGGCAATTAAGTTTGAAGGTGTGTATTTTCCATTAAATTTGTACTTTTTTCATTAGAAATGAGTGGGTGGTAGGTATCTTGCGATTAATGATAAAAATGGTTGTTTAATTTAAATAAAAGAAAGGCCGTCTGAAAAAGTTTAGACGGCCTTTCTTTAATTAAAACGGGATACTAAATCTCATCTCAATCTATGTTGCGAACGATTATTTTGTAGAGCTGCTGACTTGCTTCATCCAGGTAAACAGGTCGTCTAAGTCATAATCACCGCCGTGGCCGACATCCCAAGGCAGGGCGTAATCGACGGTTTGGCCGTTGTTTTGCAGTTTGGCGGCTAAGACGGCGGAGACTGCCAGTGAGGTGTCGCGGTCGTTGGTGCCGACGCGGATGCGCCAGTTTTGCGGCAGGTTCACGCCCGGTTTGCCGATGTAGTTGAGCGGGTTCATGATTTTGATGGTTTCTTCATCTGCGATTTCGGCGTTGGAGGCGGTGTTGTGTTGCATGGAGAACGCGGTGAAGTGGCGTTTATCGACGGTATTGGTGCCGAAGAGTTGGTTTTCGCCTGTGCTTAAATCTACGCCGTCAAAGGCCGGCGGTGTTTTTTGGCGGCCGGCGGCTTTGGCGTAAGCATCGAAATCGACGGAGATAACTTTGCCTTTGCGGATGGTCAGCCAAGTGCGGTCGCTCAGGTCTTTGCCTGCATCAAGTTGGGCTTGTGCGGATTTGGCAAGTAAACCGGCAATATGGTTTTTAAAGCTGCCGTTGCCTTGGGCGTCCAGTGTCAGGGGTTTGCCTTCGGGGGATTTCAGGTTCAGGCTGTTGAGGTATGCGGGGTATAGGGGTTTGAGGAGGTCGGACAGTTTTTTCTCGTCATCGGTCAGCGTGCCTGCGACCAGCTCGCGTTTGACGCGGTAGTCGAGCATGGAAATGTTCATTTTTCTGTAGTCATTGATACCGTTGAACTGCCATTCGTAAGCCATATCGGCATGGTCCAAATCGGTAATCGGGCAGTATGCGGATACGGCGAAAACTTTGTCGCTGCCGTCTGCCGCGCCTAAGGCTTTGAGGTGGTTTTCGTAATCTTTTTGGTCGGCTGTTGCGCCTAAGAGGGCGGACATCGCTCCGCCTGCGCTTGTGCCGTTGGAAATGATTTTTTCGGCATCGCCGGGCATGACTTTGTCGTTGGCTTTCAGGTAACGGACGGCGGCTTTCAAATCGACAATAGCGGCAGGTACTTTGCCGGTGGGTTCTGTTCGGCCGCGTGCGCCAGGGGAGGCGACGACGTAGCCTTTGGAGAGGGCAACCAGGGCGGCGTTAGGAGATTTTTGGCTGTCTTCAGGCTCGCCGCGTTTGCCTTCTAAAGCGGGTTTGCCCGGTTCAGCCGGCATATAGCCGCCGATTTGGTTGGGCAGGAAAATCGGTGCGGTTTCGGCATTGAAACCGTCTATCTCGCCGCCGTTGTAATAGGCTTCGGGTACATAAATATTGATGATTTCGTAACGAGTATCGACAGGATTGCGGACGTAAACCACGCCTTCGTAAGCGCGGAATTTAACCGCCTGACCGTTCACTTCGATGCTTTGTTCGGTGTATTTTTGTTTGGAGAAGTCTAGGTCGTAGGTATCTGCGGTTTTGACGGAAGCGCAGGCGCTCAATCCCAGCGCGACAGAAACGGATAAGAGGGTTTTGTTTAGGGCGTTCATCATCATACTTTCTGAAGAGGTAAGCGGATATGATAATGAATACTAAGGCCGTCTGAAACGCCAAGTTGGGTTTCAGACGGCCTGCTTTTTTTGTAGCGTTATGTAGTGTTGTACGTTACGTTGTAAAGTAATATGGGCTTAAATTTCATCTATTTGATAAATATGAATTTAATAAGAAATTATACCTTAAAAAATCTATTTATCCGGTATCTGTAAAAGTTTGAATCTGTCTTGTAAATAAGTATGCAGGACAGGCATTTTTGCTTTATCTACAGATTGATTCTACTTGTCAGAACGTTTTGCTCAATTCGACAAACATTTTGGTTTTGCCGTATTCGTAGAACTTGTCGTTGCTCCATGTTTTGTTGTGGGCAATGGTCAGGCGCGGGGTGATGCCTTTGAAATGGAGGGCGCGGTGCCATACGCTCAGGGAGGCGGAGGCTTCTTTGTCGCGGCGGTTTTGTTCGTTGCTGAAAACCCCGGGGGCTTGGTAACGGCGTTGGGCGGCGCTGAGGCGTAGGACGGTGGAGAGGCCTTTGGGCCATTCTTGTCCCCATGTGGTGCGCAGGGCGTAGCGGTTGAAGCTGTCGCCTTTGTCGTCGCGGTTGCGTTCGCGGTAGAGGTCGATACCGGCTACCCAGTATTGGCGTGCGTTGCGGTAGTACACGATGGAGTTGCTGAGCAGTTGGCTGGTATTGTTGGAATGCTCGCGGCGGCTGTTTTTCAGACGGCCTGCTTCAAATGCGCTGAGGGTTTGCAGCTTGGGTTGCCACCAATGGTTGTAGTGGAGGCGTGCGCCGCTGGTGTAGGTGTAGGGGTCGTTGCCGTAGAAGCGGCGCTCGTGGAACGGGGTCATGCCGACGTCGTTGCGCTGGTCGGCATAGCCGATGCCTGCTGAGAAGCGTGTGGTGAGGTCGTTGTAGTTGGTGTGTTTGGGGTAGATTTTGCCGTAATGGTCTGCGCCTACCGTGGCATAGAAGCCGCGTGGCAGCGACCATTTTTTTTCTGCGCCGATTTGATAGTGGATGGCGGTGGCATCGATGGGTTCGGGGAATGTCCAACCTCGGAAGCAGTCGTCGTCGGGATAGACAAGGCGCACGGCGCGGCATTGTTCGTCGCTCAGGTGGTTGCCCAGACGGCGTTGGCTGGGGGCTTGGTTGATGTTTTGTTCGCGCGTGATGTTCAAGCCGGCGTTGAATTGCCATGAGTCGCGTTCGCGCAGGGCTTTGCGGTAGGTTTCGAGGCGTTCTTGCAAGGCAGGCGGGAGGGATTCGGTTTGCAGTTTGTTGAACTGGTCGGCCGCGGCTTCGTTTTGTTTGTCTTCAAACAAGGCGGTCGCAAGCTGCCAGCGGACGGCGGAAGCGTCGGGTTGCTCGGCGATAAAGCGGCGGTAATGGCCGACGGCTTCGGCGGCGCGCCCTTCGGATTGGGCAAGCAAACCTTTGGCATAGCGTGCCATGGCACGGTCGTGTTCGGGCCATTGTTCGTAAATGGGCAAAACGGCTTTGATGCCGGGGATATTGTGGGCGACGACGGCGGAATACATGGCGCGTGCCAGTAATTCGGTGTTGGCAAGCAGGGTGTCGGCATCGACGTCGATGATTTTTTCAGACGGCCTGTTTGTCTGTTCGGCAGGGATATTGTGCGCTTCGGGCTGTTGGGGTTCGGCAGTGTTGACTTGAAGCTCGGGTTTTACGTTGGGCGGCACATCGGCGGCGTAAAGGGAAAGGGGCAGGATGGCGAGGAGGAGCAGACGTTTTTTCATGGCAATGTTGGGGATGTTATCGGTATAAGTGGGCAGATTGTACAATGTTTTGAGTCGGAAATTTTGCAAACCGAGTGCCATTTTATCTGATAAAGACGACAAAAGGCCGTCTGAAAACCGATGGGATTTCAGACGGCCTTTGTTTGCGAGTCGGATTTAGTTTTTGTCCAAATCTAAATCGGCTTTATATTCGATACGGCCTTGGCCTTTGTCTTCGATGGAAACGTCCAGCTCTTGTTTGCCGCGTTTGAATTTCAGATCGGCATCGTCGTGTTTGATTTCAGACTCAACCACATGGAAACCTTTGCTGCGCGCGTGGGCGATCACTTTTTTGGCCAAGGAAGGAATGGAATTGCGTTGGCCGGAAAGTTCGGCTTCGTATTCAAATTCGCCGTCGCCTTGATGATCGGCTTTGATGGTGTGCGCGCCATCCGGACGGTAGATTTCGGAAGGCAGTGGGGAGGCGAATGCCGTGGCGGAGAAAAGAGCCAAAATGCCGGTGGCCAGTAACGATTTTGCTTTGGTCATCGGTTTTCCTTTCTGAAAAGGGTTTTGAGAACGAAATCATCTTATCGGCATGCCTGAGGGGGCGGCAAGCGGATAAACCTGATTTTACGCGCGGCTACATGATTTGTTTGGAGGACGTTGATTCTTTGCTTTGGGCTGGTGTTTGCTTGCAGAAAAATGCTGCTGGAAAGACTTAGCCGAGGTGGAATAATTCGCCGCCGTGCGCCTTCAGCCATTGTTCGGCTTGGTCGACATGCGGCGTGAGCGAGTGGGTTAGAGCCCAAAATGCAGGGCTGTGGTTGGGATGGCGCAGGTGGGAGAGTTCGTGCAGGCAGACGTAGTCGGCGACATATTCGGGCGTGCCGATGAGCCGCCAGTTGAGGCGGATGCCGGTGGTGTGGCGGCAAACGCCCCAGAAGGTTTTGGCGTTGGAAAGGGAAATGGCGCTCGGGGTCAGGTGGGTGGTTCGGATATGGCCTTCGAGGCGCGGTAGCAGATATTCGTGCGCACGCTCGTGCAGGAAGCGGCGCAAATGGGTAAGTTGGGCGGCGGTTTCTTTTTCGGGCAACAGAATTTCAGACGGCCTGATTTGGATGTGGTTTGCTGCGTGGACGGACAAGGCCGTCTGAACGCCTTGATACCAAATCCATTCGGGAAGCGTGTCTGTAGGTGTTTGCCGAGCCGGTGTTTTGTTTAGGGTACGGCGCAGGATGGCTTCGTTGTCGTTCAGCCATTGGGTAAAGGTGCGCTGGGTAACAAACGGAGGGATATTGATGCTGACGGTATCGGCGGAAACGGGGCGCAAGATGAGGTTTTTCTTGGCACTGCGTTTGAGCTGGATATGAATGGTGAGGCCGTCTGAAAGGGTATGGGTATGGAGGTGGGGCATGATGTTGAGAAAAATATTGGACGGCATGGAAAGGGCGGGTATAGCGGCCCACCCGATGGAATGATTTATTTGGTTTTGGGCGCGAACGGGCCTTGTCCGGTAATCAGGGGCTGTTGGCTTTCGATCCATTGCTCGCATTGAGCCATGAGTTCGGCTTCATTGCCGTTGTTGTGGGCAATGGGTTTGCCGATGATGACGCTGACCGTGCCGGGGTATTTGAGGAAGGAATTGCGCGGCCAAAACTCGCCGCTGTTGAGCGCGACGGGGACGATGTCCATCTCAAACATTTTTGCCATGCGCGCGCCGCCGAGCTTATAGCGGCCTTTTTCGCCGGGCGGCAGGCGTGTGCCTTCGGGGAAAATGGTAATCCAATAGCCTTCGTTTTTACGCGCAAGGCCTTGTTCTAAAAGTTGTTTGTTGGCTTCGCGGCTGTTGCTGCGGTCGATGCCGATGGTTTTAACCAGTTTCAAGCCCCAGCCGAAGAAAGGGATTTTGAAGAGTTCGCGTTTGGCAACATAGACTTGAGGCGGAAAAATCTCTTGCAGGGCGAGGGTTTCCCAGCCGCTTTGGTGTTTGGCGCAAATGATGGCAGGGCGGTCGGGAATGTTTTCCGCACCGTTTAAGGTGTAGTTCAAACCGATGACGTGCTTGAGCGACCAGTTGAGGATGCGCACCCAAACTTGCGCCATTTTGTGCGCGCCGCCTTGGAAGGGCAGGGCAAGCAGCATAAAGGGGAACAGTAAAATAATGCTAGAGGAAAGGATGAACCAGTAAATCAGGTTGCGGATAATCAGCATATCGGGGAAAAGTCAGTCGTTTGAAGGCCGTCTGAACACCGTTGTCGGCAGTTTTCAGACGGCCTTGTCGTTTATAGGATGGCTTGCGCGGCTTCTTCGATTTGTGTGTTTTCACGCATGATGTATTGCGAGAAAGCGAGCAGGTTGTCGAAGACTTGGGTGTGTTCGGGCAGGTCTTGTTCGTGTTTGGCCAGCGTTTTTTTGCCTTTGCCAGTCAGGACGAGCGCGGATTTGCCTCCTGCAGCATCAATGGCTTGCAGGTCGCGCAGGCTGTCGCCGACCAGCCAGGTTTCGGCGGCATTGGCCTTGAAGCGTTCGATGATGTCGATAATCATGCCGGGCTTGGGTTTGCGGCATTCGCAGTTGTCGGCGGCGGTGTGCGGGCAAAACCAAATGCCGTCGATGGTACCGCCTGCTTGAACGGCAAGACGGTGCATTTTTGCGTGCATTTCGGTCAGGTCTTGCACGGTAAAGTATTTGCGGCCGATACCGGATTGGTTGGTGGCCACGGCGATGGTGTAGCCTGCCTGCGTTAAAAAGGCGATGGCATCCATGCTGCCTTCGATGGGAATCCATTCGTCAACGGATTTGACGAAATCGTCGCGGTCTTGGTTGATGACGCCGTCGCGGTCGAGGATGATGAGTTTCATGGTGGTGGCTCTTATTTTTCTGCTTTCAAACTGCTTTTCCATTTTTCAAAGGCCGTCTGAAAAACGGGTATCAGTTTGGCGAAGGTTTCCGGGGTATTTTTGACGTGGTAGAAGCCGCCGAGCGAGGGCGTGTCGAGGGCGAGGATGTAGTCTTCCATAAATGCGCCGTAGCCGTCTTCTTCGTCGGTGTAGTAGAACTCGGTAAACCGTTGGCCGAGTTCGGTAAAGTCGTCTGCCGTCAATGCGCCGTCCATGTGTTTGAGCAGGAAGTGCCGTCCGCTGATTTTGCCCGAGGTCATGGCGGCGAAGTCGGCTGCGGTTTCGGGGGCGGTTTGCCAGACGGGGTTGACGAGGCCTGCCTGCGCCGCCCACTGCCAGTACATGCCGATGTGGGTGGCAGCGTTTTCGGGTGGGAGTTGGTCGGGATAGTCTTCGTCGAGATGGAAACGGATATTGTCGTACATGGACGGTGTTCGTTGGGGGAAAGGGGGTATTGTAGCGGAAAATAATGAATTAGGCCGTCTGAAAGAGGGTGTTTCAGACGGCCTTAAGGGAATTTAACCTTTAAATACGGGAACAAGCTCCAGTTGGCTCAATATCTGGGCGGCAATGTTGATGATGCCGAAGAGGAAGACCCAAACCATCAGCCAGAATCCGCCGTAAACTTTGTAGTTTTTGCCGGCACCGAATTTATGGCGCGAGCGGTAGAGCAGCATGGCGGGGATGATGCCTGTCCAGATGGTGGCGGCCAGGCCGACGTAGCCGATGGCGGTAACGAAGCCGGTAGGGAAGAGCAGGCAGGAAATCAGGGGCGGCAGGAAGGTCAGCGCGGCAGTTTTGGTACGGCCGGAAATGCTGTCGTTCCATTTGAAGATGTCGGCAATGTAGTCAAACAGGCCGAGCGTTACGCCGAGGAAGGACGTTGCGATCGCCATGTAGGAGAACAGGGTCAACACTTTGTCCATATTGCCGGTTTGGGCGAACTTGGACAGCGTTTCGATCAGGACGGAAACTTGGCCTTCGGCAGCGATAACCGGTGCGAACTCGCTGCGCGGCAGGTTGCCTTGGATGGCGATTTGCCAGAGGATGTAAATCACAAGCGCAATCAGCGTTCCTGCCCATAGGGATTTGGCCACTTTGGGCGCGTCGCCTTTAAAGTATTTGAGCAGGCTGGAAACGTTGCCGTGGAAGCCGAATGACGCAAGGCAAACGGGCAGGGCGGTGGCGACATAAATCCAGTAGTTGGTGCCGGCAGGGGCTTGGGTATCAAACAAAACAGGCATTTTGGCATCGGCAATCAGGCCGCCGGTTGCCCAGATGAAGGTCAATACCATGCCGCCGATGAGGATGCTGGTGAAACGGTCAACCAAGCGTGCGGATGCCCAAACGCAAAAGGCGAGAATGCCGAAGAAGACGAGTTGGCCGACGGTGAGCGAGATTTCGCCGCCTACCGCGCTGCCGATGCCTTTGGCGGTCAGGTCGCCGCCGACGAAGATGTAGGCGTAGGTGAGCAGGTATAAAACGAAAGCGACGGCAACGCCGTTGATGATGTTCCAAGCCGGGCCGAGCAGGTCTTTGACCATGGTGTCGAAGCTGGCGCCGTGCGGATAATGGGTATTGACTTCCAAAATCATCAGGCCGCTGGAGAGCATGGAAAACCAGGTGTACAGCAACACGGCCAGCGAGCCGGTAAACCATACGCCGGAGGTGGCGGTCGGGTTGGCAAGCATGCCTGCGCCGATAACCGTACCGGCGATAATCATCGCGCCGCCGAATAGGGAAGGGGTTTTGGTTGACATTATTTATCTTTCTTCTAGAAATGCGTGGCTGCCATTATGCCGTAAAGTGTAAGAAAAGGTAAAGCAAAGGCCGTCTGAAAACCCGATTGTCGTTTTCAGACGGCCTTTTGTGTGTATAAACGCAACTGATTAAATCAATTTTCGCAGTTTCAATTCGTTTTTCAAATAGGCGTAATAAACCGGCGCGACGATGATGCCGCCGATGCCGAAAATGCGTTCAAAGACGACCATCGCCACCAGCAATTCCCACGCGCTGGATTCGATTTCCGAGCCGATGATTTTGGCGTTGAGGAAATATTCGAGCTTGTGGATGACAACGAGGAACACCAGCGAGGCGAGTGCGACGTAAAGCGATGCGCCGAGGCTCAAAATAATGATGATGGTGTTGGAAATCAGGTTGCCCGCTACCGGAATCAGGCCGACGATAAAGGCGACGATCAGGACGGTCATTTTAAACGGCAGCTCAACGCCGAACAGCGGTAAAACCAAGTAAAGGTACAGGCCGGTCAGGAAAGTGTCGATCAGCGAGATTTTGACTTGGGCGAGGAACACGCGTTCAAAGCTGGTTTCAAAAGTGACGATGCGTTGCACCAATTCGGCTTTAAACAATGGCATTTTGCGGCGGTTTTTACGCATTTTCAGGCGGTGGAAGCTGAGCATGGCGCCGATGATGATGCCGATGAGGATGTACACGAAGGACGTGATGCTGTTTTTACTGATGCGGGTCAGCGCGGCGCGGTATTCGTCAATCAGCTTGATCGCCGAGGCTTTGATTTCGGCCATATTGTTGGGCAGCATATTGAGAATGGCCGCAGGCAGGTCTTGGCTGTTTTTGGTGTCTTCCAAAATCGCCGCCAGCTTGGCCAGCATAAAGCCGACATGGCCGCCGTGTATCAGGTGGTAAATGCCCAAAGACATCATCGCAATGATGCTGAACACGATGGCCAGCGTCAGCGTGGTGGAAATCAGGTTGATGTTGTGCGCATTGAGCGATTTATGCAGCCGCGTGTTGCGCGGTAAAACACGGCGGCGGAGTTTGAGGATGACGCCGTTGGTGCGCGTAATAAAGATATAGGTCAGGATAACCGACAGCAGCAGCGGCAGCAGATGGTAGTGCAAGACAATCAGCAAGGCCAAACCCATCAGGATATAGGAAGCGTTGCGGAAAGTCGGGTTGTCGGTGTGGGAAGCGAGTAAGGACATGTGAAGCCGATAAGGTAAAAAAACAAAAAACAGGTCAGGCCGTCTGAAAAACCATGTTCAGACGGCCTAATTTAATGACGGCGGTTAGTCGTGCAATGAGGCCGCGTGTAGCGTGTTTTCCAACAAAGTGGCAATCGTCATCGGGCCGACGCCGCCGGGAACGGGCGTAATCATGGACGCACGTTCTTTGGCGACATCAAACTCCACGTCGCCGCACAGGCTGCCGTCTTCCAAGCGGTTGATGCCCACATCGATAACGACGGCGCCGGGTTTGACCCATTCGCCTTTAACAAAATTCGGAATGCCCACGCCGACCACCAAAATATCGGCGGCGGCAACTTCATCGGCAAGGTTTTGCGTGGCGCTGTGGCAGATGGTTACCGTCGCGCGGGACAGCAGCAATTCCAACGCCTGCGGGCGGCCGACAATATTGGACGCGCCGACAATCACGGCTTTTTTGCCTTTCGGGTCGATGCCGTAGGCTTCCAACAAAGTCATCACGCCTTTGGGCGTGCACGGGCGCATCAGCGGCATTTTGACGACCAGGCGGCCGACGTTGTAAGGGTGGAAGCCGTCCACATCTTTATGCGGCATGATACGTTCCAAAACTGCCTGGCTGTCGATGTGGGCCGGTAGCGGCAGTTGCACCAAAATACCGTCGACGGCAGGGTCGCCGTTCAATTCGTCCACCAGTTTCAACAAATCGTCTTGCGTGGTTTCAGACGGCAGCTCGTAAGAGCGCGATTCAATGCCGCTTTTTTGGCAGGCCAGTTTTTTATTGCGTACATAAACCGCGCTGGCAGGGTCGTCGCCGACCAATACCACCGCCAAACAAGGCGTGTGCAAACCTTTTTCCTGACGCGCTTTTACCGCCTGTGCGACCGCCTCGATGCGTTGCTGGGAGATTTTTTTTCCGTCTATAAGTTGTGCAGCCATGATTTTTCCTCCTCAATAGGGATAAATATTGCGTTTAAATTATCGCATTTTTCAGACGGCCTGACACAAAAGAGTAGCCCTGATTGTGAAACATAAAAATAAATAACGATTAAAAATAATAAGATAATCAAAAAATGAAAAAATAAAGCAAAGTAGATGTTGACCGGGTTAAAAAGGGTCTGTATAGTTCAGGTCTTCAGTCGGGGCGTAGCGCAGCCCGGTTAGCGCATCTGCTTTGGGAGCAGAGGGTCGTGAGTTCGAATCCCACCGCCCCGACCACAAAATTCTTAGCACGAATCGGCATGAGCGCCCGTAGCTCAACCGGATAGAGCACCGACCTTCTAAGTCGGGGGTTACAGGTTCGATTCCTGTCGGGCGTGCCAATTTTTACGGTGGCTGTAGCTCAGTTGGTAGAGCCCTGGATTGTGATTCCAGTTGTCGTGGGTTCGAGCCCCATCAGCCACCCCAGATGAAAGCCTGCATATTGTATGCAGGCTTTTTTCCATTTATACCCGAATTTTACTTCAGATTTAATTGGGTTTCAAAAAAGTATTTATCAAACCGTTTCATCATGGCATCGGCAAAAATAGCATTTGCTGTGTTATCAAATATCAATGAATACGCAGTCAAGCCCGAATATTGTACCGTTCGGTATCTTTTTATGGCGTTTCGCCGTTATCCTTTATAATACCCCGATTATTTTCTGTTTCATTCCCAAAGGAACCGCATCATGTCCGAATGGCCAGCTCCAGAATTTGAATCCAAAATCTGTCCGCCCGAAAAGCTGGCGGAGCGTTTGGCGGCATTGCCCCGTCCGCTGGTGTTTACCAACGGCTGTTTCGATATTCTCCATAGGGGCCATGTAACGTATCTGGCGCAGGCGCGATCGGCCGGTGCGGCTTTGGTGTTGGCATTGAATACCGATGCTTCGGTGCGCCGTCAGGGCAAAGGGGACGATCGTCCGATTAATCCTTTGGAAAACCGCGCGGCAGTGGCAGCGGCATTGGCGAGCGTGGATTTGGTCACATGGTTTGATGACGATACGCCGGCTGCGTTGATTGAAATGGTCAAACCTGATGTATTGATTAAAGGCGGCGACTGGCCTGTGGATAAGATTGTCGGTGCGGCTGAGACGTTTGCGCGTGGCGGCAAAGTATTTTCGATTCCGTTTTTACACCAGACTTCGACCACCAAAACGTTGGCGAAAATTCGCGAAGCCGGAGGAGGCGAATGACGGATTTGAACAGCCGCCATTGGGCCTTGCTCGCCGCACTTTCAGACGGCCTGCCGCAACACGTTTCTCAGTTGGCGCGCGTGGTCGGTATGAAGCCGCAACAATTAAACGGATTCTGGCAGCAGATGCCGGGCCATATCCGCGGTTTGCTGCGCCAGCACGACGGGCAATGGCGTTTGGTGCGCCCTTTGGCTGTGTTTGCCGAAGAATCTCTGCAACAAATGGCCGGAAAACAGGGTTTTCGTGCGCAGTTGAAACACGAATGTTCGTCCAGCAATGATGAAATCATGGCATTGGCGCGCCAGTCGGCAGATTTGGCGCATAAGGCCTTGTGCGTGGCGCATTTCCAAACCAAAGGACGCGGACGGCAAGGGCGAAGCTGGGTCAACCGACAGGGTGAATGTCTGATGTTCAGCTTGGGCTGGGCGTTTGACAAGCCGCAGTATGAGCTGGGTTCGCTGGCGTTGGTGGCGGCATTGGCTTGCCGACGCGCGCTTGCCGATATCGGTTTGGACGTAAATATCAAGTGGCCGAACGATTTGGTCGTGGCCAACGATAAATTGGCCGGTATTTTGATTGAAACGGCGCGGGTAGAGAATAGGACTGTCGCCGTCATCGGCATCGGTATCAATTTTGTATTGCCGAAAGAAGTTGAAAACGCCACTTCCATACAGGCATTGTTTCAGACGGCCTCTAAGCAGGGCGTAAGCGTCAAAACCTTATTGAATGCGGTATTGGCGCAACTCGATGCGCTGTTGAACGAATACGCGCAAAACGGATTCGCGTCATGTGTCGGCGAATACGATGCCGCCAACCGCGACACAGGCAGGCCGGTCTTGCTGCTTCAAGAAGGGCGCATTGTTCATGAAGGCGTAGTCAAAGGCGTGGATGCGCAAGGCGCGTTGCGTTTGTTGACCGACAATGGCGAGAAAACCATTGTCAGCGGCGAGATCAGCTTGCGTCCGGATAATCGTCCGGCGCAACCTGCCGCGACTAAGCCGGAACGCTTTTTGCTGCTGGACGGCGGCAACAGTCAGTTGAAATGGGCGTGGGTAGAGAACGGCACATTTTCCGAAGTCGGCCGCGCGCCGTATCGTGATTTGACCCAGCTGGGCGAAGAATGGCTGCAATTTGCCGATGATGATGTGAAGATTGTCGGTTGCGCCGTGTGCGGTTCGGTAAAAAAAGCGATGGTGGAAGAACAATTAACCCGTCCGGTCGAATGGCTGTCTTCCATGCCGCAGGCTTTGGGTATCCGCAACCATTACCGCCGTCCTGAAGAACATGGCTCCGACCGTTGGTTTAATGCGCTGGGCAGCCGTCGCTTTACGCAAAATGCCTGCGTCGTCGTCAGCTGCGGCACCGCCGTAACCACCGACGCGCTGACGGAAGACAATCATTATCTCGGCGGCACCATCATGCCCGGTTTCCACTTGATGAAAGAGGCGATGGCGCTCAAGACCGCCAACCTCAACCGCCCCATCGGCAAGGTATATCCGTTCCCAACCACAACGCCGAACGCCATTGCCAGCGGCATGATGGATGCCGTTTGCGGCGCGTTGATGATGATGCATGGCCGTCTGAAAGACAAAACGGGCGAAGGCAAACCGGTCGATATTATTATCACGGGCGGCGGCGCGGCCAGAGTCGTGCAGGCGCTGCCGGAGTCATTCGTTCATGACAATCAAGTGAAAATCGTCGATAATCTCGTGATTCACGGGCTCTTGCATTGGATTGCCCATCGCAACGGACAATAAAAAGGAAAACGCATCATGAAATGGCTGTTTGCGGTCTTGGTCGCACTCAACATCATTGTTTTTGGCAGCATGGTTGCCTATCGGACACAACATAAAACCGCGAAACCCGAATCTGCCTTGGAAGGCGGCACGCACGAATTATTGCGCCCGTCTTCTTTGGACGCGCCCAAAGCCGAGCCTCAGCAGGCATCGCAACCCGATTGGGTGGCGGATGAATCAGACGGCCTGATTATGGCAGAACCTGAATCCGAAGAAGCAGAAGCCTTGCGTAAAAAGCAAGAAGCGCAGCAGTTGAAAGAGAAAAAAGAAAAAATGCGCCGCGAGAAAGAAGCGCAAGAGCGTCGCGCAGCCGAAGAAGAGATGGACGCGGCCGGCGTGGAACGCTTGTGTACCAGCAGCGCCACCGTAGTGATGGATGAAGACGATTACCACCGCATCAAAGGCTTGTTGGGCAAATGGCCTCATGCGGCCAGCCGCAGTATCGAAAAACGTAACGGCGCATCCGGTGGCGAAACTTCTTCCAAAACCTTCCGCGTGGTCTTGCCTGCCGACGGCGACACTTCCGCCCAGCTTGATGCCTTGGGCAGCCGCGGCTTTAGCGGCAGTATTCACAACGGCGAAATCAGCATTGACGTAACACGCAGCCGCTCTTCCGCCCAAGTTTTGATTTCACGCTTGTCCAGCGCAGGTTTTGGCGGTGCGCGCATTGTCGAACAGGAAGACAGAAGCGCACCCGATACCGGTTTGAGCGTAGCACGCATGACCGTGGTCTTTATGGCGGTCGACGAGCGCGATGCCCAAGACATCAGAAACATTGTCGGCCGTTATGGCAAGTTGAACATGAAAACCTGCCGATAATCAGGCCTATTCGGTTTCAGACGGCCTGATAAGCAGCCGGCCAAGCCTGATAAACCGAACGCCAAAAAACACGAAACCCACTGTATCGGCAGTGGGTTTCATGTTTTTCGGTTTTGAGTATCTGATATAAAGGGGAACAGGTATGTTTCGTATATGCGCACTCCGAGTATCAAGAGATAATGGGAAAGAGGGGGATAAAATCTGTCGTTTAATGGCTCGGATTAGGACGTCTTCCGAGTGGTTTTGATTATACGCTAATAATAACTATTATCAATAGCAAAATTGAAAAAATAATGGTTTTTGTTGTAATGCTTTGTTTTGTATGGAAATTAAATTGTGGCATTGGCTTTGCCGTGATTGAAAAGGCCGTCTGAACGTCAAACGAACAGGCCGGTTGAAATAGGGTAAGGCAAACATTTCAACCCTATATTTCAGACGGCCTTTTGATTTGTTTCAATCACTCATAAATCCAAGCAATCAACATATCCAAAGCCATATAAAATACCGTATAATCAAGGCCAAATTAACTTTGCCTGCTCGTCGGGCCGTCTGAAAAATTATGCAACAAACCTACGCCGCGGTACAGCGAGATTTGCTCGAAGCCAACCACCTTTCCCCCGATTTGCTCGCCCAAAGCCTGAGTATTATCGGCGCCAACCATGTCGATTATGCCGACATCTATTGCCAGCGTACTGCCTATGAAAGTTGGCATTTGGAAGAAGGCATCGTCAAATCGGGCAGCTTCCAAATCGATCAGGGTGTGGGCGTGCGTGCCGTTTCGGGCGATAAGACTGCTTTTGCCTACGCTGACAGCCTGTGTATCGATTCGATCAACCGCTCTGCCAAAGCCGTGCGCGTGATTGGTGCGGCTGGCGGCGAAGCCAGCGTCAAAGTGCCGACACCTGCCTACGGCAAGCCTGTCCATATGGCGATTGACCCTATTGCCAGTCTTGATTCTGCTGCCAAAGTCGCGCTGTTGAACAAAGTTGAAACGCTGGCCAAAGCCGCCGATCCGCGTATCGTGCAAGTGATGGCCGGTTTGACCTGCGAATACGACATGGTGTACATCGCCCGTCTGGACGGCAAACACGCTGCCGATATCCGTCCGATGGTGCGCATGAACGTAACCGTCATTGCCAAGCAGGGCGAGCGTCGCGAGCAGGGCAGCGCAGGCGGTGGCGGGCGTTATGATTTGGCGTATTTCGATGAAAACTTGGTGCATCGGTTTGTCGATTCCGCCGTCAAACAAGCCCTGACCAATCTTGAATCCCGTCCTGCGCCTGCCGGCGAGATGACCGTTGTTTTGGGCAACGGCTGGCCGGGCGTGTTGTTGCACGAAGCGGTTGGACATGGTTTGGAAGGCGATTTCAACCGTAAAGAAACCAGCGTTTTCTCCGGCCGAATCGGCGAGCGCGTGGCTGCCAAAGGCGTTACCGTTGTGGATCAAGGCGATATTGCCGACAGACGCGGCTCGCTCAATATCGACGACGAAGGCAACGAAACCCGCCGTACTGTATTGATTGAAGACGGTATTTTGGTCGGCTATATGCAGGACGAAACCAACGCCCGCCTGATGGGTATGCAATCGACCGGCAACGGCCGCCGCGAAAGTTACGCTTCCGCTCCTATGCCGCGCATGACCAATACCTTTATGGAAAACGGCGGCTATGAGCCGGAAGAAATCATCGCGTCCATCGACAAGGGCATTTACGCCGTCAACTTTGGCGGCGGACAAGTGGACATTACCAGCGGCAAGTTCGTGTTCAGCGCATCCGAAGCGTGGTGGGTGGAAGGCGGCAAACTGCAATATCCTGTCAAAGGCGCGACCATCATCGGCAACGGTCCCGAAGTGCTGAAACACGTTTCCATGATAGGCAACGACACTGCGCTCGACAGCGGCATCGGTGTCTGCGGCAAAGAAGGGCAGAGCGTTCCTGTCGGCGTCGGACAACCGACACTGAGGATTGATGCCGGACTGACCGTCGGCGGTAGCGAAATTTAAACGGCAGGCCGTCTGAAAGGTTTTCAGACGGCCTTTTGCATTAGGATAAAACCATGCAGGAACAGAATCGGAAATCAAGTTTTCCCATAGTGATGTTGCTGGTGTCGGTTGCACTGTGGATAGCATCTTTGTCCAATGTTGCATTTTATTTGGGCAATCATGAAAGCATGAAGGGTTTGACCGTTTTGATTTTGGGGTCGATATTTGCTTCTTTGGATATCAGATATTGTGCGGCCTATGCGAATTATGTTTGGTTGGCGGCCATTGTGTTGCTGGTGTTGCGGAAGAAGGTTGTGCCTGTCCATACGGCACTTTGGGGCTTGGCGCTGGTGGCTTTCAGTGTGAAAGCCGTACACGTCGATGAAGCAGGGAATACATCGGATATTGTGCGCTACGGCGCGGGATTTTATTTGTGGTATGCCGCATTTGCGGTTGCCACCATCGGCACGTTTGCCGGAAAGATTAAGGAAAGAAAAGCCACAACGCTGGCAGATGGGACGAGAAATGACGCTTGATGAATGGTTGCGCCAATCGGCACTGCCCAAAAATGAAGCGCGGATGTTGTTGCAATATGCGCTGGGTTACACGCGTGCGCAGTTGGTTACACGCGGTACGGACGATTTGGCGGAATCTGACCTGCAAATCTTGGAGGCTTTGGCGCAACGCCGTCTGAAAGGCGAGCCGATGGCCTATCTGTTGGGCGAGCGCGAGTTCTACGGACGACGCTTTACCGTCAATCCCCATGTGCTGATTCCACGCCATGAAACTGAGCATTTGGTGGAAGCCGTGCTCAAACGCTTGCCGTCGCAAGGCCGTGTGTGGGACTTGGGGACGGGAAGCGGCGCCATTGCCGTAACCATCGCGCTTGAACGCGGTGATGCCGATGTTCGTGCATCCGACATCAGCGTCGGTGCTTTGGATACTGCCCGTCAAAATGCGGCCGAATTGGGCGCAAAAGTGGAGTTTGCGCAGGGTTCGTGGTTTGATACCGACAAGCCGTCTGAAGGCCGATACGATGTGATTGTTTCCAATCCGCCGTATATCGAGGATGGCGATGAACATTTATCGCAAGGTGATTTGAGGTTTGAACCGCAAAATGCGCTGACCGACTTTTCAGATGGCCTCAGCCATATCCGCCACATTACCCAAGAAGCCCCTAAATACCTGAAAGCCAACGGCTGGCTGCTGTTTGAACACGGCTATGACCAAGGCAAAGCAGTGCGGAACATTATGCTGGAGAACGGTTTTGCAGAAGTGGCAACCGAACAGGATTTGGCTGGATTGGATAGGGTAACGCTGGGGCGTTTGCCTGCTTAATGGGCATGGTTTGTCGAAATATAAAAAAGGGCGTGTCGATCACGCCCTTTTGGTTTTTTGGTTTAGCTGTTCAGACGGCCTGATTTAACGCCAAGCAGCGACGAACTCCGCCCAGTGTTGTTTTTCTTCGGCTTGTGCGGCCAGATAATGTTTGATGCGTTTGATTTCGACTTCGTATTCGTCGGCATCGAGCGCGCCGCTCATCATGCGAAAGCGCATATACATCAGGTAGGTATTGGCGGCATCGGTTTCACAATAATCGCGGATGTCTTTCAGACGGCCTGCATGATAAGCGTCCCAGACCTTGCTACCGTCCATGCCCAGTTTGCCGGGGAAGCCGCAGAGTTTGGCCATATCGTCCAAAGGCACGCTGGCACGCGGTTGGTAGAGGGCGAGCAAATCCATCAGGTCGCAATGGCGGGAGTGGTAGCGGCTGATGTAGTTGTTCCACTTAAAGTCGCGGCTGTCGCCAAAGTCGCCGTCGCCCATGTCCCAATAACGGGCGGCGCTGATGCCGTGTATCAGGGCGCGGTAGTGGAGGACGGGCAGGTCGAAACCGCCGCCGTTCCAGCTGACGAGTTGCGGCGTATAGTTTTCGATGACCTCGAAGAATTTGGCAATCATGACTTCTTCGCTGTCTTCGGGATCGCCGATGGTACTGACGCGGATTTTGTCCTGACCCCAGCGCATACAGCAGGAGATGGCGACGACTTGGTGCAGATGGTGTTGCATAAAGTCGCTGCCGGTTTTGGTGCGGCGTTGCTGCTGGGCAAACAGGACGACTTCGTTGTCGGGCAAATCGGCAGGCAAATCGTAAAGCTGGCGGATGCCGTTTACGTCGGGAATGGTTTCGATGTCGAAGGCAAGTATCGGAGTCATGGCGTGATCGGGTTGGATAAGGGATGATGTCATTGTGGCATGACGGCGCAGATAAAAAAAGAGGCAATCCCCCACAGGATTGCCCCAATACCTCAAATCAGAGATTTACGCTTCACAAACAATACAGGCTTTCACCTGCGGCTTTACAGATGCAGCTCAACTCTGCATCGGTAAACTTTCATTTCGGGCATTGCACCGAAATCCTCTAAAATACCGCAATTTCTTGCAATATCAGAAAATTGCTTACAAAAGTATCTAAAACCAGCGAGGCCGTCTGAACGTTTTGTAATTTGATGTAGTGAAATTTACGCGAATTTTTACAGTTTGCCAAGTATTTTTTTCTGAAGGCTAGTTTCGGTATAAATTTCAGGTATTGTCATATTTTTGCAATTATATTTCATAATTGTTTTAAATTTAGATATTTATTTTGTTTTTTTAAATTTTAATTTAATTTTATTTCATATTTTGAATGATTAAAATGTATTTTTTCAGATGGACTGTTTTTTAATATATTGTTTTTAAAAGAAATTAAATTTAATATGTAAATGAAAAAAGTGTATTGGCCTGATGTTTTTCATTTGAGAAAAAATATAGGGTTGTTTGAAAGTTTCAATCACGATGAAAAAAGTTGTTTTTAAAGCATTTAAAGCAGAATATTATTTGATTGTTTAAAACCAAACATGAGTTTCGGTTTGATTCAATTAAAATGAAAAAGCGGCGAAAGAAGGATTTCGTCGCTTTTTGCATATTCAAATTGTAATTCAATGTAGTCAATAAAAGCTGCTTTCGCCTTCGGGACGGGTTTTGAAGCGTTTATGCAGCCAGAAATATTGTTCGGGATGCTCGCGTACCCGCTCTTCGATGAAGTCATTCATGCGCTGGGTATCGGCTTCGACATCTTCGGTCGGGAAATTGTCCCAAGCCGGATAGAAGCGCAGGGTTACGGTATTGTCGGCTTCGCGCGTGGGAATGGCGGGAATGATTTTGGCTTTGGTCATGCCGGCGATACGGCTGAGGCCGGTAATCGTGGCCGTCTGAATGCCGAAGAAATTGACGAAAATGGAATCGTTGCGGCCGAAGTCTTGGTCGGGCAGATAAAGAAAGGGCGCATCGCTTTTGCGCAGGTGTTTGATGATGGCGCGCAGGCCTTCTGTGCGGCCGATCAGGAAAACATTGTTGTAGCGGTGGCGGCCTTTCAGGATCTGCTCGTCCAGGGCTTTGTTTTTTTGGTGCGAATACATGCTGGTCAGCGGCACATCCTGATTGAGCGTGTAAACCGCCATTTCAAATGCGGTAAAGTGCGGATAGAGGATGATGACTTTTTCGCCGGCGGCGAGGGCTTCGTCAAGATGGTGTTTGTCTTGATAGCGTACCAACGAGCGCAGCTTATCCGCAGGCGCGTACCAGTAGAGGCCGTATTCGAGCATCAGCTTCGCCATGTGTTGGAAATGGCGTTTGAGCAGGGCAGTGCGCTGGCTGTCGTTTAGCTCGGGAAAGCATTTTTTGAGGTTTACCTCGCCGACTTTGCGGCGTGGTTTGACTGCGTAATAGGCGAGAATACCGATCGCGTCGGCAATCTTGTGCAACACGCAAAAAGGCAGCAGGCGGATGAGATAGAGAAAAAGGAAGGCGGCTTTCATGAAGGCTCGCTGTATGTGGGCAAAGGGCTATTATAACCGAAAGGCCGTCTGAAAACGGGCTGGAACATATTTCAGACGGCCTGAATGTCGGCCTACCATTGAAAACGGCCGCGCTTGACCTGCAAGCCGTCGGGGTTGAGTTGCGAAGCCAATCCGTGATTGCGCAGGGCGTGGGTGAGGGCGACGGCGAGTCCGTCGGCGGCATCGGCTTGCGGTGTACCTGAAAGTGCAAGCATTTGGACCACCATATGCTGCACCTGCTCTTTGGCGGCCTTACCCTTGCCAACCACCGCCTGCTTGACCTGAAGCGCGGTGTATTCAAACACGGGCAAATCGTGCATGACCAAAGCGGCAATCGCGGCACCGCGCGCCTGACCGAGCATTAACGTCGCGGCTGGGTTGACGTTGACGAACACTTGTTCGATGGCTGCCTGATGCGGCTGATAGTGGCGGATGATTTCATCGATATGGCGGACAATCACGGCGATGCGTTCGGAAAGCGACGCGCCGGTCGGCGTTTTGATACAGCCGGAAGCAACATAATGATGTTCGCGGCCGTGGACATCAATAACGCCGAAGCCGGTTACGCGACTGCCGGGGTCGATGCCGAGAATGCGTGTAGGTTGGAACTGGGACATAGTGCGTGTTTAAAGTAATCGGTGTTTCAGGGCAGGCAGGCGCGTGCGCACGCTTTGCAGTCGCGCGGTATCCAAATCGGCACAAATTACGCCTTCGCCTTCCGACAACGTCGCCAACACATCGCCCCAAGGGTCGATAATCATACTGTGGCCGAATGTGCGGCGGCCGCTTTCATGCAGTCCACCTTGTGCCGACGCGATGACGTAGCATTGGTTTTCCACTGCGCGGGCGCGCAGCAGCAATTCCCAATGCGCCTTGCCGGTCGTGTAGGTAAACGCGGCCGGCAACAGCAAAACATCAAACGGCTGCTGGGCGCGGAAAAACTCAGGAAAGCGCAAATCGTAGCAGACGCCGGCCGCCAGCGGAACATCGTCCACGCTCAATTTCGGCACATCGCTGCCTGCCAGTATCGTATCGGCTTCGGCGTAGCGTTCGCCCAAACCGGAAAAGCCGAAAAGGTGCATTTTGTGGTAAAGCCCGACTCGGTTGCCGTCGCGGTCATACACCAGCATCGTGTTCATCACCTTGCCCGCGTCTGGGCTTTGCAGCGGAACCGTACCGCCAAACAACACCACGCCGCATTCCCTTGCCGTTTCGCTTAAGGCCGTCTGAAAACGGGTGTCGCAGGTTTCGCCGACGCGTCCATCGTCCAAAGGCTCGGCAAATGCCAGCTTGTCCGTATCGTTTTTGCCCATCAGCGGCCAATATTCGGGCAGCAACACCCAATCCGCCCCTTGTTCGGCCGCCTCGCGGACAAGGCGTTTCATCGTGGCAATATTGGTTTCGGGGTTGGTGGACGACACCATTTGCACCGCGGCAGCGCGTAAAGAGTGCATCATCAAAACTCCTGTCAGATTTTGCAAGAATTGTAACTTGTTTACGCACAAGGCCGATACAATCGCCTCACAATTCCTCTCCAAAAAAGGATAAACCATGAACTTGAAACTTCTCCTCACTGCCGCACTTTCCACCGCCGCACTGGCCGCACATGCCGACGTACAGCTTTACGGCAGCATCAAAAGCGGCATCGAAACCTCGCAAACCCGTTTTGGCGGCCAAACATACAGCCGAACTGCCGTTGCCGACCAAGGCAGCCACATCGGTTTACGCGGCTCGCATCCGATTGGCGGCGGAACGAATTTTATTTGGGAAGTCGAACAAGACACACCGGTCGGCAAAAGCGGCTCCATCCGCCAAGACTGGCGCGAACGCCGAGATAATTTTGGCCGTTAAAGGAAAGATTGGATAGTAAAGGCCGTCTGAAAGATTTTCAGACGGCCTGTTTTTTATAGTGAGGTCGATTGATTTAAAGAATACACGTAAAAGGCGGTAATCAATAATATCTTAATATTTTCAAAATTTAACAATTTTATATAACTTATTGATTATTTATAAAATTAATAAAATATTGGGTAGCTGATTAAAAAATCAGCATTGGCATTGCTTGCAAATTAAAAAATTATCAAGTAAGGTTAAATGCAAGCGGTTTTATCAGTGAATTAAATATTAATCAATAAGATAGGATTATATAACTATGAATGAAGATATTATCAAAGGAAAATGGGAGCAACTTAAAGGTAAAGCCAAAGAAAAATGGGGCGAGCTGACAAACGACGATTTGGACATCATCGAAGGCAAGCGCGATCAGTTGGCTGGTAAAATCCAAGAGCGTTACGGTCGCACTAAAGATGAAGCTGAAAAAGAAATTGATGATTGGTTGAACAGCTAAGACCGTTGAATTTCATAATAAACGGTCGTATCCCCCTCGACCGTTTTATATTAAACCGAAAGGAAAAAATCATGCTTCATTATTCGATCGTTTTCTTTATAATCGCTATTATTGCAGCTGTATTAGGTTTCGGTGGTATTGCAGGTAGTGCGGCAGGCATAGCCAAAATTTTATTTGCCGGTTTCTTGATCTTGTCGGTGATATCACTGATTTTTGGCAGGAAGAAATAATACCTGTAAACCAATAAGGTTGTATCAAGCCACCATTCCGTCAAATAGGCCGTCTGAACAATCAGGATAACTGGTTTTCAGACGGCCTTTGTTCTTATAATAGCGGTTTATTGTTTCCACACACACCTAGCAACGGAGTTTCCATGCAGTTTTCAGCATTCGGTGAAAAATTCACACAACACAGTGGCATTTTGCAATTGATGGACGATTTGGGCGATGCGCTCAAAAGTGACAAGCCCGTCAACATGCTTGGCGGCGGCAATCCGGCGAAGATTGCTGAAGTCAATGCGGTGTTCGCCGATGTGTTTTCTAAACTGGCGGCGGAACACGCTGTTGAGAATATCGGCAATTATTCCAATCCGCAGGGCGATGCGGCGCTGATTGCGGCTTTGACTGAGTTTCTCAACCGCGAATACGGCTGGAACCTGACGGCGGACAATATCGCGCTGACCAATGGTTCGCAAAACGCGTTTTTCTATTTGTTCAACCTGTTTGGCGGTAAATTCAATCTTTCAGACGGCCAAACGGCTGAAAAAGCCATTTTGTTGCCGCTGGCGCCTGAATATATCGGTTATGCCGACGTGCATGTCGAGGGGCAGCATTTTATTTCGGTAAAACCGAAAATCGAAAATGTCGAACACGAAGGCGAAGCGGGATTTTTCAAATACCGCGTGGACTTTGACGCGCTGGAGAGCCTGTCTGAATTGAAAGAGGGCAAAATCGGTGCGATTTGCTGTTCGCGCCCGACCAACCCGACCGGCAATGTGTTGACCGACGGCGAGATGGCGCGTTTGGACGCGTTGGCGCAGGAACACGGGATTCCGCTGATTATCGACAACGCTTACGGAATGCCGTTTCCGAATATTATTTACAGCGATGTGACGCTCAACTGGCACGAAAACATCATCCTCTGCTTCAGCCTTTCTAAAATCGGCCTGCCCGGCGTGCGTACCGGCATTATTGTCGCCGCGCCGGAAGTGGTCAAAGCCGTCAGCAGTTTGAATGCGATTGTGAATTTGTCGCCAACCCGTTTTGGCGCGGCGATTGCGGCTCCGCTGTTAAACGACGGCCGTCTGAAACAGCTGTCCGACCAAGTGATTCAGCCGTTTTACCGTCGGCAGGCGCAAACTGCCGTCTCGCTGCTCAAACGCGAATTGGGTGCGTATCCGTTGAAAATCCACAAGCCTGAAGGTGCGATTTTCTTGTGGCTTTGGTTTGAAAACCTGCCTGTTTCGTCGCAAACCTTGTACGAAATGCTCAAGGCCGAAGGCACGCTGATTATTCCGGGAGAGCATTTCTTTGTCAGCATCGATAGGCAAGACTATCCGCACGCCCACGAGTGCATCCGCATGAGCATTGCGCAGGACGCGGAAACGCTGGAAAAAGGCATTGCCGCAATCGGTCGCGTGGTGCGCGGTTTGTACGATAAAAAATAAACGCTTTGAATAGACAAAGGCCGTCTGAAACCTGAACAATCGGGTTTCAGACGGCCTTTTTGTCGGATTTAGATATGGTGGATAACCAGTTTTTTGCCTTCGTAATCGAGGACGTTGACGTCCATATCGAATAGGGTTTTGATGTTTTCGGCGGTGAAAATATCGTTGGGCTTGCCCTGCATGGCGACTTGGCCGTTTTTCATGGCGACGACGTAATCGGCATAGGCGGCGGCCTGGTTGATGTCGTGCAGGACGACGACGGTGGTGCGCTTGTGTTCGTCGGTCAGTCGGCGCAGGATTTGCATGAGGGAACGGGCATGATACATGTCGAGGTTGTTCAGCGGTTCGTCCAGCAAAACGTAGTCGGTGCGCTGGCAGAACACCATGGCAATCATGGCGCGTTGGCGTTGGCCGCCGGAAAGCTCGGTCAGGTAGCGGTCGGCAAAGTCTTGCAGGTGGAACTCTGCAAGTGCTTCTTCGACGATGGTTTTATCTGTTTCAGACGGCCTGCCTTGGTGGTAGGGATAGCGGCCGAACATGAGCAGGTCGCGCACGGTAATGCGGCTCATGATGCTGTTTTCTTGGGTGAGGATAGAGAGCGTACGGGCAAGTTCGGCGGTGGGGGTAGTTTTGATGTCTTTGCCTGCGTAGCTGATGTCGCCATGTACCAAGGGCTGCAGGCGCGCCATAAAGGAGAGGAGGGTGGATTTGCCTGCGCCGTTCGGGCCGATTAGCGCGGTAATGCCGCCTTCGGGAATGTCGAGGCTGACGTCGTTGAGGATGGGGTTGCTGCCGATGGTGTGGCTGACGTTGCGGATGGTAATCATAGGCGGGTCCGAAAATGGGAAGTTGGGGTTTCAGACGGCCTTTCAGCATGAGGCCGTCTGAATTTTATTCCTGTATGGTGTTTTTAGATTTCGCTGACGGTGACAAATTCGGGATTGTCGGCTTGGTCAATCAGGAAGGCGCGGACGCGTTCTTGCCAAAGCTCGCCGAATTGTTTGAGTTCATCGGCACTTGCGCTGCCGCTGACGGCTTTGGGCATAATGTCGCGCATTTGCGGGGCAAAGAGTTGGAGAGCGGCGTTGAGGCTGACGGCAACGGTTTTGCCGGTATCGCGGCGGCGGAGCGCGAGTGTGCCGTTGATTTCGCCTGCACCAAAGGACAAGAGGTGGCGGCGGGCAAAGCGTCCGGCAGGGCCTACGCCGCCAAAGCCGGTTTCGGGTGCAGCGCCGGTAAGGAGTTGGACGACGGAAGCGGTAACGCCGGTCGTGCCCTCGTCACGCTCGCCCTGCATAAAGGCTTCAATGTCGCCGCGTTGCGGCAGCTCTGTGCCGTAAAGGGCTTTCAGGCCTTTAATGACCATCAGGTAGGCGCCGGCGACGGTCGGGCAGGAATGGCCGCACAAGCGCACGGCATCGGCGTAGTGGTAAGTGAGGATGCCGTTTTCGGCCGCGCCGAGGAAGTCGGCCAATGCGTCTTGGACGGTAATGGTCGGGGCGTCATCGAAGAATGAAGGGAGGCGTTCTTGTGTCATGAGGGTTGTCCTTTATGGGTTTGCTTAGGCCGTCTGAAGGTTTCAGACGGCCTGAAACCTTTGCGGCATACTGTTTGTTGTGCTTTGAGCGGCATTTGCATTCAGTATTGCGGCAAAGGTTTCGGACTGAAACTGCGGTGTTATTTTAGGAGTATTTTTTTGTCCTGTATAAATTTTTCCGCCAGTTTTGTCACACCGTGGGTATTGAGGTGGTTGGTGTCAAAATATATCGGCAGGCCGTCTATGGTTTTATCTGCCGGAATCGGCCCCATGATGTTGACCCAATGCACGGCAGGCCGCTGTTTGACGATGTTTTCTATGGTTTTGTCCGCTTCTGCGGAGCGGGCAATTTCCGCTTTTTTATGTTCGGAAACGTATTGCATATCGATGCCGAGACGCTGTTTCAGGTAGTAATGGCGCAGGGGCAGTTGCGCGTTCATCGGCGTGTCGGCAAAGACGTAAACCTGCTTGCCCTGTTGGATCAGGGTATCGAGCATTTTGCCGAAATGCTCCGTAAAACCGGGCTTGTCGGTATGCAGGAACCAACGTTGCGAGATAAAGACCACCGGATAGTTTTCGACCTTTTGTGCGATAAAGCGGTTGTAAGGGTTGCAACGGTTGGCACGGCGGTCGCTTTGAGGCAGGAGGAAGCCGAAGGCAACGCCGCAACTGTTGGACGAGATAATGTCGGCGGCAAAGCCTTCCTGTTTGCCCACTATATCGATAAATGGCGTCAGGTGGGCGGCGTGTGAGTCGCCCATCAGCAGGACTTTGCTGCTTTGGTTTTCCGCACCGACAGCGCAGTCGGTTTTGGTTAAGGTATCTGCGCAGATTTTACTTTCGTCAACCGTATATAGGTTTGCCTCGTATGCGGCCGGTTTGGCAGTCAGCAGGTAGCCGGCGGCAGGAATCAGCAGGGCGAAATAAGCGGCGATTACTCCAATGAATTTCTTGGTGGTGAAATTCTTTATCCGTCGCGCCGGTGTTTCGACGAAGTAATAGGACAAAACAGACAAGCCGGACATCAGCACCACTGCCAATACAATCGCGGACATCGGCAAAGCGTTGTCCATGTAAACATAGCGCATGACGGCCAAGACCACCCAATGCCAGAGATACAGCGAATAGGAAATCAAACCGATAAACACAACGGGCTTGAGGCTCAACAGTTTGGCGGTATTGAAGCCGTTTTGCGTTTGCAGGGTTTTGCCCGAGTAAATCAAGCTGCCAACCGCCGTACAGCACAGCAGCCGTTCGATATTGCCTTCGCCGGGCAACACGCCGTAAGGAAGCAGCAGCATGGCGGCAATCACCGCCATCATCGCCCAGCCGACCAGAGGCGTGCTGAAACGGTCGTTGGTTTGGGAGGGCGGAATAAAGGCAAAAAGTGCGCCGATCAGCAGCTCATATGCGCGCACATAAGGCAGGAAATAAGGATCCATGCCGAAGGTGGGCAAAAAGACGGACAACAGGCTCAATACAATCAGCAAAAGAATGAATTGGCGGATGTTTCGCCCTTTGCCGAATCGGAAAAAGGCAATCAGCAAAACTGGAAAAACAAAGTAAAACTGCTCTTCTAGAGATAAAGACCAAATGTGTTGCAAAGGTTTTTCCGCCGCGTCGGCATCGAAATAGCCGCCGCGCCGTGCAAAAAACAGGTTGGCCGAAAACAGCAACGCAAACACTGCGGATTTGACGTATTGGCGCAGGTCAAACGACAAGAAAAAGATTGCGGCGGCCAAGCTCGTACACAGCAATACGCAGGAAAAAACAGGCAAAATGCGCTTCGCGCGGCGTTTGTAAAACTCTAAAAACGAAAAACTGCCGTTTTGCATTTCGCGGCTGATGATGGTGGTGATCAGGTAGCCGGACAGGACGAAAAACATATCCACGCCGAGAAAGCCGCCGGGCAGCCAAGCGGCGTCAATGTGGAAAATAATGACAGCCAAGACTGCCAAAGCCCGTATGCCGTCCAAGTCGGGACGGTATTTTAATGTCGTGCTCATTTTTTGTAATTCTAGTAAATCCAGTAATGTTTACTATGAGTACATGTCAGAAATTTAGTTTCATTTCAAGGATTAAATATTTTTTAAACATGGATTTCAGACGGCCTGAATTTATTTTTGCGAACGTTTGGGCACGTTTAATTTATTTCTTTTTCAACACCAAATATAAAAATACCAATCCGCCTGCAAATTCGACGACCACGCTCAATACTGCCTGCATACCGAGGAAGTGTTCGAAGATGGTTTGCCCACCGACCAATAGGATGCCGCCGACACAAAAAGTCATGGGCAGGCGGACGGAATGTTTGACCGACGGGGAAAAATGGTTGGCCAGCGCGGCAACCAGCAGGCCGAAAAAGCTTACCGGGCCGACAACGGCGGTCGCAGTTGCAACCAGCGCGGCGATCCACAACAGCAGCCATAAGGTATTGCGCGTGTAGTTGATGCCCAAATTGATGGCTTGATTGCGGCCGAGCAGGTAAACATCGAGGCGGTGGCGTTCGCGCCAGATCACGGCGGCGCTGATGAGCAACACGACTGCGCCGATGCCCAACAATTCCGAGTGGACGGTATTGAAGGTGGCAAACATATTCGCCTGCGCCGCGGTAAATTCTTCGGGATCGATCATGCGCGAAAGCAACGATGACAGGCTGCGGAACAAAATCCCGAAAATCACGCCGATTAAAATCATACGCGACAAATCGCGTCCGCCCTGTTTGATGAGCGTGTAGAACAGCAGCAGCGAGCCGCCCATCATGATGACCAGTTCAAAGCCGAATTTACCCGTCAACGGCAGGGAAGCATAGCCCACGCCACCGAGCGTAAACACCAGCAAGGTCTGTAAAAACACATACAGCGAATCGAAACCCAAAATCGAAGGGGTCAGAATCGGATTATTGGTCAGCGTTTGGAAGAGTTGCGTGGACACGCCGACCGCATAGGCGACCATCAGCAGCGCGGCAAGTTTGGTCAGACGCAGGTGCAAGACAAAGTCCCAATCGCCTTTGACGTTGAGCGTCATAAACAGAACGCAGGAAACCAGCAACAGTGCAAAGGCGACCCACAACGGACGGCTGCTTCCTGCCATAAAACCGATATTTTTTTCAGACGGCATGAGCAGGTTTCCTTAATAAAAGCCACAAAAACAAAGCCGTCCCCATTACGCCAAAAACCGTAGAGACCGGAATTTCAAACGGAAACACAATCACGCGTCCGACAATATCGCACAGCAACACCAAAGATGCGCCCAGCAAGGCCACCGCCGGCAGGCTTTGACGCAGCTTGTCGCCCATCAGGCGGCTGATGATGTTCGGCACGACTAGGCCGATAAACGGAATATTGCCGACCGTCACGACCACCAAAGACGTAATCAGCGCCACAATAATCAGCCCCGACCACAGAATCGCCGTCCGGTTCAGCCCCAAGTTCACGCTTACCGTTTCGCCCAAACCCAAAATTGTCAGCTGGTCGGCAATCAAATAGGCAAACAAAGCCAAAATCCCCGTTGCCCACAACAGCTCATACCGCCCGAGCAACACGCCGGAAAAATCGCCCTGTTGCCACACGCCGAGCATTTGCAGCATTTCGTTTTCATACGCGATAAAGGTGGCCACCGCCTCAATCACCCCGCCGAAAATAATCCCGACCAAAGGCACCATCAGTTGCGCGGTCGGTGGCAGGCGGCGGATCAGCAGCATAAAGACCAACATCCCGATCAGTGCGGAAACGGCGGCAACCGACATTTTTGCCAGCAGCGGCGCGGCCGGTAGCAGCAGGGTCATCAACAGCAAACCCAAAGCCGCGCTTTGGCTTGCGCCCACCATCGACGGTTCGACAAAACGATTGCGCATCAAAATCTGCATAATCATGCCGGCTACCGCCATCGACGCACCTGTCAGCACAATCGCAAACGTGCGCGGCAGGCGGCTGATGAACATGACTTGCTGGCTGTCGGATAGCGAAAACAGGGCGGACCATTTGAATTCGGCCACGCCGACCGACAGGCTGACGACAAACAATATCAGCAGCGCCACACCGTTGATCGCATTTAAAAATGAAGGTTTGTGAAACATAAAATGGTTCGGAAAAAAATAAGGCCGTCTGAAAGAGGGGTTAAGGTGTTTGGCAAAAAAGGCAGGTTTGCCCATCATAAAAACAGATGCAAACAGGCAAAACTTGTCCATTTGCACCATGTATTTTCAGACGGCCTAAATCCAATGACTTCAGATCAAGCAACTTGACCATGTGAGTCATCAAATCCTTCAGGCCGTCTGAAAGAAACGGGCGGCTATGCCCGCGCCGAATTACTTGGCGGCATTAAACGCATCGCTTACCTGTTTGGAAGCATTCAGCAATTCTTGCGCGCCGCCGGCCGCCAGATAGGTTTCCGGCACGAGGTACACGACTTGGCCTTTTTTCCAGGCGGTCGTTTCGGCAACCAGTGGATTGTTCAACACATCTTTCGCAGCCTGACCTTCTTCACCGATGGCCGCGCCGCGGTCCAAAACAAACAGCCAATCAGGGTTTTTCTCTTTCAGGTATTCAAAGCTGATAGGCTGGCCGTGGCTGCCTTCCTTAATCGATTCATCAACAGCGGGAACGCCAATATCTTTATGCAACCAACCGCCCAAACGTGAGGAAGGGCCGAAAGCCGACATCTTACCGCCGTTGACCAATACCACCAAACCCTTGCCTTTGCCTTGCGCAGCAGTTTTCGCTGCTTCAAACGAAGCATCGATTTCCGCTTTCAGCTTGTCCGCTTCGGCCTGTTTGCCGAAGATTTGACCCAGTGCGTCGATGCGCTCTTTTGAGCTTTCTTTCAGATTGGCGGTTTCGGCGGTCATCTCGATGGTCGGCGCAATCTCGTTCAACTTGTCAAATGCTTTAGCTGCACGGCTGCCAATAATGATGAGCTGCGGTTTGTAAGCGTTTAAGGCTTCGTAGTCAGGCTCAAACAGCGTGCCGGCAGGTTTCGTGGTTTTGAAATATTCGTCCAAGTAGGGCAGGCGGTTTTTGTCGACGGACAAACCGGTTTTCACGCCCAGTTTGTTTAAAGTGTCGAGCATGCCCAAATCGTAAACGGCGATACGCTCCGGATTTTGCGGCACTTTTGCTTCACCGCGCGCCGTTTTAACGGTCAGGCTTGCACCTTCGGTTTGGGCGGCAGAAGCGGAAGCAGTTTGGGCTTGGTTGGACGCAGAATCTTTCGGTGAACACGCACCCAAAGCGAGGGTGCAGCATACGGCTAAAGCGGTCAAACGTAACATAGGGTTTCTCCGTGGTCGGAAATAAAGTAAATAGAAATGATAACTTGTATCGGATTATAAAGCTAGATGCCGTCTGAAAACTTTTGTTTTCAGACGGCTTTTTCAAGCTGATTGCTTAGAAGCGGTAGTTCACGCTTAGGCGGACATCGCGGCCTGGTTCAGGCAGGGAATTGGCACCTGCGCGTTGGCTGTGCGGCTTGTAGTTTTTATCAAAGACATTGTTGACGGAGAAGTTGACGTTCAAGTCGTCTTTGCCTGTCGGTTTCCAGTTGGCGAAGATATCGTTGACGCCGTAGCCTGCACGGACGACATTCAGAGCCACATCAGAGCCGCGCGAGGTCGGGGCATAGCCTGCATTTTGGACATAACGTCCGCGCCAGCCGATTTCCAGATTCGGATTGTCGAATTGGTAAGAGAGACCGGTTGTCCATGTGCGTCCCATCGGGATGGCGGTCGTTACTTTGTCAGCGGTATCGCCATTCAGCTTCGGTTTGCTGTAGGCTACGCCTGCACGTGCGGTCAGACCTTTCCAGCGGTAGGCTGCATTCAGTTCGTAACCTGTGTTTTTCAGCTTGCCGCCGTTATACCAGACGTTGTTTCGTCCTTCTTGACGGATGGCCTGTACATCTTTGATTTGCTGATGGAAATAGCTGCCGGAGAGCGTCAGGGCAGAATTCCAGTGGTAGTTAAAGCCGATTTCTGCATTTCGCGAGCGTTCTGCTTTCAAGTCAGGTGATGAAATAATCGGCCTGTTGTTTGCTAAAGCTGCTTCGTACAGGCGGGGGCTGCGGGTTGCATAGTTCAGGCTGGTGTTGATGGAAAAATCAGGGGTAATGTCATAAACCAACCCGATGCTTGGATTGAGGTTGCCGTCTGAATTTTCTGTATTACTGCTGGTTTTCATTTTCCAGCGGTCATAGCGCAAACCTGTGGTCAGCGTAACCGGTGAGAAATCCCAAATGCCTTCTACATATACGCCGGCATCGCTTTTCTTCTCGCTGTTTTCTCCTTTTGAGCTGCTTTTTTGAGTGCGCCAGTTTACTCCGTATTTCAAGGTATGGCGGTCAAATAGACGGCTGTCGAGATTGAGGTTGGCTCCGTATGTCCGTACTTCGCCGTCCAATTCATAATCTGGACTGGGGGCTTCATCACGTTTGGTATTCAAACGGTAAACATTGGCTTTGATTTTGTCAATAAAGCCCAAGTTTCCGCCTTTGAATTCCAAGTTGGTGGTGTCTTGGGTCAGTGTGCGGTAACGCGGCGAGTTGGTGGCGACATTCGGAATACGGTTGCCGTTGGCATCCAAAACGTATTGACCCGTACGGCGGTCGGTTTGGAATACTTGCGAGAAATCGAACTCTTCGCGCAGGGCGCGTTCCCCATATTGCTTCTCTTGGCGGTGGCTTAATTCAATACGGTTGTCCTCGTTGAAACGATAGCCGATTTTGCCCAGCAAACCGCGTGAACCCAATCCACTGTTTAAAACCTTATCGCTTCCGAGCAGATTACGGTAGCCTTTGCCTGCCGTGTATTCTTTGTCGCGTACGAAATTGCCTGAAACCAAAGCGTCAAAACTGCCTGCCTGACCATAAAAGCTTGCGCCGCGTGAATAGCCTTTATTGCTGCTGATGCCGGCATTGACTTTGAAACCGACGTTTTGACCCTCTCTCAGCAAATCTTTGGCTTCAACCGTTTCGGCAACAATCGCGCCGCTGGTTGCACCGATACCTGCGGAGGCCGAACCCGTACCTTTTTGCACGGCAACGACTTTTACCAATGCGGGGTCAAGCATAAAGCGGCCGTTGTGGTGGAAAATCTGGCTGTCGGTGTAAGTATCGTCAACTTTATAGTCTATTTGGTCTTGTCCCATACCGCGGATGGTTACCCACTGCGACTGACCGTTGCCGCCGCCGAAACTGATAGAGGGTTCGTTGAACAATACGTCTTTTAAATCAGTGGAAGTCGTTTCTTCCATACGTTTTGTCGTTACGCGATGTGTGGCGCTTGTGGCCTGACCTTTGACGGTAACGGTATCAAGCACAACATTGTCTTTGGCTTCATTTTCTGCATGGGCAAAACCGGCTGCCAGTGTCAGTGACAGCAGGCTCAGTCGGAACAGGGGCGTATTCATTGAGAAATGTCCTTAATAAAATGACAGTAATAAAAAAATAAAAGCAAATAAAGAGAAATTATCTTTAAAAATATGCAATTAAGAATAATCATCATTTATAATAATGCATATGAAAGAAACAGTTGTAAAGAGTTGTATTGAATTTGTTAAGGAAGTGGGTTGTTTTTAAACGAACTTTGCAGTTGGTATATCAGGCCGTCTGAAAAATATGTGATCGGGCATTTTTGCGTATGAAAATATTTGGAAAGACTGCATAGAAATTTTTACTTTTTCCCTTGAATTTGTCGCAAACAACCCAAATCTACCCGCCATTACGGCAGGCTTTCTACTAAGTGTGCCGCTATTTTCAAGCAAACCGTGTCTGTCATGTCCGACAGACAATTGTTTTCAATCTATTTATTTATCGGAGCATTAAGACATGACCATCCGCCCTTTACACGACCGCGTAGTCGTCAAACGCTTAGAAGCTGAAGAAAAAACCGCCTCCGGCATCGTTTTGCCGGGTGCGGCTGCTGAAAAACCCGACATGGGCGAAGTAGTCGCCGTGGGTGCGGGCAAAATCGGTAAAGACGGCGCGCGCCGTCCGCTGGATGTCAAAGTCGGCGACAAAGTGATCTTCGGCAAATACAGCGGCCAAACTGTAAAAGCCGACGGCGAAGAGCTGTTGGTAATGCGTGAAGAAGACATCTTCGGTATCGTTGAATAATTGTTGAATTAAGTTTCAGAACCAAAGGCCGTCTGAATCAAACATGAAGTTTTCAGACGGCCTCGAACAGATTTTTAATATTGATTTGGAGAATTTAAATGGCAGCAAAAGACGTACAATTCGGCAATGAAGTTCGCCAAAAAATGGTAAACGGCGTCAATGTATTGGCAAACGCCGTACGCGTAACTTTGGGCCCTAAAGGCCGCAACGTGGTACTTGACCGCGCTTTCGGCGGCCCGCACATCACTAAAGACGGTGTGTCTGTTGCAAAAGAAATCGAATTGAAAGACAAATTCGAAAACATGGGCGCGCAAATGGTGAAAGAAGTTGCTTCTAAAACCAACGACGTAGCCGGCGACGGTACCACTACTGCAACCGTATTGGCGCAATCCATCGTTGCCGAAGGCATGAAATACGTTACCGCCGGCATGAACCCGACCGACCTGAAACGCGGTATCGATAAAGCCGTTGCCGCTTTGGTTGACGAGCTGAAAAACATCGCCAAGCCTTGCGATACTTCTAAAGAAATCGCCCAAGTCGGCTCTATTTCCGCCAACTCTGACGAACAAGTCGGCGCGATTATCGCCGAAGCGATGGAAAAAGTCGGCAAAGAAGGCGTGATTACCGTTGAAGACGGCAAATCTTTGGAAAACGAGCTGGACGTGGTTGAAGGTATGCAGTTCGACCGCGGCTACCTGTCTCCTTACTTCATCAACGACGCGGAAAAACAAATCGCAGCTTTGGACAATCCTTTTGTATTGTTGTTCGACAAAAAAATCAGCAACATCCGCGACTTGTTGCCTGTTTTGGAACAAGTAGCCAAAGCCAGCCGTCCGTTGTTGATTATCGCTGAAGACGTAGAAGGCGAAGCCTTGGCGACTTTGGTGGTGAACAACATCCGCGGCATTCTGAAAACCGTTGCCGTTAAAGCCCCTGGCTTCGGCGACCGCCGCAAAGCTATGTTGCAAGACATCGCCATCCTGACCGGCGGCGTGGTGATTTCCGAAGAAGTCGGCCTGTCTCTGGAAAAAGCGACTTTGGACGACTTGGGTCAAGCCAAACGCATCGAAATCGGTAAAGAAAACACCACCATCATCGACGGCTTCGGCGACGCAGCCCAAATCGAAGCGCGTGTTGCCGAAATCCGCCAACAAATCGAAACCGCAACCAGCGAATACGACAAAGAAAAACTGCAAGAGCGCGTGGCTAAATTGGCAGGCGGCGTGGCAGTAATCAAAGTCGGTGCCGCTACCGAAGTCGAAATGAAAGAGAAAAAAGACCGCGTGGAAGACGCGTTGCACGCTACCCGCGCAGCCGTTGAAGAAGGCGTGGTTGCAGGTGGCGGCGTAGCCCTGTTGCGTGCCCGTGCTGCTTTGGAAAACCTGCACACCGGCAATGCCGACCAAGACGCAGGCGTACAAATCGTATTGCGCGCCGTTGAGTCTCCACTGCGCCAAATCGTTGCCAACGCAGGCGGCGAACCTAGCGTGGTTGTGAACAAAGTATTGGAAGGCAAAGGTAACTACGGCTACAACGCAGGCTCCGGCGAATACGGCGACATGATCGAAATGGGCGTACTCGACCCTGCCAAAGTAACCCGTTCTGCACTGCAACACGCCGCATCTATCGCCGGCCTGATGCTGACCACAGACTGCATGATCGCTGAAATCCCTGAAGAAAAACCTGCTATGCCTGATATGGGCGGCATGGGTGGTATGGGCGGCATGATGTAAGGCCGTCTGAAACCTTCAGACAAAAAGCAAAACCGCACGGCAAGCAGCCGTGCGGTTTTTTATTTGCCAGAAAGAAGCGTAAGATGGTGAGGGGTATGTCATGATTTACGGAGAAATAAGGGCAGCCAGTTCCATTGAATCTGAAGCAATCAAATAAACTTCATCATCAAAAAAAAGCCGTCTAAAACTTTATTTTACGTTTCAGACGGCCTGATTTTTAGTCAAAACAAGGGATTATTTATCCAGTTTGGCTTTGCGTTCTTCCAACCAATGTTCCAAGTAGTGGATGCTGACACCACCTTTTTGGAAACCCGGATCGCTGAACAAGTCGCGGTGCAGCGGCGTATTGGTTTTGATGCCGGTAATCGCCAGCTCATCGAGGGCAACACGCATTTTGGCCATGGCTTGGTCGCGGTCTTTACCGACGACACAGACTTTGCCGATCAGGCTGTCGTAGTAAGGAGGGATGCGGTAGCCTTGGTAAATATGGCTGTCGACGCGGACGCCGAAGCCACCGGGCAAGTGGCAGCTTTCAATCAGGCCCGGGCTTGGAATGAAGTTGTACGGGTCTTCAGCGTTGATACGGCACTCAAACGCGTGGCCTTCGACTTGAATGTCTTCCTGTTTGTATTGCAAAGGCAGGCCGGATGCGATGCGTAATTGCTCTTGAACGATGTCTACGCCGGTGATGAGCTCGGTAACCGGATGCTCAACCTGAACGCGTGTGTTCATCTCGATAAAGAAGAATTCGCCGTCTTCGTACAGGAATTCAAACGTACCTGCGCCGCGATAGCCGATGCGTTTGCAAGCGTCGGCACAGGCTTTGCCGATTTTGGCGCGTTCTTCTTCAGTGATGAACGGGGCCGGTGCTTCCTCAATGACTTTTTGGTGGCGGCGCTGCATGGAGCAGTCGCGCTCGGCGAGGTAGATGGCGTTGCCGTGTTCGTCGGCAATCACTTGGATTTCGACGTGGCGCGGACGTTGCAGATAGCGTTCCATGTAAACCATCGGGTTGCCGAATGCCGCGCCTGCTTCGGCTTTGGTCATTTCGACAGACTGGAGGAGGTCTTCTTTTTTCTCGACGACGCGCATACCGCGGCCGCCGCCGCCGCCGGAGGCTTTAATAATGACGGGATAACCGACTTTATCGGCGATTTTGAGGATTTCTTCGCCGTCGTCTGGCAATGCGCCATCAGAACCGGGAACGCAAGGTACGCCGGCTTCGATCATGGCGTGTTTGGCAGATACTTTGTCGCCCATCAGACGGATGGTGTCGGCTTTAGGGCCGATGAAGACAAAGCCAGATTGTTCGACTTGTTCGGCAAAATTGGCGTTTTCGGCGAGAAAGCCGTAGCCGGGGTGGATGCCGTCGGCTTCGGTTACTTCGGCGGCAGCAATGATGGCCGGGATGTTGAGGTAGCTTTGTGCGGATGCGGCAGGGCCGATGCACACGGATTCGTCGGCAAGTTTGACGTGCAGGCTGTCTTTGTCGGCTTCGGAATGGACGGCGACGGTGGCGATGCCCATTTCACGGCAGGCACGCAGGACGCGCAGGGCGATTTCGCCCCGGTTGGCGATCAATACTTTTTTCAGCATGATAATCTTTCCGGATGGTTCAGACGGCCTATTGTCGGCCGCCTAATGCGTTGCGGATTTTTTGGTCGGTTTTGTATTGGCTCAAGGCATAAACCGACCACATGGCTGCCGGTATCCAGCCAACCAGCGTACATTGCAGAATCAGACAGATAATGCCTGCAAACGGACGGCCGATGGTGAAAAACTGAAGCCATGGCAAGAAAATAGCCAAAATCAGACGCATGGTTTGTCCTTAATGAACAGAAAAGGAATTTCAGACGGCCTTAAAGCTAAAGGCCGTCTGAAAAAGCGGATTATTCAATGATGAAGAGCGGCTCGCCGTATTCGACCGGAGTACCGTTTTCAACCAGAATTTCTTTAACGACACCGGATTTCTCGGCTTCGATTTCGTTCATCAGCTTCATGGCTTCGATGATGCACAAAGTATCGCCGGCTTTGACTTGTTGGCCGACTTCGACGAAAGCGGCGGCGTTCGGGCCGGGGGCGCGGTAGAACGTACCGACCATAGGCGATTTTTGCGCGTTGGACAAATCGCGAGCGGCAGGGGCGGCGGCCGGAGCGGCTGCAGCCGGAGCAGCTGCAGGGGCGGCAACCGGAGCGGCTGCGGCAGGTGCCGGAGCAGCATAAATAGGAGCTGCGGCGGCAGTGGTACGCGTAATGCGGACTTTTTCTTCGCCTTCGGTAACTTCAATTTCTGCAATGCCTGATTCTTCGACCAAATCAATCAGTTTTTTTAATTTACGCAAATCCATTGCTTTTCCTTTTTTGCGCGGCATATAAAGTGCATATTAGGTATGCGCCGCAGTGGTTTTAGATGATTTCCTGATACGTCGGAAGGCTGGTTTGCCATCCGGCGTTTAAATAATGTCGGAACAGGGCGGAGCCTGAAAAATGAATCCGGCTATTTTCCCGAACTTGTCGGTAAATGTCCAGTAAAAGATAGAAAAAAGGCGTTTTTCGGCGAAAAAAGAAAGGAACGCTGATTTTCGTTAAAAAGTGATTTCCCCAAGAGCGTTTATTCTAATTTATTGGTTTTTCGACAAAACATGCCGTCTGAAAACCCACTTTGCGCGTATAATGGCGCCTGTTTTTTTAAATTATGCACGACAATGGATATTTCCGATTTTGATTTTGAATTGCCCGAAAAACTGATTGCCCAGCATCCGCCGGAAGTACGCGGCAGCAGCAGGCTTCTGGTTGCCTTGCCTACATTGCCGATTGAAGACAAACATTTCGGCGATTTACCCGATTATGTCGCACCGGGCGATGTGCTGGTGTTTAACAATACCAAAGTGATGAAGGCACGCCTGTTCGGCCAAAAAGCCAGCGGCGGCAAAATCGAAGCCCTAATTGAACGGGTATTGGACGCGCATACCGCATTGGCGCATATCCGCTCGTCCAAATCGCCGAAACCGGGTACAGAATTGATTTTTGAAGGCGATATCCGTGCCGTCATGATGGAGCGTGCGGAAGAATTGTTTTGCCTGAAATTTGAAGGCGAGCAAACCGTTTACGAACTTTTAGAGCAAAACGGCCATCTGCCCTTGCCACCTTATATCGAACGCGTGGCCGATGATGAAGACGACAGCCGCTATCAGACCGTGTACGCCAAGTACCAAGGCGCAGTGGCCGCACCGACGGCAGGCTTGCACTTTACCGATGAATTATTGGGCCGTCTGAAAGCCAAAGGTGTAGAAACCGCGGAAGTAACCCTGCACGTCGGTGCCGGCACATTCCAACCCGTGCGCGTCGATAAAATTGAGGAACACAAAATGCACAGCGAGTGGTTTGACGTACCGGCCGAGACTGTTGCCGCCATTGAAGCCGCCAAAGCGCGCGGCAATAAAGTGTGGGCGGTGGGCACAACCTCCATGCGCGCCTTGGAATCTGCCGCACGCGAGACAGGCCGTCTGAAAGCCGGTCGCGGCGATACCGATATTTTCATTACGCCGGGCTACCGCTTCAATGTTGCCGATCGATTGATTACCAACTTCCACCTGCCCAAATCAACCTTGCTGATGCTCGTCAGCGCGTTTTCGGGCATGGAGCATATCCGCAGCGTTTACCGTCATGCGGTGGAACAGGAATACCGCTTTTTCAGCTATGGCGATGCGATGATTTTGGGGAAAGCGGAATAAATTTGAAGCGGATTGGAGCATTTCAAACTGGTTATTTGGGTTGTCCCGAATCCGAATCAGTTGGAACGCTCTAAAATACGCGAATTAAAATAAATTATTGAAGTAAACACGCGAAGTTATTGGAATTTGAGTTGTAAGAAATAAAGCACAAAACAAAAAGGCCGTCTGAAAATCGTTTTTCAGACGGCCTTTTATCTTTCCATGCTTAGGCGTCGATGTTTTGCGCCAGCAGGGCGTTGTTTTCGATGAAGGCGCGGCGCGGTTCAACTTCGTCGCCCATCAGGGTAACGAACACTTCGTCGGCGGCGATGGCGTCTTCGATGCGGACTTTCAGGAGGCGGCGGACGGTAGGATCCATCGTGGTTTCCCAAAGTTGTTCCGGGTTCATCTCGCCCAAGCCTTTGTATCGTTGGATGGACATGCCTTTTTGAGCAACGCTCATCAAGATGTCCAAAGCGCCTTCAAAGCTGTCGATATCGTATTCGTTGTCGCCTTTGTAGAGCTTCGCCTCTTTTCCGACTATGCCTTTGAGTGCGGCGGCGGTTTGGGTAAGGGTTTGGTAGGCTTTGCTGTTGAGGAACTTAGGCTCAAGGTAGCTCACCATCACATTGCCGTGCAACTTGCGTGTGATTTTGATGAACTGGTGTCCTTCGTGGCCTTCGATACGTTCGAGCGCGACTTCTTTTTCGTCCAAGAGGCCGCTCAATTCGGCAACGGCCCGGTCTGCGCTTTCTGCGGTGCTGAGATCGACTGGCGAAGCGTGCAGCATGGCATGCAGGACGAGTTCGTCAATGATGCGGCTTTCTTGCTCGATGACGGTTTTTGCCAACAGGAATTGTTTGGCGGTATTGGCAAGCTCTTCGCCTTCGATGGTGCGGCCGTCTGAAACGATTTTGGCTTTTTCCAAGGCCAAGCCGAGCAGCCATTGGTCTTTTTCCAATTCGTCTTTGAGATAGCGCTCTTGTTTGCCGTATTTGGCTTTGTACAAAGGCGGCTGGGCAATGTAGATGTAGCCGCGTTCGACCAGCTCGGGCATTTGGCGGTAGAAGAAGGTCAGGAGCAGGGTGCGGATGTGCGCGCCGTCCACGTCGGCATCGGTCATGATGATGATGCGGTGGTAGCGCAGTTTTTCGGCATTGAATTCTTCTTTGCCGATGCCTGCGCCCAAAGCGGTAATCAGCGTGGCGACTTCTTGGCTGGCCAGCATTTTTTCAAAACGTGCTTTTTCGACGTTCAAAATCTTACCTTTGAGCGGCAAAATTGCTTGGAATTTGCGGTCGCGGCCCTGCATGGCGGAACCGCCTGCGGAGTCGCCCTCGACGAGGTAGAGTTCGGACAGGGCAGGGTCTTTTTCTTGGCAGTCGGCCAGTTTGCCCGGCAGACCCAAGCCGTCCATCACGCCTTTGCGGCGGGTAATTTCGCGGGCTTTGCGGGCGGCTTCGCGCGCGCGCGCGGCATCGACGATTTTGCTGGTGATAATTTTGGCTTCGGTCGGGTTTTCTTCAAGGAAGTCGGTCAAGGCTTGGTTGATGACTTCGTTAACGACGGGGCCGATTTCGCTGGAAACCAGTTTGTCTTTGGTTTGCGATGAGAATTTCGGGTCGGGCAGTTTGACGGACAAAACGCAGGTCAGGCCTTCGCGCATATCGTCGCCGGCGGTTTCCACTTTGGCTTTTTTGGCGACTTCGTTGGCTTCGATATAGTTGTTGATGGTGCGGGTCATCACTTGGCGCAATGCGGTCAAGTGGGTGCCGCCGTCGCGTTGCGGAATGTTGTTGGTAAAACATTGCACGCTTTCTTGGTAGCTGTCGTTCCATTGCATCGCGCATTCGACGCTCATGCCGTCTTTTTCGCCGAACGCGTAGAAGATTTTTTCGTGCAACGGTGTTTTTTTGCGGTTCATGTATTGTACGAAGCCGGCCACGCCGCCGGAGAGGGCGAAGCTTTCGTGTTTGCCGTCGCGTTCGTCGATCAGCTCGATATCTACGCCGTTATTGAGGAAGGAAAGTTCGCGGATACGTTTGGCAAGGGTGTCGAAGCTGTATTCGACATTGCCGAAGGTTTCGCTGCTGGCGAGGAAGCGTACGGTTGTACCTTTTTTGTCGGAATCGCCGACGACCTTCAACGGCTCTTCGGTTTCGCCGCGTACGAAGCGGACGAAGTGTTCTTTGCCGTCACGGTAGATGGTCAGCGTTACCCAGTCGGACAGCGCGTTGACGACGGATACGCCCACGCCGTGCAGACCGCCGGAGATTTTGTAGCTGTTGTTGTCGAATTTGCCGCCTGCGTGCAAGACGGTCATGATGACTTCGGCGGCGGAGCGGCCTTCTTTCGGGTGGATGCCGGTCGGCATGCCGCGGCCGTTGTCGGCCACGCTGACGGAATTGTCGGCATGGATGGTTACGGTGATTTTGTCGCAATGTCCGGCGAGCGCTTCATCAATAGCGTTGTCGAGCACCTCGAACACCATGTGGTGCAGGCCGCTGCCGTCCTGCGTGTCGCCGATATACATACCGGGGCGTTTGCGTACCGCTTCCAAGCCTTCCAGCACTTGTATGCTGTCGGCGCCGTATTCTTCGTGTTTTTGGTCAGTCATGGTCTTTTCTTGCTGAATTTCAAGGAATTTTTCCGTGCGCGCGATGAAATGTCAAACGGGCGCGGCGGATGTGTTCCGAAAGGTCAAAATAATAGGCAATTATACCTGATTTTGCTGGAATATTCAGCGTTTTAAGTACAAAAAGGCCGTCTGAAAGATTAAATTTCAGACGGCCTTTGTATCGGAAAACGGGTTTAGCGTTTGACGCCGCTCAATCGCGCCCAGCCTTCTTCGATTTCGGCAGGCTCAATGTCAAACCATTGGCTGTAAATGCCGCTGAGTTCTTCGACTTGTTCGTCCAAAAGGCCGGACAAGACAATGCGGCCGCCTTGTTTGGTACGCGCGGCAAGCATTTCGCCGAGCATACGCAGCGGGTTGGCCAGAATGTTGGCGACAACGACATCAAATTGGCCTTGCGGCAGGCCGTCCGGCAGGTAGAACTGCGCGTCAACGTTGTTTTGCGCGGCATTGTCTTTGCTGGCGCGGATGGCTTGTTCGTCAATATCTACGCCGATGGCGGAGCCTGCGCCGAGTTTGAGGGCGGCAATGGCCAAAATGCCTGAGCCGCAGCCGTAGTCCAATACGCTTTCGCCGCCTTTGAGCTGTGTGTCGAGCCATTTGAGGCAGAGGCGGGTGGTCGGATGGCTGCCTGTGCCGAAGGCAAGACCCGGGTCAAGTTGCAGGTTGACGGCGTTGCCGTCGGGCGCTTCGTGCCAAGACGGGGTAATCCATAGGCGGTCGGAAATTTGAATCGGGTCGAATTGCGCTTGGGTCAGGCGTACCCAGTCTTGATCTTCAAGAATTTCGCCGGTGTATTTCAAATCGTTCAAACCGCATTCCTGCGCGGCGGATTCGATAATGGAAGCGGCGTCGTCGCTTTCGCCGAAAAGGGCGATGACTTTGCTTTGTTGCCAGATTTGCTCGGTCGGCATGCCCGGCTCGCCGAAAATGGCCTGCTCGTTTTCTGTGCCGGCGTAGGCATCTTCAATGGCGGCGGACAATGCGCCGTGTTCCATCAACGCGTCGGCAAGGCGTTCGGCGACGGCATCGTTGACGTTGATGGTGATTTGTTGATAGGACATGGTGGGGCTTTCTTTTTAATAAGGCCGTCTGAAAATCGACGTTGTGCTTTCAGACGGCCTTGTAAGGTATGAAACCTGATGATGCGGGTTTATCGGTTTTTCAAACCCAGTACGTCTTGCATATCGTACAGGCCTTTTTTGCCGTTTGCCCAAACTGCGGCGCGTACAGCACCGGCGGCAAAGGTCATGCGGCTGCTGGCCTTGTGGGTGATTTCCACGCGCTCGCCGTCGGTGGCGAAGAGGGCGGTGTGGTCGCCGACAATATCGCCTGCGCGGACGGTGGCAAAACCGATGGTGGACGGATCACGCGGGCCGGTGTGGCCTTCGCGGCCGTAAACGGCGCATTCTTTGAGGTTGCGGCCGAGTGCGTCGGCAATGACTTCACCCATGCGCAACGCGGTGCCGCTTGGGGCATCGACTTTGTGGCGGTGGTGGCCTTCGATGATTTCGATGTCGTAGCCTTCGTTTAACACGCGGGCGACGGTGTCGAGGATGTGGAAGGTCAGGTTGACGCCGACGCTGAAGTTGGCGGCGAAGACAACGCCTATTTTTTCGCCTGCGGCTTGGATGGCGGCTTTGCCTGCGTCGTCGAAGCCGGTGGTGCCGATGATGATGTTGACGCCTTTTTCCACGCATTTTTGCAGGTGTTTCAGGGTTGGCTCGGGACGGGTAAAGTCGATGAGGACATCGCTTTGAGCCAGTACGGCATCTGCGTCGTCTGAAATGGTAACGCCGGTTTTGAGGCCGGAGGCGAAGCCTGCATCCAAACCCAATACTTCCGAACCGGAATGCTCGAGTGCGCCGGAAAGGACGGCATCGGGATGGTTGTTGACCGCTTCAACCAAAACGCGACCCATGCGGCCGTTGACGCCGGCAATGGCGATTTTCAATGCGCTCATGGGGCTTCCTTATTGCGGCTTGGTTTCGGTGGTCGGAACGATGTTTTGTCCGGCTTGAACCGCTTCGATGGATTTCTGAATGGCATCACCTTCGGCGCGTGTGAGGACATCGTTTTCAAAGTACAGGGTCAGGTTGCTTTGTTCTTTGATGATGCCGTTGCGGCTGGTGTTGAAAGTGTAATCCCAGCGGTCGGCATGGAAGGCGTCGCGCAGGAGTGGCGTACCGAGCAGCAGTTGGACTTGGTCGCGGGTCATACCTTGGCGCAGGGAAACCACGGCGCGCGGATTGAGCTCGTTACCTTGAATGATTTTAAGTTTGTAGGATGGAAAGTTGGATACGCGCTCGGCACTGCATGAGGCCAGACCTAAAATAGCGGCGATGGCAAGGCATAAGGCTTTATTCACGGGCTTACCTTTCTGTGTCATTTCGGGAAAGATGTTTATCATCGCTTGAATATTTTTAAAAAGCAAACGATAATCATCTTCTTAATTTTTCTTTTCGCCGATTTTCAATTGCAAGACCGGCGGCAGATTGCCGCCCTTTAACGGCCCAATAGTGGGCAAACGGGCGGAAAGTGCGTATTATAACGGTTATTACCTTACAGGGATATTGAATATTATGGAAAAATTCAGCAACATTGCGCAATTGAAAGACAGCGGTTTGAAAGTTACGGGTCCACGTTTGAAAATTTTGGACTTATTCGAGACTCATGCCGAGGAGCATTTGAGTGCGGAAGATGTGTACCGTATCCTGTTGGAAGAGGGCGTGGAAATCGGCGTGGCTACGATTTACCGTGTGTTGACCCAGTTTGAACAGGCCGGCATTTTGCAACGCCACCACTTTGAAACCGGCAAAGCGGTTTACGAATTGGACAAAGGCGATCACCACGACCACATCGTTTGCGTGAAATGCGGCGAAGTAACCGAATTCCACAATCCGGAAATCGAAGCGCTGCAAGACAAAATTGCCGAAGAAAACGGCTACCGCATCGTCGATCACGCGCTGTATATGTACGGCGTATGCGGCGAATGCCAAACCAAAACCAAACGTTAAGCAGTTTGTATGTTGATTTTTCAGACGGCCTTGGGCATTTTCAGCCTGAGGCCGTCTGAAACTTTATGGGCTTTGCGATGAAGATTCCTTTTCTTGCACCACGGGATTATCGTTTCCCCGACCCGTCTTACGCTTTGGCCGAATGCGACGGCTTGGTCGGCGTCAGCGGCGATTTGGATACGGGGCGGCTGTTGTCGGCGTATGGGCAGGGGATTTTTCCGTGGTTTAGCCGCGACGGTTGGTTTTTCTGGTATGCGGTTGCGCCGCGAGCTGTGATTGTGCCGGAAAGCCTGCATATAGGCCGTTCGCTCGCCAAAACTTTGCGTCACAAGCCGTATCGGGTAACGGTCAACCGCTGTTTTGAAAAAGTGATTGCCCATTGCGCCAATGTGCCGCGTCCAGAACAGGACGGAACGTGGATAGAACCTGCGTTTCAGACGGCCTATTTGAAGCTACACCATCAGGGGCATGCGCATTCGTTTGAATGCTGGCTGCCGGATGAGCAAGGCGAAATGCAGTTGGCAGGCGGGTTTTACGGCGTGCAAATCGGCTGCGTGTTTTATGGCGAATCGATGTTTGCTTTGCGTCCCGATGCGTCAAAGATTGCGTTTGCCTGCGCCGTACCGTTTTTGGAGGATTTGGGCGTTGCGCTGATAGACTGTCAGCAGGATACGGAACATATGCGCCGTTTCGGTTCGCAGTTGATGGATTTCGCCGACTTTCAGACGGCCTTGAAAGATTTGAACGCGAAACCGTTAAAGCGGAATATCGAATGCGGCGTGGTGGCTGAAAATCTTCTGCAAAAGATTGGCGGCGAAGATTGATTTATCGGCACGGTGTGTCGGCAGAATCGACAGTCTGCATATTGTGATTGGGAAACCGGTTGGAAAATAAATACGATTCAACTCTCTTGAACAGGCCGTCTGAAAATCTTGGCTTAACCAAAATCCGGCCGTGTAACGCTCGGCGCTAATCATGTTAATAGCTGACGAAATCGCTTTTACATGGCAAAATAACGAGTTAAATATTTGTAATAGGGCGGCCTGAATAGGTTTCAGACGGCCCTGATCTCTTGAAGGAATCAACATGTCTTTGCAAAACATCATTGAAACGGCTTTTGAAAACCGTGCCGAAATCAATCCGCATACCGTTACCCCCGAAGTGCGTGAAGCGGTTTTGGAAACCATCCGCCAACTCGACTCCGGCAAACTGCGCGTTGCCGAGCGTTTGGGTGTGGGCGAATGGAAAGTCAACGAATGGGCGAAAAAAGCCGTATTGCTGTCTTTCCGCATTCAGGACAATGAAATCCTCAACGACGGTGTGAACAAATACTTCGACAAAGTGCCGACTAAATTTGCCGATTGGTCTGAAGACGAATTCCGCAGCGCAGGCTTCCGCGCAGTTCCGGGTGCGGTTGCCCGCCGTGGCAGCTTTGTGGCGAAAAATGTCGTGTTGATGCCTTCTTATGTCAATATCGGCGCATACGTTGACGAAGGTGCGATGGTCGATACTTGGGCGACTGTCGGTTCTTGCGCGCAAATCGGTAAAAACGTGCACTTGAGCGGCGGTGTCGGTATCGGCGGAGTCCTCGAGCCTCTGCAAGCCAGCCCTACCATTATTGAAGACAACTGCTTTATTGGTGCGCGTTCTGAAATCGTTGAGGGCGTGATTGTCGAAGAAGGCAGCGTGATTTCTATGGGCGTATTCATCGGTCAATCCACAAAAATCTTTGACCGTACTACCGGCGAAATCTATCAAGGCCGCGTACCGGCTGGTTCGGTTGTCGTATCCGGCAGCATGCCTTCCAAAGACGGCAGCCACAGCCTCTACTGCGCAGTTATCGTCAAACGCGTGGACGTGCAAACCCGTGCGAAAACCAGCGTGAATGAATTGTTGCGCGGTATCTAATCGGATAACGATAACGCTGATTGAAGGTGGTATGCTCACTCTATGGTTAGTTTTGAACAAAAAAACAGGCAGAATGTTCTGCCTGTTTTTTTATGGCTTAAAGGCCGTCTGAAACGATTTCAGACGGCCTTTTGTTTTTGATGATGGGTTGTTTTAAGGTCAATTGAGGCAAGGGAAGGGTATTCCCTTTCTGGGACTACGCTTCCGGCCAGTCGGCGCAATAGTATTGCCAATAGATTTCTTCAAAAGGAATCTTGCCGTAATCGCACAACCACGGTTTGGCGCGTGTGGTGTAGTGGATAACGGGCGGGACGGTGTCAGGTTTGGGGAATATTTCGCCGAGATTTCGTTTTTGGAAATATTGGACTGCGCCTGTTTGAAAATTCCAAGATTCTTCCAATTGCAGCCAATTTTTTTGAAATACGGTGTTTAGAAAGCATTGGTCGCCGTAGGGAACGGATTTGTCAATGGTGGCAGCAGTTTGCAGCAGTTGCGCCGCGATATTCTGTTCCCGCCATTGCGCCAGGTCGACCAACAACATACCGGAATTGAAATAGGGCGTAGTGTGCAGGCCGGTCGGGTGATTCCATTCGGTACGGGCAAGAAAGGAGTCTTGTACCGCCGCAACGGGATAACCGTGCATATCGAGGTTGAACAAATCGTGCAGGGATTGGGTAACCACCATATCGCTGTCGAGATACAGGGCGCGGTCGACAGGAAGGTGCTGCATCATCAGACGGAAAAATGCGGCATCCGAAATATGGGGTAGGCGGCGATATTGGCTGAAGTCCATCTCGATTTTGACATCATTCAGACGGCCGCCGCTGGCCGCGAGCTTTTGGTTGGTATAGTCGATCCATTCCCGTCTGAAGGTATTGTGCATGAGGTAGAAATTGACATTTGTGTTGTGTGTGCAGACGGACTTCATCAGTGTATGAACCTGCTCGGCATAACCGGTATCGGCGGCAAGGACGATGGTGATGTTGCTCATTGTTAAATTCCCTTTATTTGCAATGTCTTAAGTTTTATCAGTCATTTTCTTGGTCTTGTGCGGTCGGTAAAGCGGCGTGGTCTTCGTTTTCCGACATGGCTTTTTCTAATAAATCGCGTTGCAGTTGCTTACCGGCTTTGATGCCCAATTTGCGCAGTTTTTCGGTGCTGCTGATGAGGTTGCCCCTGCCGGAAACCAAGCGGCCATAGGCCGTCTGAAACTGAGATTGAGCCTGACCAAGCGCTTTGTTGATGCCGTCCATGCTTTCGACAAAGCCAACAAATTTGTCATAAAGTTTGCTGCCTGCCTCGGCAATGGCCAGTGCGTTTTGGTTTTGTTGCTCATTGCGCCAGATGTTGGCAACGGTGCGCAGGGTGGCGAGCAGGGTGCTGGGGCCGGTCAGCATGATGCGTTTGTCGAAACACTCTTGGAAGAGGTTTGGATCGTGTTGCAGGGCGAGGAGGTAGGCCGGTTCGACAGGGACGAACATAAAGACGAAGTCCAACGTTTTGACACCCTCAAGGTCGGTGTAATCCTTCGCTGCCAAGCTTTTGATGTGGGCGCGGATGCTGGCGACGTGGTTGGCAAGCTCGCGCTCTGCTTCTGCGCCGGTGCTTTGCGTATAGCGGACGTAGGCGGTCAGCGATACTTTGGAGTCGATGACGATTTGTTTGTTGTCGGGCAGATTGATGAGGACGTCGGGCTGGAGGCGGCGTTGGGTGCCGTCTGCTTCGTGGCGGACGCTGGAAGCTTGAACGATGTATTCGCGGCCTTTTTGCAGGCCGGAATTTTCCAATACGCTTTCCAAAATCATCTCGCCCCAGTTGCCTTGGGTTTTGTTTTGCGTGCCGGTCAGCGCGGTGGTCAGCGCTTTGGCATCGTGGTGGAGCTGGGTGTTGAGTGTTTGCAGGCGTTTGAGCTCGTTTTCGATGGTCAGGCGTTCTTTGGCTTCTTTTTCATAAGTCTGCTGAACCAGCTCGCTGAAGCCGTGTATGCGTTCGTTGAGCGGATTGAGTAGTTGCTGGAGATGGTCGTGGTTTTGTTCGGTAAAGCGGCGGCTTTTCTCTTCCAGAATAGTGTTGGCGAGGTTTTGGAACTGGTCGCTCAGGTTTTTACGAGCATCTGCCAGCAGGGTTAGTTTTTCTTCGGCAGCCTGACGGTCTTTTTCCGATTGGGTGTTGAGGCGCTCGTTTTGGACTTGAAGCGCGTGGTTTTGCTCCAAAAGGGCGGCGTATTCTTGTTTCAGACGGCCTTTTTCAGCTTCCTGTTGCTGTAAAAGGCTGTTTTTGTCGTCGATATTGGCTTTTTCTTGCGCCAGTTGTGTGGAGAGGCGTTCGTTTTGGACTTGCAGCGCATGGTTTTGCTCCAACAGCGTGTCGTAGTCTTGTTTCAGACGGCCTTTTTCCGTTTCCTGCTGTTGTAAAAGCGTATTTTTATCCGCACTCAATGCCTGTTCTTGAATCAGTTGCGTGTTGAGGCGTTCGTTGTTGATTTGCAGGTTTTGCGCGCTTTGCTGCCATTTTGCACATTCGTGTTTTAAAGCTTCGGCTTCGGCCTCGCAATCTTGCAGATAGGCAATCTGTTTTTCGGCTGCGGCAAAGCGGTTGCCTGTCTCCTGCAATTCGTCTTGCAATTCCTGCACGGTATGGCGGCTTTGCGCCAAGTCCGCCGCAGTTTGAGCCTGCACCTGTTCGGCAAACTCATGCAGGCGGCGGCTTTCGGCCAATTCTTGTAAAACAATAAAGTGTCGGCTTTGGGTTTGGTAGCGTGTTATCAGCCAAGCAAACAGCGCGCCGATAAAAAATGCGGCCGCACCGGTCAGGATTAGGGTGTTGTTCATGCTGGAAATAGTCAATATGCAGAATGTTTCACTATATCATATATTTGCAGCGCATTTTATGGTCGGATATGCGCTAGAAACGTGTGTTTTCTTTAAAAGAAGCTATCAAAGGTATTGGTTTTGACTAAATGAATATTTGGTTTGCAAAAAATATAATTTTGTAACATTTTGAATTTAAAAATATATTTAATTTAGAGTGCAATTTTGCAACAAAAAAGGAGGGATTTTATGGGCGCAGAAAGATACGTTTGTAGTGTATATGTAATTAAGACATCGGTGTCATTGAAAAAGACATCGGTGTCATTTTCAAAACAAAATATAAATTAACTAAAATCTTCATTATGTACATTTTTATCATTTTATCTTTACGAAAAAGTCGTATTAATTAACGATTAACACGGTATGATTCGTCCTGTCGGCGGCGCAGATGCCGGCGAAAAAATGTGTATGTTGTTAAATAACATTTTGTATCTATGAAAAAGGACTACTTAAAATGGCACATTTAATAACGCTTGCCGTCGCTTCTTTAATCGGTATGTCGGGGATACCGGCCTCCGCACTCGGCGTCGCCTACAATATTGAAACGGTAGTACACAAATAATTCAATTATAAACGAATTGATTACAATACTTCAGAAAACGCAACTTAGGCCGTTTTTCGGCCGACAGACAAGAAAGTGAGACAAACAATGAAAACTTTAATTAAACTGGCAGCAGCCTCTTTAATCGGTATGTCCGGCCTGACCGTCGGCGCAACCAATATCGCCCACAATATGGCTGATGCCGACAAATAAAAAATACACAACACACCCTTAAATACACAGAAAAGAGTTAAAATGAAAACATTAATCAAATTGGCTGCGGCTTCTTTGATCGGCATGTCCGGTTTGACAGTTGGCGCAACCAAAATCGCAAAAAATATGGCAGAAGCTGCCAATAAATAAACGCAAGTGAAATTAAGCTTGTTTTGGTGATAAAAAAGGCCGTCTGAACATTCAGACGGCCTTTGTATTTGATGGCAAACCGTTTTATTTGCCGATACAGAAGCGCGAGAAAATCACGCCCAGCAAATCGTCGGCGGTAAATTCGCCTGTGATTTCGCTGCACGCGTTTTGGGCGAGGCGCAGGTGTTCGGCGAAAAGCTCGATTTGGTTGTTGTCGCAGAGGGCGGCGTTTTCCAGCTCGGCTTCGGCTTCGTGCAGGGCGTTGAGGTGGCGGCTGCGGGCGAGGAACAGGCTTTCGCTTTCGCCCTGCCAGCCGACTTCCTGCAACAGCGCGTGTTTGAGTAAGTCAAGACCCGCGCCGGTTTTGGCGGACAGGCTGATGACACTTTCCGCGCCGGTTTGCGCGAGGCCGTCTGAACGGACGGCGACAGGTTCGCCGGTCAGGTCGGCTTTGTTGTGGATTTCGATTTTTTTCAAACCTTCGGGCAGGCTGTTCAAAATGGCTTGGGTTTTGGCGTTCAAGCCTTCGCGCGGGTCAATCAGAATCAGGGCGACATCGGCTTCGGAGACGGCTTTGCGGCTGCGCTCGATGCCGATTTGTTCGACCACGTCGTCGGTTTCGCGCAGACCGGCGGTGTCGATGATGTGGACGGGCACGCCGTCGAGGGTGATTTGTTCGCGCACGGTGTCGCGGGTGGTGCCGGCGATGTCGGTTACGATGGCGATGTCGTCGCCAGCCAAGGCGTTGAGCAGGCTGGATTTGCCGACGTTGGGCGCGCCGACGAGGACGACGTTCATGCCTTCGCGCAAAATCGCGCCTTGTTCCGCACTGGCAAGCACGGTTTCCAGACGGCCTTGCAGGGCTTGGAGCTTGCCGCGCGCGTCGGCGGCTTCGAGAAAGTCGATGTCTTCTTCGGGGAAGTCCAGCGTGGCTTCGACCAGCATCCGCAAAGTAATAAGGTCGTCTACCAGCTCGTGTATGTGTCGGGAAAATGCGCCTTTGAGCGAACGCAACGCCATACGTGCGGCAGACTTGCTGGAGGCGTCGATGAGGTCGGCGACGCTTTCGGCTTGTGCAAGGTCGAGTTTGTTGTTGAGGAAGGCGCGTTTGGTAAATTCGCCCGGCTCCGCCATGCGCGCACCCAGTTCGAGGCAGCGCGAGAGCAACATGTCCATCACGACGGGGCCACCGTGTCCCTGCAACTCAATCACGTCTTCGCCGGTAAAGCTGGCTGGCGCGGCGAAGTAGAGCAGGATGCCGTTGTCTATCGGCTGTCCGTCGCCGCCGAGAAAGTCGGTGTAAAGCGCGGTGCGCGGCTTGGGCGTTTTGCCGCCGCTGAGGGTTTGCGCCAAAGGCAGCAGGTTTTTGCCGGAAAGGCGGATCACGCCGACTCCACCGCGTCCGGGTGCGGTGGCGATGGCGGCGATGGTGGGTTGGGTTACGGACATGAGAACTCGCGTATAGGTAAATTTAATGTGCGTATTATAGCAAAAGGCCGTCTGAAACTTTGGGTTTTGGGGTTTCAGACGACCTTTTTAGCAGATTGGCAATGTGGGCGGACTACTTAAACGGTTCAGGTATTTTTAATTTCCAAATCATCCGGTAGTAAGTCGTGTACGGAACAGTTTAAAGCAGAAGACAGTTGATATAGTTTATCAACCGTTATGTTGACCTCCCCCCTTTCTATTCTACCCATATAGCTTCTGTCTATATCGGCAAGTAAGGCTAAGCTTTCTTGGTTGATATTGGACTGTTTGCGGATTTCTCGGATTTTTATACCTATCAAAACACTGATTTTACTCATGAGATTTGTCTTCACAAATCTCAAAATATCCAATTTTGACGCCTATTTATCCACGGATTATAATCCGTATTTTTGGAAAATACCTAATGTGGAGAATGTTAAATGACAAGTTATATTGAAAGCTCTTTAGGGCGAGGTGAACGTATTGTTTATAAAGCGCAAGTATCGTGGTTTTCCCAATTCTGGAGGATTTTTTTCGGTATCCTGCTGTTGATGTGGGTAATCGGTATCGTATTTATAGTGTTCGCGGTATTGAATGTAATGACAACCGAGCTTGCTTTAACTAACAAAAGGGTTATCGCTAAGTTTGGCTTTATCCGCCGGCAAACAATTGAGATAAATATCAACCGTATCGAAAGTATTTCGGTAAATCAAGGTTTTTGGGGCAGGATTTTCAATTATGGCTCCGTAGTGGTCAGAGGGACGGGCGGCAGTCATGCTCCGATTCCTTATATCGCACGACCAATGGAGTTCCGTCAACAATTCAATGATTTTATAGATAACGAAATTGGTGGTGGCTCGAAAAATCAAATTGAATTAAAACCGCCTGCCGTTTGAGGTGGGTGGAAACGGTGGTTTTTGTTTTATATAGCCCAATTACTTTATTTTCGATACGCAATACCTATTGCCGTCATTTCCGCGCAGGTGGGACTGACGAGGTTGGAAGCCTTGAAATATCGGAAGTTAGTTATGTTTGCTATAGCAAAATTGTAATTAAATATTTATTTCTATCAATCCGAATATGAAAAGGCCGTCTGAAACTTTGGGTTTCAGACGGCCTTTAAATTAAGATGATTAAACGGCGGCGACAGTAAAGCGTTCAAACAAATGCGCTTTGTTTTCCGCATCGTCGGCGATGGCGACTGCCAAATCGGCCACGCTGATGCCTGCCGGAATTTCACCGTCCATCAGCAAATCGTCTTTGCCCAAGCGGTATTTGCCGGTTTTGTCTTCGCTGAAACCGCCGTCCGCGCCCAGTCGTGCCGGAGGGGAAACGAAAGACCAGTTCACATCGCGGCGCGGCAGGAGTTCTGCCAAGAGATGGCGTGCGGCATTGGCGCCGTCGAAAATTTCTTTCGGGAAGTCGGGCGTATCGATAACTTGCAAACCGGGTGCCACATACAGGCTGCCCGCGCCGCCGACGAGCAATAAATAAGGCACTTGCGCTGCTTTTGCTGCTTCGACAATGCTGTTTGCGCCGTGTGTGAAATCCGCGCCGATGTTGGGATTGGTCCAGCCCGGGTTGAACGCGCTGACTACGGCATCAAAACCGGCCAGTTTGTCGGCAAAATCGGCTGCATTGACATCTGCGGAGACTGCGGCAACATTTTGCGCTTGGAACACTTTGTCTGTGTTGCGGGCGAAAGCGGTTACTTTATGACCGCGGCCTGCTAATTCTTGAACGACTGCGTTGCCGACATAACCTGTTGCACCGATAACTGCGATTTTCATATTTAACTCCTTGTGGGGATGTGATTGATTAGATGAGTGCATTGTAAGGCCGTCTGAAATGCTTGATAATCCCTGATTTACTGTTATTATTGTGAAGTTAAACTAAACAATTATTTCTAAATGCAAGACATCAAACCCCTGCTTGTTTTCGCTACTGTCCTCGAACATGGCAGCATGAATGCCGCCGCTGCCGCGCTGGGCATGACCCCGTCTGCTGTCAGCCAGCACATCAATCGCCTCGAAACCCTGCACGGCATCAAGCTGTTAAACCGCAGCACGCGCAGCCTTGCGCCTACCGATGCCGGCCGCGCCTTGGGCGAATACTGCCGCCGTCTCGCCGCCACCCTTGCCGATACGCGTACCGTTATCGACAATCTGAAAACCGAACCTGTCGGCGAATTGCGCATTTCCCTGACTTCTACGGTCATCGAATCCCGCGCTTTTCAGACGGCCTTTTCACGATTGCAAACCGAGTTTCCCAAAATCCGCCCCGTCCTTAATTTCAGCTATACTTTGGACGACCTGCAACACAATCAGACCGACATCGCCATACGCGGCGGCGACCGCGCTTTGGACGATCCCAATTTGGTCGCGCGCCATCTCGTGACTTGGCCGTACATCATTTGCGCCGCGCCGGATTATCTTGACCGGCATCCGCCCATTACCCATCCCTCTCAGCTTCATGCACACCGCTGGCTGCATCTTTTACCTGTCCGCACGACCTTGCAAAATGGTGAAGAAAGCTATTTCCTCGACATCGCCGACAGCATTGCCTGTACGCATCTTGCCGCCGTGTGTAACCTGACCGAAAGCGGATTTGGTTTGTCTTTGCAGGTGGGCGGCGAAGTGAGGGAGAAAATTGCACAAGGCCGTCTGAAAGCGGTTTTGCCTGAATGGACATTGCCGCCGGTCAGCCTTTATTTGGTAACGCCTTATCGTGTGCAGTCTGCCAAAACCGAGGTTGCCGTGCGCATTTTTACCGAGAGTTTTGCCAAGGAAGGGGATTTATGAACGCGGAAAATTGGAGCGTTTACCTGATTTTGTGCGAAAACGGCGCGTTTTATTGCGGCATCAGCAACCATCCGCAAGAGCGGTTTACGGCGCACTTGTCAGGAAAAGGCGCGAAATACACGCGTTTGAACAAGCCTGTCGAGATGCGCATCGTTTCAGACGGCCTGAACAAGAGTGAAGCGCTAAAACAGGAAATCGGCATTAAGAAATTGACGGCAGAGCAGAAGCGGGGATTGTGGACTGAAGCTGAAACCTTGGCAAAAGGCTAATGGCATTGGATTAAATTGTAGTCGGAATATGAAAAACTCTATAAACAAGTAAGCCTGCCGGTGTCTTTTGCATGGCCAAGCGGCAAATGTTTATTAACATGATTCAAAAAGGCCGTCTGAAACCTGATTGGGATTCAAACGGCCTGTTTGGATGGGGATGGCTTTTAGGTTGACGCTACTTATGGAGAAGTCGGTAAAAAGTTGAATTCTAAAAGAAACTTTGAAAATAAAATGAGTAACTGCTTGAACAATAAAATGAAAGTTATCGCATTTCATGACAAATGGGGTGAATTTCTATCCGAGTGGAGAGGTGGTGTCAATATGTTTTTCAGTTTTTGAGACAAAATCTGATTTATACCAATATTTATTATAGTGTAGGTCAAAAGTATTAGTTTCTATGCTAGAATTTTTAAGCTGTTTATATAAAACAGTGATTTAAATAAAATTAAGGAAAGACAGAACATGAACAAATTACTGATTGCCGTAATGATGATGGCTGGTTTGACAGCTTGTTCCCAAGAGGCTAAACAGGAGACACAAGAGACTGCTCAAGCCGTTGCATCTGAAGTGAAAAACGAAGCCGCTTCTGCTGCCGATGCGACTGCATCTGCCGCTCAAGAAGCTGCCGATAAGGTTGAAGCCGCCGCCAGCAAAGCAGAGGAAGCCGCCAAACCTGAAGAAGCCGCCAAGCCTGAAGAGAAAGCCGAAGCGCCTGCCGCTGAAGCCAAGCCTGCCGAATCCGCCAAAGTGGACGGCAAAGCTGTTTTTGAAGCGAACTGTAAAGCATGCCACAGCGGCTTGATTCCCGGCGCTCCGGCCGTAGGCAAAAAAGAAGACTGGGCGCCTCGCATTAAACAAGGTAAAGACACTCTGCACAAACACGCAATCGAAGGCTTCCAAGCCATGCCTGCCAAAGGCGGCAACGGCAGCTTGAGCGACGATGAAGTGAAAGCCGCAGTTGACTACATGGCCAACGAATCCGGCGCTAAATTCTAAACCGCACCGATTGAAACGCACCTTGTCACAAGGTGCGTTTTTTATGGGCAGACGGATGAAAGTTGAAATAGGGCCGATAAACAGGCAAAGGCCGTCTGAAACATTTTATTTTGAAGCACAATCGGCTAAAATCAGGCGAATTATTTTATGCAGGAGCAAACCATGAGCAATCAACACGACAACGTAGATGCCGGCGAAATCGCCAAGTTCAGCCAAATCGCCGACAAATGGTGGGATAAAAACGGCGAATTCAAGCCCCTGCATGACATCAACCCCTTGCGCCTAAACTATATCGACGGCTATACCGGATTGGCAGGCAAATGTGTGTTAGATGTAGGCTGCGGTGGCGGTATTTTGTCGGAAAGCATGGCCAAACGCGGTGCAGAACACGTGACCGGCATCGATATGGCGGAAAAATCCCTGCAAACCGCCGCTGCCCATGCGGCCAGCCAACACGTTGCCAATATCGATTACCGCTGCATCCGCGTTGAAGACCTCGCCGCCGAGCAGCCGCATAGCTTTGACGTGGTAACGTGTATGGAAATGATGGAACACGTTCCTGATCCGTCTGCCATCGTTCAAGCCTGTGCGAAACTGGTCAAACCTGACGGCATGGTGTTTTTCTCCACCATCAACCGCAATCCCAAATCTTATCTGCATCTGATTGTCGGCGCGGAATATCTGTTGAAATTCGTCCCCAAAGGCACGCACGACTGGAAAAAATTCATTACGCCGGCAGAACTTGCGCGTATGTGCCGCCAAGCCGGATTGGATACCGTCGGCAGCAAGGGCATGACCTACAATTTGTTGAGCGGTCGTTATTCCCTGTGCGACTCGACCGAGGTTAACTATATGGTGGCCTGCCGTCCGGCGTAAAGTTCAACTGATAAAACACACGGGCTTGCCCGATATTTGAAACGGTATGTCGAAAGCAGCTTGATACAAATATCGGTAAGGTAAATCAGGCCGTCTGAAAAGAAAAAAGGCATGTTCGATACATGCCTTTTTTGTCTGTGCAGTGCAGCTGTCGCCCTTATTCCGTCCAAGACGAATACGGATGTTTGCTCAAATACGCATTGGTGAATTTACCGTCTGACGTGATTTCCTTGCCCAGCCAAGACGGTTTGGGAAACTCGGTATCTTCAGACGGCAATTCGATTTCCGCCACAATCAATGGCGCATTGTCGCCGAAATATTCGTCGATTTCATACACAAAACCTTCAAATTCGACCCGATAGCGGTATTTTTCCATTTTAAACGGGCACATATCCGCCATCATCACTTGCGCGTGAGCCAGCGGAATTTCGTATTCAAACTCGCTGCGCGTCATGTCGGAAATATAGCCTTTCAGGGTCAGCCATGCTTGCGAACCGATAATCCGCACGCGGATGGTGCGCTCTTTTTCCACGCTCAAATAGCCCTGTTGCAACACCAGCGGCTCGCTTGCCGCTTTGCGCCAACTGTCATCTGCCAGTAAAAAGCGGCGTTCGATTTCGACCGTCATGAATTCTTTCCTTATTTACCAAACAGGCCGTCTGAAGATCAAAACGGCTTGAAAACCACCATATAAAGCGCGGCCACCATCATCAATACGGGGAGTTCGTTGAATACCCGATACCAGCGGTGCGAATACACATTGCTGCCGTTTTGAAAACGGCGCAGCAGCAGGCCGCAATAAAGCTGGTAAGCCAAGAGCAGCAGGCCGCACAATAATTTAACCGCCAGCCAGCCGTTGCCCCACCAATTATTTACAAACCCGATGGCCGCGCCAAATATCAGCGTTCCCCAGCCCAAAGGCGACATAAAGCGGTACAGCCTGCGCGACATATCCGTCAGCCGTACATATTCCACGCTACCAGGCTCTAATTGCGCCAGATTCACATAAATCCGTGGCAGATAAAACAGTCCGGCAAACCAAGAAATCACAAAAAATATGTGTAACAGCTTAAACCACAAATACATTTCAGACGGCCCCAAAACCTAAAACCATTATTTTATCCGCAATACGGCCCGAGCCAAAACAAAATAGTCAAAACAATCCGATTTAGTGCGCCGCAACAATGTGTTGCAGGCGCGATTTTACCCAAAAACCAAATTGTAAATTTCGCAACAATATGCAAGTTAATATATGCACAATGCAAAAAACTTGTTAAAATCCTATGCTATTTAATTATAAAAACATTATGGACGGAAAACATGAAACAATTTGAAATCAGCAACAGCGTCAGGAAAGAGCTTAGCAACTACCTGAATACGCACAATCTAAACCTCAAAGCCGCCATGGACAACGAAACAACCAATGGCGAAGTCGCGGCCATCGTTCACGCAGGATTGCCGGCGATGATTCGGAAAATCTATTCTTTGGAAAAAATGAAAACCTTTTTCTGGACGAAAAAAGATTTGATGATGGAATTTATCAATATGCGTTTGGCTGCCGGCGATAAAAAAGGCAAAAACTAATTTTAGCGATGGGCAGGGGGAGATAGGGGTTTGAAATGCGGACTTCTGTTTTTCTCGAAGTCTTGTTAGGGATAGGTGTACTCATTGTTCCTAATAAATTTTGACAACCGAAAGGTCGTCTGAAATTCAAATGATAGGGCATGGGAACATGCCCTGTTTTTATGGGCGGTTGGTCTGCATTGGGAAAATATTGAGCTTGGCAATCATTGCGGCGTTCCGCGCCGGGTAGTTTTATCGGTTGAATGGTTTTATTTGTTTTGCTGAACATATTGAATGGATTATAAAAAGGCCGTCTGAAATATTTCAGACGGCCTTTAGCGTTGAATCAGCAATTAAAACGGCGGATTTTCAAATCAAGCTGCGTTGTCGAAACCGCTGTGGCGGAGCAGGGCATCCAGGCTTGGTTCGCGGCCGCGGAAGGCTTTGAAGGATTCGGCTGCGTTGCGCGAACCGCCGACGGCCAGTATTTCTTTCCAGAAGCGGCGGCCTGTTTCGGCAACATCGTCGCTTTCTTCAAAAGCGGCGTAAGCGTCCGCGCTCAAAACTTCCGCCCATGCGTAGCTGTAATAGCCTGCGGAGTAGCCGCCGGCGAAGATGTGGCTGAAGCTCAAGGCAAAGCGGTTGTATGCCGGCGGTTGGGTTACGGCGACTTCTTGGCGCACTTTGTCCAAGATTTGCGGCCATTCTTTCAGACGGCCTTCATCTTCCTGATGGTAGATTTCCATGTCGAAGAGGGCAAATTCCATTTGACGGACGAGGAACATACCGCGTTGGAAGTTTTTAGCCGCGTGCATTTTGTCGAACAGCTCTTTCGGCAATACCGCGCCGGTTTCTTCGTGCGAGGACATTTGCGCCAATACGTCGTATTCCCAAACGAAGTTTTCCATGAATTGGCTGGGCAGCTCGACCGCGTCCCATTCGACGCCGTTGATGCCGGATACGCCCACTTCGTCAACTTGGGTCAACAAGTGGTGCAGGCCGTGGCCGGTTTCATGGAAGAGGGTGATGATTTCGTCGTGGCTCAAACGCGCTTCTTTGTCGCCGACCGGCGGGGTGAAGTTGCAGACGAGGTAAGCAGTCGGCAGTTGCAGCGTACCGTCGGCGAAACGGCGGCGGCTTTTGTAGCCGTCCATCCATGCGCCGCCGCGTTTGCCTTCGCGTGCGTACAAGTCCATGTAAACGCCGCCGATGGTTTGGCCGTCTTGTTTCAGCTCGAAATAGCGCACGTCTTTGTGCCAAACGGGGACGGTTTTTTCAGCCAGCTCGATGCCGTAGAGTTTTTTGATTTGGGCAAACAGGCCTGCCAATACTTTGCTGATAGGGAAGTATTTTTTCACTTCGGTTTCGCTGAAGGCGTATTTGGCTTGACGCAGTTTTTCGGCGGCGTAGCTCAAATCCCAAGATTGCGGATCTTCGATATTCAGGCTCTCGCGTGCAAAGGCTTTGATTTCGGCAAAGTCTTTTTCGGCAAACGGTTTGGCGCGGCGGGCAAGGTCGTGCAGGAAGTTTAAAACCTGTTCGGGCGTGTCGGCCATTTTGGTTGCCAGCGACAGCTCGGCGTAGTTTTTGAAACCGAGCAGTTTGGCGGTTTTCAATGCGTTTTCGAGAGTGCGGTCGATGTTGGCCGTATTGTCGAATTTGCCGTCGTCAGACAATTCGCTGGCGCGGGTAACGTAGGCACGGTAGATTTGTTCGCGCAGTTCGCGGTTGTCGGCGTATTGGATGACGGCGAGGTAGTGCGGAATTTGCAGGCCGATTTTGTAGCCTGTTTTACCTTCGCTTTGCGCGGCGGCGGCAAACATGGCGAGGGAGTCTTCGGGAATGCCGGCAAGCGGCGCGGCATCGTCAAAGTGAATGCCGAAAGCGTCGGTTGCGTCTTGGATGTTTTGTGCGAATTTGGCACCCAGTTGCGCGCCTTCGGTTTGCAGTTGCGCCAGTTCTGCCTGCTGTTCGGGCGGCAATTCGGCACCGCTGAGGACGAAATCGCGCAAGTCGTGGTTGAGCTTGGTTTGCTGCGCCGGGGAGAGGGTGTCGAATTCGGCAGAGTTTTTGATGATTTTAAAGCGGTTGTACAACTCGATGTCTTGACCGATTTCGGTGAAGAAGATGGTGATTTCTGGCATCAATTCGTTGTATACGGCACGCAATTCGGGCGTGTCGACTACGGAGTTGAGATGGGAAACCACGCTCCAAATGCGGCCGACGCGTTCGGTAATGTCGGTCAGTTTTTCGACGGTGTTGGCCCAGTCGGTGTGCGTTTGCGCTTTGATGGCGGCGATTTGTTCGCGCGCTTCGGCAATGGCGGTTTGCAGGGCGGGTTTGATGTCTTCGGTTTTGATTTGGTCGAAACGGGGTTCTTCGCCCAAGTGGAGCAGGACGTTGTCGCTCATATGGTTTCTCCTGAATAAGATGGATTCAGACGGCCTTGTGGCCGTCTGAAAAGAAAACGATAGGCGTTATATGGTGGCAGACAGGCAGAATTAAAGTGTCCTGCCTTCCTGTCGGCCAATCTTATTCTGCGCCGCGCGGATTGGCGTGCAATGGCGCAGCCAGCTCGAGGCGCATGGTGGTGCCTTCTGGGGCATAAACCGCATTGGCAACATTGGTTTGCAGGGATTCGGCAAACGAGCCGCGATACACTTTTGCGCCTTGGTGGGTCAGGTTGGATTGCACGTCGACGTACACTTCTCCGCCGATTTGACGCCAGAGGTAGCAGAAGGTGTAGTCTTCAGACAGGTAGCGTTTGCTTTCGGGATCGACCATGCAGTCGAAGAAGCGGTAGTGCAGGCCTTTGTTTTCCGGGCTGTAGTCGCTGTCGGAGACGTAGTTCAACTCGGGGTAGGCCTCTATCATTTTTTCAAATACGCTGCGTTTGATAACCATGAAGCCGGTTGGCGCGTCATGGACTTTCATAAAACCGTCTTCATCGACTTTCAATACGATTTCACCGTTTTCATCTTTGTCGTTGGTGTTGACGGTGTAAGAAGTGTACATACGCTCAAAATCGGCTTGGGTCATGCCGGCCGGAAGGCCTGCTTTCGGCCAGTTTTCGCGTTTGAGCGGATAAACGCCGGCTACAACGTCTTTATCGGCCAAGAGCAGGCGGTAGAATGAGTCGGGAGAGAAGCCGATGTCGGAGTCAATCCAGAATAAATGCGTCCATTCTTTGTTTTCCAAAAATTTGGCCACGCAGTTGTTGCGCGCGCGCGTAATCAGGCTTTCGCCGCGCTGCATCATTACTTGCAGCGGCAGGCCGAGGGAGGCGTTGGTGTGGACGATGTTCAGAAGCGAGAGGGTGTAGTTGTGGAAATATTTGCCGTCATGGCTGGGGGTCATAATGACGGGATACATTTCGGCAAGGGCTGATTCGGGCAACATGACTTTTCCTTATTGTTGATTGTGAACTTCATTATTGTAAGGGATTTAATTGTATCAATAAACAAACCGTACTATTTTGTTTGGTTGATCAGTCGGTATTGCGTGCGCAAAAATTCGTCTAAGACGGCCTGTTGTATTTCCAGCCGTTTGGAAACGGGGGAGGCGAAGCGTACGATGATGTGGTACACCTTGTCATCATGCGGCACGCGGGACACGCGCGGCTGGGCGGCGGGGGTAATAAAGAGTTTTTGCGCTTGAACGTTTTCCAAATATTGTTGGATAACGGGAACATAGGCTGCGCACAAGGGCTCAAGAACGGCTTTCAGACGGCCTATGATTTCGTCCGAATCCAAATGAATCGGCACGGGGATTTCCACCGTATGAATCACATAATTGCCCAAAATATTGTCGCGGCGCACGGTGTGGCTCAGAAGCAGGCTGTTGGGAAACGAGAGCGTTTTGCCGGAAAGTTGGCCGATCAATGGATTAGGGCCGATTTGCATCATCAGCGTGTTCAGCATATTGATATCGACCACCCGTCCGCGCAGGCCGTTGATTTCGATGTAGTCTCCGATGGAGTATTGTTTGGTTACCGAGCGCAGGATGCTGCCGGACAAACACATAATCAGCTCTTTGGTTGCCACCACAATCGCCGCGGCCACTGCAAACATCGACAAGGCCAAAGTTTGAATCTGCGCCGCCCAAATCATCGCCAGCCCGAGCAGGATCAGCAACATGGTCACGTTGCGGCTGAACACCAGCGAGCGGCGTTTGTTTTCAATGCTCAAATCCGGATGGCTGCGAAAATGCGCCGAGAGCAAAATGCTGCGCCCGGCAATGACGGCCACAATCATCAATACCGACATCAATGCCGATTTAATGATTTCTTCACTGACAGGCAAAGCGTTCAGCCATTCATGCATGGTGTTCCACATAATCCTGTTTCCTTTCCCTTCTTAGGCCGTCTGAAAACCCACGCGTTCAAAAATTTCTGCCGCACACGCTTCCGATACCGCAAACAAAGTTGCCACGCTGCCCAAAGCCCGTTGCGTAGCCGCACTCAAATCATCACGGCACACTTCGCCCAGCCACTCAACCGGCCGCACCAGCGACATTTTTTCATCGTCCCATTGCGGACAATGTACCGCGCCGCCCGTAATCCTGCCGACCCGATAACGGCGCAAAGCAGGCGAGTAGGTCAGTACGGCATCTCCATCAGCCAATTCGTTGACAAACCGCCACACCTGAGCCGCGCCCGATTGCGCCGTTCTCAACTTCACATCCGGTACGGCCGAACGGTAAATATCGGTCAGCTCCTCACGGCCAAAACCCTTGGCCGCCGCTTCGGCCAGCATAGGCCAGGCCAATGCCGCAACACCGCGTTCAAAAAATACATCATAAAGCGCACCTTGCGTGCTGCGAACCATATAAAGTTTGGCTTGTTTTCCCATTACAGTACCTGTTTGTTTGAAGGATTCATCCCTTTGTTTCCATGTTACCTGTTACGGCTGAAAAATTCGATATTTTACATTGCCGGAAGGGTTTGAAGTTCTCGCTGAAAATAAATGAATTATAGATGAAAGGCCGTCTGAAAAATAAAATAGGCTTATATATCAACAGATGATATAGCGTAACAATATATTAATAACTGTAAAATTATTTACGTTTGCATCAAAAAAAGATAAGATGGAATAATCAATCGAGAAAGATTGCTATTCACTGAACATTAGGAGAGAAAAATGACCTGTAAAACCCACGAACATCATGACCACGTTCACAGCGCAAACTGCGGCCACACTGCCATCAAACACGAAGGCCACGTCGATTATCTGCACGACGGCCACCTGCACCATGAGCACAACGGCCACTACGACAAGCATGCTCTGAGCGTCAATGAAACCAACCCTGACGGCTGCCATCCGGTTGACACCTGCCACGGCCACGTTCACGGCGAAGGTTGCGGCCACGAAGCCGTACCGCACGGCGATCACGTTGACTACATCGTCAACGGCCGTCTGCATCACCAACATGGCGACCACTGCGACGACCACGGCCCGGTTGAAATCGTTAAATAAAACTGTTTTTCAGACGGCCTTTAATATGGAGCATCTGTAGGGAAAGGGGGGGTATTTTCACCCCCTTTTCATATATATTGTCGTACCCTACACTAAAACAGCCATTATTATGTTTGACATCATATTTGTATTGGTATTCGGCAGGCTCCAAGCCTCCGGAACACTGAATTTTCCCGATAGGCTTTATCCCATCTGGAAATGGGCGCTAGGCGCAGGCATGCTTTATGCCACGATAGGGACAATGCTGGGATACGCTTTCTCCGGTTCCTTCTCCCTAGTCAGCTTTTTGCTGATTATTGCCTTGTCATCAACCTGGTTCTCTCTGTATTTCAAACTGTTGCGGCTTACCGCCTCAAAAACTGTACTGAACCAATGTATTTACTGGGTGCTGGGTATTGTTTCGGCATTGTCGTTCCCCTTTATTGTGGGCTACTTTTCCCTATTGGCCAAAGGCTTTGTACAATAAACTTTTCAGATAATCTCCCTATACAATAAGGTCGTCTGAAAGCCTGAATCTTTATCTGATTTATGTTTTTAAAGCGCTTTTTAAATTAAAGGCCGTCTGAACGTATAGTTTCAGATGGCCTTTAGTTTTACCAATTCACGCGGACGGCCCTGCTGCCGAGCAATGTTTCCAGTTCGTCAAACAAGGCGGTGCTTGGCGTTACCATCCATTTTGGCGCAATTTTCAATTTGCCTGATGCTTTGCCGTTGCTGTACGACAGTTGCAGCGGAATGTGCGACGTGTCGGGCAGGCGGTGGGCGGTGAGGATGGCGGCGAGGCGTGCGATATCGTGGCCGGGGGCGAGGACGAGGCTGAGGCTGCGGGCGTAGCGTTCGCGCGCCATTTGCAGGGTCATGACTTGGTTTGCCATAATGCGCAGACCGTCGCCGCCGCCGTAGTCGTTGCGGCTGACTTTGGATTCGATAATCAGCACTTGGTCGGATTTGAGGTAGTCGGCGCAGTTTTCCAGCGTGTGGCCGCTGACCATGATTTCCACCAGACCGCTCAAATCTTCAAGGCTGACGAAGGCGATTTTGCCGCGTTTGCCCATCATGGTGCGCACAGCGGTAACGAATCCGGCGAGGCGTACGCTGTCTTGCGGTTTCAGACGGCCCAATTTGGTCGGGGCGATTTGGCGGACTTCTTGGGCATACGGGCCGAACGGGTGGCCGGACAGGTAAAAGCCGATGACGGTTTTTTCTTCGGCGAGTTTTTCCGATTCGCTCCACATGGGCGCGTCGATGAGCTGCACCGGTTCAATGGCGTCTTCCATCATGTCGAAAAGTCCGCCCTGATTGACGTTGGCGGCTTTTTGGTCGGCGTTGCTCATGGCAAGGTCGATGTTCGCCAAGAGCATGGCGCGGTTGGGCTCGATGCTGTCGAACGCGCCGCCGCGTATTAGGGCTTCGAGGGTGCGGCGGTTCATGTGTTCTTTGCCGACGCGCTCGCAGAAGTCCAAGAGGCCGGTAAACTTGCCGCCACTTTGCCGCGCGGCGATGATGGATTCGACGGCGGCTTCGCCCGTGCCTTTAATCGCGCCGAGTGCGTAGCGGATTTTCATGTTCGGATACGGCGTGAAGCGGTAGTCGGATTCGTTGATGTCGGGCGGCAGGAACTCGATGCCGTTGGCGCGGCAGTCGTCGTAGAAATGCTTGAGCTGGTCGGTGTTGTCCAATTCAGACGACATGGTTGCCGCCATAAATTCGGCAGGATAATGGGCTTTGAGCCATGCGGTCTGATAGGAAATCAGGGCGTAGGCTGCGGCGTGGGATTTGTTGAAACCGTAGCCGGCGAATTTTTCCATGTAGTTGAAGATTTCGTCGGATTTTTCGCGCGAAATGCCTTGTTTTGCCGCGCCTTCGGCGAAAATTTCGCGGTGTTTCACCATTTCTTCGGGCTTTTTCTTACCCATGGCGCGGCGCAACAAGTCTGCGCCGCCGAGCGAGTAGCCGCCGATAATCTGCGCCGCCTGCATTACTTGTTCCTGATACACCATAATGCCGTAGGTCGGCGCGAGGATGCCTTCGAGCAGCGGGTGGATGTATTGGAATTCCTGTCCCTTCATGCGCGCGACGAAGTCGGGGATGTTGTCCATCGGGCCTGGGCGGTAGAGCGACACGAAGGCGATGAGTTCTTCAAACTTGGTCGTGTGCGCCGTTTTCAGCATTTTTTTCATGCCGGTCGACTCGAACTGGAAGACGGCGGTGGTGTTCGCATCGCGGAAGATTTGGTAGGCAGCTTGGTCGTCAAGCGGAATCTTGCCGACATCGACAATATCGCCGGTGGTGTTTTTGATGTTGTTCTGCGCCATTTCGATAATGGTCAGGTTGCGCAGACCCAAAAAGTCGAACTTCACCAAACCCACGTCTTCCACGTCGCCCTTGTCGTACATGGATACGGGCGAGGCGGATTCGTCCGCCTGATACACGGGGCTGTAATCGGAAATCTTGCCCGGCGCAATCAACACGCCGCCCGCGTGCATACCCAAACCGCGCGTCAGGTCTTCCAGCTTTTTCGCCAGCGTAATCAGTTCGTCCGCTTCTTCCGCTTCAATCAATTCCTGAATCTGCGGCTCGGCCTCCATGGCTTTTTCCAAACTCAGGGGTTTGTTGGCTTCCAACGGAATCAGTTTGGACAGTTTGTCGCACAGCATAAACGGCAGTTCCAGCACGCGTCCGACGTCGCGAATCACCGCTTTGGACGACATCGTGCCGAAGGTAACAATCTGGCTTACCGCATCCGCGCCGTATTTTTCGCGCACATATTCAATCACGCGGCCACGGTTTGCCTGACAGAAGTCGACGTCAAAGTCAGGCATGGAGACGCGTTCAGGGTTCAAGAAACGCTCGAACAGCAGCGCGTATTTCAGCGGGTCAAGGTCGGTAATCTTCAGCGAATACGCCACCAGCGAGCCAGCGCCCGAACCGCGTCCCGGCCCTACCGGACAGCCGTGCGTTTTCGCCCAGTTGATAAAGTCTTGTACGATAAGGAAATAGCCGGGGAATTTCATCTGGATGATGATGTTCAACTCAAAATCCAGCCGTTCCTGATATTCCGGCATTTTTGCCGCACGCTCTGCCTCGTCGGGATAAAGCTGAACCATACGTTCATGCAAGCCCTCGTTGGACAGCTTCACCAAATAATCGTCCAGCGACAGGCCGTCCGGAGTAGGGAAGAGCGGCAGGAAGTTTTTGCCCAATGTGATGTGTAGATTACAGCGTTTGGCAATTTCCACCGTGTTTTCCAAGGCCTCGGGTAAATCGGCGAAACGTTCGGCCATGGTTTCCGGCGGAATGAAAAACTGGCTTGGCGTGAAATCGCGCGGACGTTTCTTGTCCGTCAGCACCCAGCCGCCCGCGATGCACACCCGCGCCTCGTGCGCGTTGAAATCGTCGCGGCTCATAAACTGCGTCGGATGCGTCGCTACCACCGGCAAACCCAGTTCCTCCGTCAGCTTCACGCTGCCGGAAACACAAGCCTCCCATTCAGGGCGTTCGGGCAGGCGTTGCAGCTCTAAATAAAACGCATCGGGAAACCACGCCGCGTATTTCAACGCCGCCGCACGCGCCGCGTCTTCATTGCCGTTTAAGAGATTCACGCCCACTTCGCCGTAATGCGCGCCGCTCAAACAAATCAAGCCGCTGTTGTCGCCGTTTTCCAGCCATTCGGGATTGAGTTCCGCATGATGGATATTGCGGTCTTTGCCGACATAGGCCTCCGTCAAAAGCTCGCTCAAGCGCAGATAACCCGCATCGTTGCGGATAATCAGCATGGCGCGAAACGGCTTGTCAGGCGCATTCGGATTACCTATCCACACATCCGCCGCGCCGATGGGCTTAATCCCTGCGCCGCGGCAGGCTTTATAGAATTTCACCAAACCGAATTCGTTCATCAAATCGCTGATGCCCAAAGCAGGCAAACCGTATTCCTGCGCTTTGGCAATCAGTTTTTTAATCCGCACCATACCGTCAGTAATCGAGAATTCGGTATGCAGGCGCAGGGGGATATAGGTCGGCTCGGTCATGGCAAAATCGGCGTGAACAATAAAAGGCGTATTGTAGCAGGGTTGGCAGCGAAAGGCCGTCTGAAAACCAAATGTAATGAGGTTGGATAAAGCAAATAAAACAGAAGGGGGCTTTCTTTCAGACGGCCATGTTAAAATATCGCCATTATTGAAAAGGATTAAATGATGGAAGCAACAGTCTATCTTGAAGACAACGAATACATCGCGTTGTGCGACTTATTGAAACTGGCCGGCCTTGCCGAAAGCGGCGGACAGGCAAAAGCATTTATCGCCGAAGGGCTGGTGTTGCGCAACGGCGAAACCGAAACCCGTAAAACTGCCAAAATACGCGGCGGCGAAGTGATTGAGTTTGACGGTGCGCGCTTGGAAATCGCCGATGGATACGACCCTGAAGAATAAAGCCGAAGCCATCTTGGGCGAGTCGCTTTTAGACGAACCTGTCCGCCCCGAGTCATGGGAATGTTGCGGCAGCGAGTGCGGCGATGCCTGTATCCAGACAATGTATTGGGCGGAAAAAGCCAGATATGATGCGCAACAGCGGAAATTGAAAGAAGCGGGTTGGACTGATGGCGAAGATGAGGCAAAGGCCGTCTGAAAACGATTGGGCTTGATAGGAGCTGTGTTTCAAACAATGCTGCATTAAAGCCAATGTTGTCTGAAAGTTTCAGACGGCATTGGCTTTTTTAAAGTTTAAATAAATTAAGATTTTGTTACCTCGGAAGCGGTTGCATTTTCAGGTGTGCCAGGTGCAGCATCGGCAGGAGCCTGATAATCTGTATTTTGCGATGAAGAGGGCTCAGCATTGTCATGTTTATGATGCTTATCATACTTATCAAAGTGTCGTTTGTCTTGATCGTTATCTTGCGCTACCGCCAATACTTTGCCGCTTTGAGCATCAACCAGAGCCTCATATTCGACCCCGTCTTTTAAAATTTCCACCTTATAACGGCCACCCAAATGCTGTTTGTATTTATAATCAACATCTTTGGCCACGCCGCCAACTTGCGCCACTGCCGTTGCTGCCGCTTGCTGACCGGAAACCTGCGCAAACATGCCTTCTTTAAAAGCCACGGCACCCGCAGCACCGGCAACGCCCAAACTTGAAGCAATAATACCGGCAATGATGAGTTTTTTTGAAATAAAAGCATTAATGCGTTTCATGATTTTCTTTCCTACTGTGTTGTTGAACGATGAATGCATTCTATGCCTCAACAATTAGCTGAATATGAGCAAAATGCTAAGATGTGTAATTGGTTGCAATACTAAAATTAACACTTTAATAATGATGGAGAACGAAGCCGCTCTTTCAGACGGTCTTGCTGATATGTTGTGATGGCATATTTGGCGGAGATTGTGGTTTGCGTGTGAAAACAAAAAAGCGTGATGAAAAAAAGGCATGTGTGAGACATGCCCCCGAATTAAATGGTAAACGCGATGGTGAGAAAACAAATGATGGAATAAGATTTGCGGTTGGTCAACTCATCTTATTCCGCCTTGTTTTACAATCATTCAGGCGATGTTTCGCCTGCAAGATTCTCGATTTCTTCGCGATGCGCGTCAAACCATGAGCCGACCACTTGATTGACTTCGTCCATGCCTTGTTTTTTCAGGCTGGAGAACAGTTGAACGCTGATTTTTTGACGGTCGGTGTAGGGTTTGAGTGATTTTTTTACCGCCGCCAAAGTTTTAATCTGGTCGTTTTTAGACAGCTTGTCTGCTTTTGACAGCAGGATATGCACAGGGCGGCCGGTGATGTGGAAGAAGTCCAGCATTTGAATGTCTAAAGCCTTGAGCGGATGGCGCGAGTCCATAATCAAAATCAGGCCGATCAGTTGGCGGCGTTGTTGCAGGTAGTCGCCCAAGAGTTTGACCCAGTGCGCACGAATAGCCTCCGGTACTTGCGCGTAGCCGTAGCCGGGCAAATCGACCATGAAATTGCCGTTTTCCAGTTCAAAGAAATTGATGTGTTGGGTGCGGCCCGGTGTTTTGGAAACGTAGGCAAGGCGCACATGATTGGTTAAAGTATTGATGGCGCTGGATTTTCCGGCATTGCTTCGGCCGACAAAGGCAATCTCGGCCGGCGTGTCGGGCAGGTCTTTCAGATGGTTGACCGTTGTAAAGAATTTAGCATTTTGAAAAAGGTTCATCAGTATTTCCTTGCATGGAAACAAAACTGCAACATCATAATTTGTATCGGGCATTTATGTTGCAGCAGTTTGGTAATTTGAGTAGTAATTTAATGTAAACTTGGTATAGAATAGCACGTTTATAGAATTATCGGTTTTAATCGGGAAAATTCCCCGGTATTTGAGTATAAAAAAGGCATTGACGCGGTACGCAATGCTGTAATCAGGAGCACTCCATGAAACGATTGACTTTATTGGCCTTGGTATTGGCTGCCGGTGCGGTTTCCGCTGCCCCTAAAGCAGATGCTGAAAAAGGCAAACAGGTAGCGACTACTATCTGTGCGGCGTGTCACGCAGCCGATGGTAACAGCGGTATCGCAACTTATCCTAAACTGGCAGGTCAGGCTGCGGCCTACACCTACGGTCAAACCATGGCCATCAAAGACGGTACCCGTACCCACGGTGCTGCCGGCGTGATGAAACCGATGGTGATGAACTTGTCCGAACAAGACATCCGCGACGCTGCCGCCTACTACGCCAAACAACAAGGCAAACCGGGCGAAGCCAATCCTAAAGAAAACCCAGAGCTGGGCGCGAAAATCTATCGCGGCGGCCTGAGCGCTAAAAAACTGCCGGCATGTATGTCTTGCCACGGCCCTAGCGGCGCAGGTATCCCGGGCGGCGGTACTGAAATCCAAGCCTATCCTCGTTTGGGCGGCCAACACAAAGCTTACGTTGTCGAGCAAATGAAAGCTTACCAATCCGGCCAACGTAAAAACGCTATCATGGCCGATATTGCCAACCGCCTGAGCGAAGAAGAGTTGAACGCAGTAGCCAACTTCATTCAAGGTTTGCACTAAATTTCGTTCTGAAACGAGTTTATTGATACAGGCCGTCTGAAAACCCTTCAGACGGCCTTAGCCAATATAAACCGATAAGCCTGATTGGTTTTTTCAAATAGCGACGGCAAGATTTTTACTGCAATATGCAATATTCTTCCTTTCGCATCACACGTCATAGCAGTCCGTTCTACCGATCGGGTTGCCCCAAGCCGACATTTGAGATATGAGTAAATCTTCATCATCCGTCCCACTTATCCGTAGACCATGGTTTGCCTTTTTCAGCTCCATGCGTTTTGCCGTTGCCCTGCTCAGCCTGTTGGGCGTGGCTTCGATTATCGGTACGGTCTTGCAGCAAAACCAGCCGCAAGTCGATTATTTGGTGAAATTCGGCCCGTTTTGGTCGCAGATTTTCGGCTTTTTGGGCCTGTACGACGTGTATGCCTCGGCGTGGTTCGTTGTCATCATGATGTTTTTGGTGATTTCCACCGGATTGTGCCTGATTCGCAATGTTCCGCCGTTTTTGCGCGAGATTCGTTCGTTCCGTGAAAACGCGAAGGAAAAATCGCTGGCGGCAATGCGCCATTCCATCGTTTTAGACGGACAGGTGACGCCCGAAGTCGCACAACGGTATTTGGAAGTACAAGGTTATGGCTGCAAAACCGTTACGCGTGAAGACGGTTCGGTTTTGGTGGCGGCGAAAAAAGGCGCGATGAACAAATGGGGCTATATCTTTGCCCATGCCGCGCTGATTGTGATTTGTTTGGGCGGTTTGATAGACAGCAATATTCTGCTGAAAATCGGTATGCTCACCGGCCGGGTCGTGCCGGACAATACGGCGGTTTACGCCAAAGACTTTAAGCCCGAAAGCGTGTTGGGTACGTCCAATTTGTCGTTTAGGGGCAATGTCAATATTTCGGAAGGTCAGAGCGCGGACGTGGTATTTCTGAATGCGGATAACGGCATGCTCGTGCAAGACTTGCCGTTTTCCGTCAAATTGAAGAAATTCCATATTGATTTTTACGATACCGGTATGCCGCGCGATTTCGCCAGCGACTTGGAAGTCACGGACAAGGCAACCGGCAAAGTCAGCGAACACACCATCCGCGTCAACTATCCTTTGACGCTGCACGGTATTACGGTTTATCAGGCAAGTTTTGCCGACGGCGGCTCAGACTTGACGTTTAAAGCGTGGAATCTGGCTGATGCCGACCGTACTCCGGTCAAACTCAAAGCAACTTCAATGCGCGAGTTTCCGCTGGATTTGGGCAAGGCTTCTTATAAATTGGAATTCGACCAGTTTACTTCGATGAACGTCGAAGACATGAGCGAGCCGTCTGAAAAAGAGCAAAACCTGAAATCCGCCATCAATGATGTTCGTTCTGTCCGTCAGGAAGGCAAAAAATACACCAATATTGGCCCATCTATCGTTTACCGCATCCGCGACAAAGCAGGGCAGGCGGTCGAATATAAAAACTATATGTTGCCGGTAAAACAAGATGAAGACTATTTCTTCATTACCGGCACGCGCAGCGGCTTGGCGCAGCAATACCGCTGGTTGCGCATTCCAATGGATAAAAACGGTAAAATCGATACCTTTATGGCTTTGCGCCAATATTTGAAAGACGATGCGGCACGCCGTAAAACCGTTGCCAACGCCGTCAAAGGCGCACCCGCCGAAATCCGCGAGCAATTCATGGCGGCGGCGGAAAATACTTTGTCGATTTTTGCCAAAGGCGGCTATTTGGCTTTGGACGAATTTGTTACCACCAACATTCCCAAAGATCAGCAGGAAAAAATGCAGGGCTATTTCTATGAGATGCTCTATGGCGTGATGAATGCCGCTTTGGAAGACACGATCAGTACATACAACCTGCCGGCTTGGCCGCAAGATGAAAAACGCAACCGCTTCCTGCTGCATGCAATGGATGCGTACACCGGTTTAACCGAGTATCCTGCGCCGATGTTGCTGCAATTGGACGGCTATTCCGAAGTGCGCTCTTCCGGATTGCAGATGACCCGTTCTCCGGGGGAATTCTTGGTGTATTTGGGTTCGGTATTGCTGGTGTTGGGCACGGTGTTTATGTTCTATATCCGTGAAAAACGTGCTTGGCTGCTGTTTTCAGACGGCCGTATCCGTTTTGCCATGTCTTCCAGCCGCAACGAACGCGACTTGCAGAAAGAATTTCCGCAACACACACGGCAATTGCAGCAGCTTGCCAAGGATTTGAACCATGAATAACAAACATCAGGCCTTGCCCGAGCATGAGCTTCTGACACACAAATCATTTATCCGAAACCTCAACCTCTTCGACTGGGCATTCGCACTGCTGATTGCCATCAGTGCGTTTATTGCCCAAACCCAAGCCGGTCTGCACATGGACATCTACGAAATGGTGATTTTGTGGGCGAGTGCCGGTATTGCCGTTTTTCTGGGTTGGTTTTTCAAACCGATGCGCTGGTTTATCCCTTTGGGCGTGTGCTTGGCGTATTTGGCCGTTGATTTGTATGGCGGTGACATCAAACACGCAGACGGTTTCCTGCTCAAATATCTGTTAAGCAGCCAGTCGGCGATTATGTGGCAATGCGCGTTTGTGTTCTTTGCCTTGTTTGCCTATATCGTCGGCGCGATAGCGGCGGTGCGCAAAAATGTGTCGTCCAATACGCTTTTGGGCATGGGTACCGTGTTTGCGTGGGTTTCCGCGATGGCGGGCTTTGTCGGTTTGCTGGTACGCTGGCATGAAAGCTATCTGCTGCGTCCCGATGCCGGCCATATTCCGGTTTCCAACCTTTACGAAGTATTTATCTTGTTCTTGGTCATTACGGCACTGATGTACCTCTATTACGAAGGCCGTTTTGCCGTACAAAAACTGGGTGGCTTTGTCTTCAGCTTTATGGCAATTGTGGTCGGATTTGTCTTATGGTACAGCGTTTCACGCGAGGCTCATGCCATTCAGCCGCTGATTCCGGCTTTGCAGTCTTGGTGGATGAAAATCCACGTTCCGGCCAACTTTATCGGCTACGGCGCATTCTGTATCGCTGCCATGCTGGGTATTGCCGAACTGCTGGCGCTCAGAAAAGAAGATGCGGGCAAAAAATCATGGCTGCCGCACTCGCAAGTCATTGAAGAAGTTATGTACAAAGCGATTGCTGTCGGTTTCTTATTCTTCACGATTGCCACCATTCTCGGCGCATTGTGGGCAGCCTCTGCGTGGGGTCGCTATTGGAGCTGGGACCCGAAAGAAACTTGGGCATTCATCGTTTGGCTGAATTACGCTGTTTGGTTGCATTTGCGGCTGGTGGCAGGCTGGCGCGGCAGGGTGTTGGCTTGGTGGGCAGTCATCGGCCTGGTCATTACCGCCTTTGCCTTTATCGGCGTGAATATGTTCTTGAGCGGCCTGCATTCTTACGGCACTTTGTAAACCGCTTATTCCGCACTTTATTTCAGACGGCCTTTTTCCGTTTTCGGAGAAAACGCCGTCTGAATCGTTTTTAATCATTTTTTCAGACGGCCTCAAACCATGTTGGTATTAGGAATTGAATCATCTTGCGACGAAACCGGCGTTGCGCTCTACGATACCGAGCGCGGCCTGTTGGCGCATCATTTGCACACACAAATGGCGATGCACGCCGAATACGGCGGCGTTGTCCCCGAATTGGCCAGTCGCGACCATATCCGCCGTGTCGTGCCGTTGACGCAAGGTTGCTTGAAGGAAGCAGGCGTAGGCTATGCCGACATCGACGCGGTTGCCTTTACGCAAGGTCCGGGCTTGGGCGGCGCATTGCTGGCCGGTTCAGGCTTCGCCAACGCCTTGGCATTTGCCATCGGTAAGCCCGTTATCCCTGTCCACCATCTTGAAGGCCATTTGCTCTCGCCTTTGTTGGCAGACGACAAGCCTGAATTTCCATTTGTCGCTTTGCTGGTGTCGGGCGGGCATACACAATTTATGGCTGTACGCGGTATCGGCGATTACACCTTGCTGGGTGAAAGCGTGGATGATGCGGCAGGCGAGGCGTTCGACAAAACGGCCAAGCTTTTAGGTTTGCCTTATCCCGGCGGTGCCAAATTATCCGAGCTGGCCAAACTCGGCACGCCTGATGCCTTCACATTCCCACGTCCTATGCTCCATTCGCACGATTTGCAGATGAGCTTTTCCGGTTTGAAAACAGCCGTTTTGACCGCTGTCGAAAAAGTCCGCGCCGAAACCGGCAACGATGAAATTCCCGAGCAGACACGTAACGACATTTGCCGCGCTTTCCAAGATGCGGTGGTTGACGTGTTGGCGGCCAAAGCCAAAAAAGCGTTGTTGGATACCGGCTTCAGAACTTTGGTGGTTGCCGGCGGTGTGGGTGCAAACTGGAAGCTGCGTGATGAATTTTCGCGCTTAACCGTCAAAATGCCATCTGAAAAAGGCAAACCAAAGCCGCAGGAAGAAAAAATCAATGTTTATTTCCCGCCGATGGCATATTGTACCGACAACGGAGCAATGATTGCCTTTGCCGGCGCGATGCGTCTTGCCGAGCGTCAGGCTGTCGGCGCATTCAATGTCAAGCCGCGCTGGCCGCTGTCGGATATTGTGAAGCAGGGTTGATGCATTAGACTGCTTTGATGCAATGAAAGGCCGTCTGAAAACCTGAAAACATGGTTTTCAGACGGCCTTTAATGAAACGGATGTTTACGGTAAAACTTCATTCAAAAAGATGAGTAATTTTTTCATCCGTTTTTTCTACAATATTAACTTTGATTGATTGCAAAAGGCCGTCTGAAATGACGAATTTATCCAAAGGTTTGCTGGCTGCGATAGCGTCCAATTTGTTGTTTTCCATGCTGTTTCTGTACGGTATGTGGATGAGGCCGATGACGGGGACGGAGGTGTTTGCCTGGCGCATGGTCGCCATGCTGTCGGCTTTGTGCGTGCTGATGACGATGGTCAGCGGTTGGCTGGCGGCAATGCGTTTTGCTTATGGAGTCGGCCGGGATTGGAAACGGTGGCTGCTGATTGTATTGCCGACGCCGATATTTGCCAGCCAGTTGTGGCTGTTTGTCTGGGGGCCGGTCAATGGGGAAGGAGTAAACATTGCCATGGGTTATTTCCTGTTTCCTTTGGTGATGATGCTGGGTGGACGGATTTGGTTTAAAGAGCGTTTGAACCGGTTGCAGAGGGTGGCGGTAATCTTGGCGTGTGCAGGCGTGGCATGTGAATTGGTGCGGTCGGGCGCGTTTTCGTGGACGACTGTATGGGTGTTCGGTACTTATCCGTTTTATTATCTGCTGCGCCGCAAGCTGGGCGTGCCTTCCTTAATCGGGCTGACCTTTGATTTATTGATGATTACGCCGTTTGCGTTGGCGTATATTTTGCTGGCAACGGATACGCCGGCGATGATTGCGGCCAAACCGGTTTTAATCTTTTTTATTGTGTTGCTGGGTTTTAATAGTGCAATATCCATGCAGTTGAATTTGAAGGCGAATCAGTTGCTGCCGGTGGCAGTGTTCGGCATGTTGAGCTATTTGGAGCCTGTATTGCTTTTTATTGTGTCGATTGTATGGCTGGGCGAGCCGGTGCAAAAAGGCGCATTGATCGGCTATGGCCTGATTTGGTCGGGATTGTGCGTGATGATTGTTAATGGCTTGTTAGGAATGAATAAAGAAAAGAAATTGGCTAAAGCTTGATGATAGATTGAGGCCGTCTGAAAAATGGGTTGACCAATATTTTCAGACGGCCTTTGATATTGAAAGGGATGTATCGGATACGTTCCTTTTGTTTTACCAGCATTGGGCGATACGGTCAGCTTCTTGCAGGCGTTCGACTGTACCGACGTCCAGCCAAAGGCCGTTATGGTGTTCGCCGCTGATTTGGCTTTGGCTCATAGCTTGACGCAACAGAGGGGCAAGCTTGGCAGCCTGGTGCGCCGGGGTATCTTTGAAAAGCGCGGGATGATAAACGCCCACGCCGCTGAAAGTCAGGGCCTGGCCGTCTGAGGATGATGCGGATACCAGGCCGTCTGAAAGCAGGCCGAAGTCGCCTTCGGGATGATGGGGTGGATTGTCCACCAGCCACAAATGGGCGAGAAGGTTGTGTTCCTGCATGCGCTGGGCAGCCAGTCGTGCAGCTTGGAAATCAATGTCGGTCAACACGTCGCCATTGACGACCAAAAACGGCTCGTTGCCCAAAAGCGGCAGGGCGGTGGCAATGCCTCCGGCAGTTTCCAGGCCTCCGGCGCGCTCGGGAGAATAGGCAATGTGTACGCCGTAGGCTGAACCGTCTTTCAAGGTGTCTTCGATTTGCTGGCCAAGCCAGGCATGGTTGATGACGATTTCAGTAAAGCCGGCCTTCCGCAGGCGGCGTAAGTGCCAGCCGATAAGCGGCGTGCCTGCTACTTCGAGTAAGGGTTTGGGCGTGTGGTCGGTCAGGGGGCGCATGCGTTCGCCGCGACCGGCGGCCAGTATCATTGCTTTCATGGGTGTGCCTATAATGTGTGAAACAGAAAAGGTCTCAGGCCGTCTGAAAAAATGAAACCGATGTTTCAGACGGCATGAGACCTTTATTTATGCCAAAGATTTGAATTGCCTACGGAAATACAGCAATGCCGGCGCTTGCGTATCGGTATTGCGGATTTCATTGATCTGAACGAAAAAGACGTAATGCGTGCCGATTTCGCGTTGATCGACAATGCTGCCGTGCAGGTGCGCCAGCGCGCCTTCGACTTCTAGCTGTCCGGTTTGTCCTCTATGCCAAATATGGTATTCAAAGCGTTCTTCGGGCGAGAGGTCGGTCAATCCGGCAAAGTGTTCAGCAACATCCTGTTGGCCGTCGTTGAGTGTGTTGATACACAAATCACGGTTGCCTTGCAGGATGGGAATGATGGCGGATTGGCGGTTGATGCACAGCATGACCGTCGGCGGCTCGTCGGTAACGGCAGTTACGGCAGTCATAGTAATGCCATAGCGCCCTGCTTCACCGTCTGTCGTGATAACGTGTACACCGGCGGCACAGGAGGCCATGGCATCTCGGAAAGATCTCTTGAGTGTGTGTGTTGAATCTGTCATCCGGCTCGCTTTATTTTAATGCCTGTTCGATTTTTGCCAGCTCTGCCAAGAGTTCTTTGAGTTGTGCCATTTTTTCTTTGGTGAGGACTTTTTCAATTGCGTCATAGCGCTCGTCAACCAATGCGCCGGTGGATTCATAGAGTTTCTCGCCTTCGGGCGTCAGTTTCAGATAAACGCGGCGTTGGTCGTTGGAAGGCTTCAAGCGCACGGCCAAACCTGCTTTTTCCAAGCGGGTCAGAATGCCGGTCAGGCTGGGACGGAGGATGCAGGCCTGATTGGCCAAATCTTGAAAGTCGAGTGTGCCGTTTTCCGCTAAGAGCCGGATGATACGCCATTGCTGGTCAGTAATATTGGCTTGGTTCAGAATAGGGCGGAATTGGGTCATCAATGCTTCCCGTGCCTGAATCAGACCGATATTGATAGATGCATGTTTAGATTGGTTGGGCATTACTAAGTCTCCGGTGTTATCAAAAATCAAACCGTTGAAGCGTGAGGTAGATTGATAAAGGCGAATATTGCTGTTTTAAGGCTGCCGTCGGCAGCCGGGTCATGGGAACAAAAGCATCACTGCCACAATATTAGATGAAGATCTCTAACAGTTTGTTTTGATAATAATGTTTCCAATTGTTCTTATGGTTATATCTTAGTCTATTTTCTTTATAATCTCAACAAAATCATATGTTATCGGGAAAGAGATAGTTTATTTATTTATGAAGTGGAATAGGATAAAAATATTCGGCGAAGATGATTCTTTGGATTTTCTATTTTTGGTGGATTTTCAATGAATTTAGCCGAAGATGTCTGCTAAGTAAATTCTGATTTTTAAGCCGATGTAGCTAGAAAGCCCGGATGTGTGATGAATCATTTTGCCATCTTTTAATATGATAATGGTCGGTGTGACGGCTATATTCCATTTTTGAGCCATCAGGCCGTCTGAATCATTGAAATTTGGAAAGGATAGGTTGTTTTCTTGCATATGGTGGGCAATGTCCGTGTCGCTTCCGGAGCGCAAGGCTACGCCCAATGTTGGGATATTGTCTTGGTGCAGTTTTTCTATGGTTGATGATGTGTATGAACAAATACGACACCAGCTACCCCAAAAATAAACGACGGCAACCCGATTTTGGCTGAAGGATTGAAGGGAAGTGGTTTGCCCATCGGTTAAAGTAATGGTTTGTGCCGCTGATTGTAAGGGCTGGTTAGGCTTGCGTACCCAGTCGACAATCAAGGAGAGCAAAATGAAAATAATCACGGCCTGAAGCAATGATTTGGCGTAGTGGAGCAGGGTTTTCATCATATATTGCGGAGGATATTGGATTATTGTTTTATAAATGAAAAAAGCCTTGCAGAGCAAGGCTTTTTGATTCGATTCTGAAAACGTATTAACGTTTGGAGAATTGTTTTGCGCGACGTGCTTTGCGCAAACCAGGTTTTTTACGTTCAACTTCACGAGCATCGCGAGTAACGAAGCCTGCTTGAGACAGGGCTGGTTTCAGGGCTGCGTCGAAGTCGATCAGGGCGCGGGTAATGCCGTGACGGATGGCGCCGGATTGACCGGTTTCGCCGCCACCGGTTACGTTAACTTTGATGTCGAAAGATTCGGCATTTTCAGTCAGAACCAGAGGTTGACGTACAACCATGCGGCTGGTTTCACGTGCGAAGAATTCGTCAACGGGACGGCCGTTTACGATGATTTGGCCGGTACCTTTAGTCAAGAATACACGAGCCACTGAACTTTTGCGGCGGCCTGTGCCGTAGTAGTATTTACCGTTCATGTCGTGTCCTTATTATTTCAGTTCCAAAACTTTAGGTTGTTGTGCAGCGTGGCCGTGTTCGGCGCCAGCGTACACTTTCAGTTTTTTGATCATGGCGTAGCCCAGAGGACCTTTAGGCAACATGCCTTTTACGGCTTGTTCCAAAGCGCGGCCTGGGAATTGCTCTTGCATTTCGCGGAAAGTACGCTCGTAGATGCCACCTGGGAAACCAGAGTGACGGAAGTATTTTTTGTCTTCGAATTTAGCACCGGTCACGCGCAGTTTGTCTGCGTTGATGACGATGATGTAGTCGCCAGTATCAACGTGAGGGGTGTATTCGGGTTTGTGTTTGCCGCGCAGACGGTGTGCGACTTCGGCTGCGACACGACCCAGAACTTTGTCTTCTGCGTCAATGACGAACCATTCGCGCTTCACCTCGTGGGGTTTTGCAGAGAAGGTTTTCATGGTTGGAATCCAGATATATATAGAAAGTTATGGATTTTAAAGAGGAGATTGGTTTTTGTCAATCTTAATTGAGTGTGTTTGATGCATGAATATGCGGTTTTTTCAGACGGCCGGAAATCTTTACGAAAGTCTTTACTTGGAAAGGGAAAAGCCACACCTGTCGGTATGGCTTTTTTTAGGGAATCCCCACGAGTGCCGTTTAGGCTGAATCCGCTTGAACCTTGCTGACAAGGCGGTCACCTCGGGTAGTTTCGGGTGCGTCCAATAAACGGACGCTCGCGCCCACTACAGCTCCCGGCAACCTAAAGCGAACGTATTGGTTCAAAGGAATATATGCCTTCGCGAACACCGCAGGGAAAAGGGGGAAATCAGTTTTGCTCCAAGCGCGCCAGTGCTTTTTGGCACGCGTTGTTCATGTCGGTTATTTTACGCTCAAATTCACCGATTGCCAAATCGTCGTTGAGGGTGGTTTTCAAGAGGTCGTGCACGACGTTGAGGGCTGCCATGACGACGATTTTGTCTGTGCCGACGATGCGGCCGCTTTCTTTAATCGCATCGCTTTTCTTGTTGAGCATTTCAACGGCTTGCAGAAGGGTGGCTTTTTCTTCACTCGGTGTGTTGATGGTGAAGTTGACATTCATGATGTCGAGATTGACTTGTTCGATACTCACGGGGCATCCTTTTATTGTTGTGTTTCTTGGGGCAATCGGGTAATGAGGCTGCGGATTTGGTCTGCGCTTTGGGCCAGCGCGTTGCGGTAGTTTTCTTTTTCGGCAGTCAGGTTGTCAATTTTGCTTTGCAGGTCCTCTTTGAGTTTGCCGACTTGAACCAGCAAGGCTTCGCTGAGTTCGTCAATGGCCGCGTCGTGTTGGCGTTTTTGTTGCTCTTGCTCGAGTTTGAGTCTGTCGATTTCTTCGTTGAGACGGCGGTTTTCTGAAACCAGCGTTTCAAATTTTTGGACAAGTTGGTAAACGTTGATTTCCAGATTGTTCAGTGATTGGTTCATGTGTTTCCCTTCAGACGGCCTGATGGCCGCCATATTGTGCGTCAGGCCGTCTGAATGGCAGACGGCGCGACCGTTTATTCGAAGCGCGCGCTTCGTTCCATCAGTCGTTCAACGACTTGCTGCGGGGTCATTTCTTTGCGGATGAGTTGCAGCAGGGTTTGAGTGATGGGCATATCGATTTGGTATTTGGCGGCGGTGTTGAAGACTTCTTCAATGGTGCTGACGCCTTCGGAAACGTGGCCGATTTCGACAAGCACTTGATGCAACTCTTTACCCTCTGCGAGGCCTAGGCCGACGCGGCGGTTGCGCGAGAGTGCGCCGGTACAGGTCAGGATAAGGTCGCCGATGCCTGCTAAGCCCATCATGGTTTTGGGTTGTGCGCCCATGGCGATGGCAAGGCGGGTGATTTCGGCAAGGCCGCGTGTTACTAAGGCTGCGCGTGCATTGAGGCCGTATTCGAGGCCGTCTGAAAGGCCGGTGGCAATTGCCATGACGTTTTTAACGGCACCGCCCACTGCGACACCGATGACGTCGGTGCTGCCGTACAGGCGCATTACGTTGGTGTTCAGTTGGGCAGTAGTTTCTTCCACCCAGTCTTTGTTTTCGGAAGCAAACACGACGGCGCAAGGCAGTTGGGCTGCAAGTTCTTGGGCAAAGCTCGGACCTGAGAGAACGCCGATTTTTTTATTGTTAGGTAGGACTTCTTTCAGTACTTGGAAAGTCAAAAGGCCGGTATCTTGTTCAAAACCTTTGCAGGCGGCGAGAACGGGAATATCGGCGGCGTTATGCTGTTTGAGCAGCTCGGCGCTGCTTCTGAGGCCGGCTACGGAGGTAACGATCAGGGCAAGTTGGCTGTCTTTCAGCGCTTCGCCCAAATCGGCGTGAACGGTCAGGGACTCAGGGAAAGGGAAGCCGGGCAGGCCGCGTTTGTTTTCGCGATCTGCTTGCAGGGTGCGGATTTGGTCGGGATTGCGTGTCCAAAGGGCAACTTCATTGTTGTGGTGCGCAAAGTGCAACGCGAGAGCTGTACCCCACGAACCTGCGCCGATGACGGTAATTTTCATGTTTCTCTTCCATATGGGAACGGGGCTTACTTTAAAACAAACGGCTTTGGGGTGCAAGGGCGGCGTTTGTGAAAAATATTTTGTGCTGTTTAAAAAGCCTTAGGCCGTCTGAAAGTTCAGACGGCCTGCTTCGGTTTATGATTTATTGTTACCGGAATGGTAGGCATCGTAGGCGTAGTAGTCGTAGCTGTTGTTGGCTTCGCGCTTCATGCCGTTGAGGACAACACCTTTGATGTTGATGTGGTTTTGTTTGAGGCGTTCGACGCTGGCTTCAAGCTCTCGTGCACGCGTGTGCGCATAACGGCTAATCATAAGGACGGTGCCGGCATGTTGGCCGATGATGATGGCGTCGGTAACGGCCAATACGGGCGGCGTGTCCAAGATGACATAATCGTAGCGTTGGCGCGCGTGGGCGAGCAATTCGTTGAAACGGTTGTCCATCAAAAGCTCGGACGGATTGCTAGGATAGCTGCCGCTGCTGATAAGGTGGAGGTTTTCAATGCCGGTCTCTTGTACGGCTTTTGCCGGAGCTGCTTTGCCGTTGAGGATGTCAGACAAGCCGAACTCGGGGGTAAGGCCGAAGAGTCGGTCGAGGTAGCCTTTGCGCATATCGGTATCGATAAGCAGAACGCGTTTGCCTGACTGCGCCATTACGGTGGCGAGGTTGGCAGAGATAAAGGATTTGCCTGCTTCAGGCGCGGCACCGGTAATCATGAGGACGTTGTTAGGCGCGTCCAGCATGGAGAAGTAGATATTGGTGCGCAGGGCGCGGATGGCTTCGACTGCCGTGTCGGCGCGGTCTTCGCTGGCCAGCAGATAGTTGGAACGGCCGCCGGTTTTTTTGAATTTGTTTTTGAAGAAGTCGCGTTTTTGCTGGGTTTTGGAGTGCGGAACAAGAGCGACGACTTCCAAATTGAGGTTTTCGATTTCTTCGGATGAAGTAATGCCGTTTTTCATGCGGTTGCGAATCATCAGCCACAAAGCGGTCAATGAGCCTGCGGCAAGTGCGCTCAGGAGCGTGATGACGGCTTTGCGCGGGGCAACGGGGTTTTCAGGGACATAGGCATAATCGACGATGCGAACATTACCTTGTGCACTGGCTTTCATGATGTTGAGTTCTTGTTGTTTGCTCAACAGTTGGACGTAGGTTGCTTGGTTGGTTTCTACGTCGCGGGTCAGGCGGATAACTTCTTGTTGGGTGTTCGGCAACTCGGCAATTTGTTGGTTGATTTTGTTTTTAGCGCGTTCGAGGACGGCAAGTTTGTCCAATACGGCTTTATAGGAAGGGTGTTCCGGCGTGTACAGCTCGGCCAAACCTGCTTCTTCGGTTTTGAGCAGGGTAATTTGGGTTTCGATGCCGGTCAGGCTTTCCAATGCGCCTTTGGACTCGAGCGGAATGTCGAGAGAGCCTGATTGTTGGCGGTAGGCATTGAGTTTGTTTTCAGCGTCTTGCAAGGTTTCTTTCAAGCGTGGCAATTCTTCGCTGATGAAGGCCAAACCGCTGGATGCGACTTGGACGTCGCGTTCGCGGTTTTGCGCAACGTAGTTGTCGGCAATGCTGTTGAGGATGACGCTGGTACGTTTAGGGTCGGTGCCGGTAAAGGTAAGGTTAATGATGGGGCTGGTTTTACCTTTGCTGATAACAGCCAGTTTGTTTTGGATGTTTTCGATGGCGCTGATGCGGGAGAACTTGGTTAACGCAAATTCTTGACCCGGATTAGCCAGGATTTGATCGATTTTGAGGGTGGTTTGATTGTTGATTTTCAGAGGCACGCCGACCTTGCCTTCGACAACGCGTTTGTCAGGCAGGGTAAGGGTATAGGCTTTGTTGCTCTTGGCGGTCAGTGTGAAGGTTTTGTTGAACCATTCGTCTTGTACGGAAAAGCTGCCGACGGTCAGTTTGGGATCGGGGTCGCCACTGATGTTGTGCATCAGGCTGCCGATAACGGGTGTGTATTTGGCTTTGACTTCTTGGTCAAGCTGAAGGTCGTCAACGGTTTTACCCAGCACCAAGCGTGATTGAACCAACTCGACTTCTGCTTCAGACGGCGTGGTTTGGTTGTTGAAGATGCTGTTGATTTCGGTCAGGATTTGGTTTTGTCGCGTTTCAATTTCCAGCATGGCATCGGCACGGTATTGCGGAGTGGATGCCAGGCTGAAGGCTGCGCCAAGAATGCCGCCTGCAAGCAGGGCGGCGAGGATTTTGTATTTATTTGTCCAAATTACTCGCAGCTGTTGGCCGAAGTCGATTTCGTCGTTGTCTGCGCTGTAAGGTGTGTAGGTCGTTTTTTTCATTGCTTGCTTTCTTGTTCATGCCGGTTTTATACCGGTTGAGTTTTTCCGTTTAGTTTGGTTTTCCAAGTGTCTGCGGCAGCATTGAGCTGTTCAAAAACGGCTTCAAACATTTCACTGCTTTGTTTGTATGGGTCAGGTACGGTTTTCTTCGGCAACCATTGGGCAAACAGCATGGTTTTGCTGCGTGCCGGCGGATGGATGTCGGCCACCATGTCAATTTGACAGGGCTCCATGACGAGAATCAAATCGGCCTGTTCGCACATTTGGGCAGTCAGTTGGCGTGCCGTATGGCCTGCAACGATAACGCCGTGTTTGAGTGCGGTTTTGATGGCTTGGAAATCGGCATCCTTACCTGCCAGTGCTTTTATGCCAGCGCTGCTGATGCGGTGGCCGGGTAGTTTTTTCTGCATAATCCGCTCTGCGGTGGGGGAGCGGCAGATGTTGCCTAGGCAGACGATGAGTATGTTGTGGTACATGATATTGTTTCGGTTTATGGTCTGAAAAAAGCGTGAGTCAGACTATAAGGTACTGCTTTTCCGTTTGTGCGGTGTGTACGGCTTTTATATGCCGTTTATGTAATTTGGTTGGATTGTGCGTGATTTTGTATCCTGCTGTCAAACAGGGTCTGACAGCAGGAACCACTGCTTATTTAAACGTATTGTCGAGGGTATTGACGTTGCTGATGGAGTTGGTAATTTGTGACATTACGCGGTTCCAACGGGTAACTGGGGCGGCGGTAACGTAAACGGTGTCTTCGGAGCGCAATTTGAATTCGCTGCCCAGTGCGTAAGAAGTCGCATCTTTTAGGTTGAGCTGGTAGATGTGGATAGGTCTGGCCGCATCTTCAGGTGCGCGGCGGATCACGAATACGCCGGTTGCATCCGCATAGGCTTGGTTCATGCCGCCCACTTCGCCGAGCGCTTGGGTCAGGTTGAGGCCGTGATTGCCGATCGGCAGGGTGGCTTGTTTGCCGACTTCACCCATGATGTAGATTTTGTTGTTGCTGCTGTTAGGAACATAAACGATGTCACCATGGCTGAGGAGGTGGTTTTGCGACATATCACCGTATTGCAACATGTCTTGTAGGGAAATGGTGCGGTCGACGCCGTTGTGCGTCCATTTGATGTGTTGGGTGTCGGCACTTTGGGTGACGCCGCCTGCTTGGTTGATGGCATCCAAAATGGTCATCGGGATATTGGTAATCGGCAGCTGACCTGCTTGGCTGATGGCACCGGATACTGAAATGCGTTGCGAACGGAATTCGGTAACGTTGATGGCTACTTGAGGATTTTTGATGTAGCGTTTCAGAAGGTTGGTCAGGGTATTTTGCAATTCGTCCAAAGTTTTGCCTTTGGCTTGAATTTTGCCTGCTAACGGGTAAGTAATATAACCGCCCTCATCTACCCAGGCACCGCGGCTGACTTGGTTGGTTTGCGGGTTGCTTTGCTGGGTAGGGGAGTTGAGGTCGGAGTGCGCCCAAACCATGATATTGAGGACGTCGCCGCTGCCGATGCGGTAGCGGTAAGCGCTTTTGCTTTGCTCCAAACCTTGGTTGTTTTGGGAAAGTACAGGCGGCTTGCGCATTTTTTCAATCAGGTTGGGCGTAATGGGGTAAACGGCAACGCGGCTGTCGAGGTTGGTATCGGTTGCGGTGTCGGTATCGGTGTAAACAATGGTTTTGGTTCTGGTTTTGATGGTTGAACCAGGAATGACTGTCGTGCTGTTACAGGCAGTCAGTGCAAATAGAATAAGCAGGGAGAGCGTTTTTTTCATGTAGTAGTCCTTGCAGGATGGTGTCCGGGCCGTCTGAAAATGTTCAGACGGCCTTGTTGTTTTGTTGCCAAACCAAGTCGCAGATACCGTCTTTGGGTACAAAGCCTGTTGGTGCGCGCAACAGAAGCTGGCGCAGGCTGTTTTGGTCGCTTTGGAGACAAGCGGTTTCGAGTTCCGACAGTATGTCAGATAATTGCGTCCATGGAAGCATTACTTCACTGGCGGTCATAATACGGGGATGAGTGGTTTTTTGCACCTCATCACCGATGAGCAGTTCTTCATAAAGTTTCTCGCCCGGGCGCAGGCCGGTAATCTTGATTTCGATGTCGCCGTGCGGGTGTTGCTCGTCTTTGACTTTGAGTCCGCTGAGGACAATCATTTGACGGGCAAGGTCGATGATTTTGACGGATTCGCCCATGTCGAGGACGAATACGTCGCCGCCTTTACCCATTGCGCCGGCTTGGATAACCAGTTGCGCCGCTTCGGGAATGGTCATGAAGTAGCGGGTAATGTCTTGGTGGGTCAGGGTAATCGGGCCGCCTTCGGCAATTTGTTTTTCAAATACCGGGACAACGGAGCCGGACGAACCCAATACATTGCCGAAACGCACCATGCAGAAGCGTGTTTTTTGTTCCGGCTCGGCGGCAAGGGCTTGCAGGCAGAGTTCGGCCATGCGTTTGCTGGCGCCCATGGTGTTGGTCGGACGGACGGCTTTGTCGGTGGAAATCAAAACAAAGGTGGAAACGCCTGCATCTACGGCAGCCTGCGCACAGCAGAGTGTGCCGAACACGTTGTTTTGAATGCCTTCGATGGTGTTGAACTCTACCATTGGAACGTGTTTGTAGGCTGCGGCATGATAAACGGTGTCGACGTGATAGGCCTTCATGATGCTGCTAAGGCGTTCTTTGTTTTGAACCGAACCCAAAAGCGGTACGACTTCAACTTGGCTGCCTTGCGCGGCTTGGGTTTCGCGCAACTCTTTGTCTATGCTGTACAGGGCGAATTCGGACAATTCAAACAACAGCAGTTTGGTCGGCCGGCAATTGAGAATTTGACGGCAAAGTTCGGAGCCGATAGAGCCGCCTGCGCCGGTTACCATCACGACTTTGTCGCTGATGTCGGCGCGCATCAATTCAGGGCGAGGTGCCACAGGGGCACGGCCGAGCAAATCGACCACAGAGATTTTTTTCAATGAGCTGACGTTGATTTTGCCGTCCACCAAATCCTTCATGCCCGGAATGGTCAGGACTTCGCATTTGTATGCTTCGAGGCGGCGGATGATGTCTTTGCGTTCTTCAGGCGTAGAACTTGGAATCGCCAGCAGAATTTTGCGGACGCCGTAACGGCTGATCAGCATCGGGATTTCGTTGGGGTTGTAGACGGCAAGGTCATAGATGACGGTACGTTGGATTTTCGGGTTGTCATCGACAAAGGCAATGGCCGAATATTCGTTAACCTGTTTGATGGCTTCCAACAACTGGCGGCCTGATTGGCCTGCGCCGTAGATGATGACAGGGGTCATCTGTTTGCGGTGATGGTCGGTCAGAATCGCACGCAGGATCATGCGCGAGCTGGTTACGCCGACCACCAGAACTAAGAAATAGACGATGGGCAGGGCAAGGTGTAGTTTTTGTTCAAAAATCAGGGTGGTCAGGCAGAACAAGACCGCTGAAATAATGCTGCCGAATGCGGCGGCAGTCAGGACGCGGATGCTGACGAAGCGCGTGACGGCGCGATAGAGGCCGATACGGATGAAAAGGATGATGGTCAGCACAGCGGTGCTGCCGAAAGCCAGCCAGTTGGCGATACTCAACCATTCGTCGGAATATTGCACTTTGAGGCTTTGGGCAAACCAAAACGCCACGAATATCATCAAGATGTCGTGGATGACGAAGAAGGTTTTTTTAAGGTTGCGCGGCAGAGCCAGCAGGGTTTCCAAGTTCATTTTATATTTCTTGTGTCTGAGTGTTGTAATGTGGCTTGGTACGGATTGTTTGAAGCAGGCTGTTTTATTTTTTCAGACGGCCTGAAGTTGCAGGCCGTCTGAAAATGATTATGCCGTGGCTTCAGCCAATACGGCTTCGATGTTTTCTTTGCAGAACGCAATTTCTTCATCGGTCAGGGTTGGGTGCACCAAGAACATCAGGCTGGTGTCGCCCAGTTGGACAGCGTTTTTCAGTCGCTCTTTCGGACGCCAAGGCGTGTTGTCGAAGGCTTTTTCCAAATACACTTCGGAGCAGCTGCCTTGATAGCAGGGGACTTTGCGCGCGTTCAATTCGCTGACGATGCGGTCGCGCGTCCAGCCGTCTTTCAGGTGTTCGGGTTTGACGAAAACGTAGAACTTGTATTGCGCGTGTTCGATGTAGTCGGCCACTTTAACCAAACGGATGCTGGCAAATTTGCCCAAGCTTTCAGCCAGTTTGGCGGCGTGCGCTTGGCGGCGTGCTGTCCATTCGGGCATGCGTTTGAGCTGGATGCGGCCGATGACCGCCTGCATTTCCAACATGCGCCAGTTGGTACCGAAGCTTTCGTGCAGCCAGCGGAAACCGGGTGCGTGTTCGCGGTGGTACACGGCATCGTAGCTTTTGCCGTGGTCTTTGTACGACCACATTTTGCTCCACAGCGCTTTGTCGTTGGTGGTTACCATACCGCCTTCGCCGCCGGTGGTCATGATTTTGTCTTGGCAGAACGACCAAGCACCGACGTGGCCGATAGAGCCGACGGATTTGCCTTTGTATTTCGCACCGTGGGCTTGGGCGCAGTCTTCGATAACCCACAAGTTATGTTCTTTTGCCAAAGCCATGATGTCGTCCATTTCGGCAGGCATCCCAGCAAGGTGAACCACGATGATGGCTTTTGTGTTTGGCGTCAAAGCGACTTTGATGGTTTCGGCGCTGATGTTTTGGCTGTTCAAATCGACATCGGCGAAAACCGGATTTGCGCCGGCGGTCACGATGCAGGATGCGGAAGCCAAGAAAGTACGCGAAGTGACAATCACATCATCGCCTTGGCCGATACCCATTGCTTTGAGGGCTACGTCCAAAGCCAATGTACCGTTGGAAAGGGCGACGGCGTATTGAGTGCCGACAAAAGCAGCAAATTCTTTTTCAAATTCGCGACATTCCGTACCTGTCCAGTAGTTGACTTTGTTGGACAGCAGGACTTTGGAAACGGCATCGGCTTCTTCTTGAGTAAAGCTTGGCCATGGGGAGAGTGATGTATTAAGCATTTGTTTTTCCTGCGAAAAGACTGGTTGAGCCTTTGGGGGCGATTTCTTCCAGCAGTTGGCGATTGATCAGGGTGTATTTCTGACCGTTGATTTCGACGTATGCGCCGTCGTAAGGAGGGAACCAGAAGGCGCGGATTTTCTTCTCGATATTGTCGCCGTCGTGGATTTGCTTCATGGCTTCCATCTCGTCGCGGCTGACGTAGCGGCCACCAATGTTTGGCGTGGTTGGCAATTTGGTTTTCGACTCGATGGCGCGGGTGATGATGCGTCGTGCGAAATCTTCCAATGCCTGCATGGTTTTGCGTTCGAGCGATTGGGCGGTTTCTGTTTCGGCGTCGATAGGGAAACGGTCCACTTCGATAATTTCACCGGTATCGATGGAAGCGTCGACGTAGTGGGCAGTATTGCCCCATTCGTTCAGCTCGTCCATGATGGCCAGGTTGTAGCCGCCCGTGCCTTTGTATTCGGGCAACAGCGCAGGGTGGAAGTTGATCGTGCCCAAAGTCGGAATGCTCAGGAATTCATCACGCAGCTTGCGCCAGTAAAGGACGGACAAGCCCAAATCGTATTTCAGACGGCCTTCACGCATTGCTTCCAAAGCCGTATCGAAGGTGTACAGGGGCAGGCCCAATTCCTGTGCGGCAGCCGTGGTCGGCGAGCCTTGCAGATGGCTGTCGGTCAAAACGCCGACGATTTCGATATGGTCTTGTTTGGTCAAAAAACGAAGCAGGTTGGCGGAAACCTGTTTACGACCCATAAATAAGATTTTCATGGAGAAATGTCCCTTATGCATTTGCTTTTTCGGTGGCGGAAGTTGTCAGTGTAGTCAATTCTTCCAGGGTGTTTATCCAAAGGGTGGGCTGGTATTCACGGCCGTATTGCTCGGGCTCGGCTTGATGAATATTGTGCGGCTTAGGCATGATGCCTATGGAGAGCCAACCCAGTTTGTTGGGTGCGACAAAATCTTTTTTGATGTTGTCGCCGATGTAAATAAAACGTTTTGCGGCCGGATATTTGTTTTGCAGGAAAACGAAACGCTTGTCGTCGGGCTTTTCCGATTGCATGGCTTCCGAAATCAAAATGTCGTCAAACAAATCGGTCAGGCCCAAGGCCTGTATTTTCAACCGCTGTGTCAGGCTGCGGCCGTCTGTAATCAGGGCGCGTGCGGCAAAAGGGCGCATCAGCTTTCGTAAAAAAGACGGTTCGACATAGGGTCGGATGGCAGGCCGATGCAGCCGATATTGCCACAAGAGTGATTGTTTCTCTAATTCGTTTAATTTGCAATGATGACACAAATTGTCGAGCCAGTCTTTACTTTTATTGTCGGCAATTTCATATAGTACGCCGGCATTGTATTGCGGATAAAGCGACGTAATCATCTCTACAACTGTCCGTATTCCGGAGCATTTGTAGTCATGTTCGGAGTAAAGCGTATCGTCAAGGTCAAAAACGATGACGGATTCTTCCGGCTTAATCATGTTCTCTTACCAAAACCTTAGCATCATAACGAAGCATGATTAAATTGTTTTCCCAGTCGTCGGAGAAGGGAATGTCTTGTTCGCCGATATATTCTTGAATCAGCCAGCCCGGATAGTTGCCGCCTGCGGCGTAGGTCAGTGGGAAACCGCCGCCGAAACGCGGGTTGATTTCCACGCCGTAGGTCGTATTGTCGGTTTTGCTGACGAAGAACTGCGCGGTAATGCAGCCGCGTGCGCCTTCCAATACGGCCATTTTTTCAACCAGCTCTTTATACAGGGCATTGCGTCGGGTTGCGCCTTTGCTGACTTCACCGGTGCGCACTTCCAAACGTTCGCGAGGAATGGCGCATTTCAGACGGCCTTGACGGTCGTAATACATATCGACGGTAAACTCGGAGAAAGTATTCTCAATATCGATGTATTGGGCGAACATCATTTTCGGGTCTTCGGTAATGTCGACAGTCAAATCAGCCGGTGTGTTGATTTTTTTCGCACCGATGGCGCGGCTGCCGTCATAAGGCTTGGCAAAACATGGGAAAACCAGGCGGTCCCGTTCGTAAATTTCAGGCGAACGGATGCCGTATTGTGCAAACAGGCCTGCGGTCAGGCGCTTGTCGCGGCACAGGGTAATCAGTTTTGCATCCGAAATGACAATATGTATTCCTTCAGCTTCAAAACGGTCACGTGCTTCGGCCAGTTTGAGCAGCTCGGTATCGATGGTTGGCACAATCAGACCGATGTCGTGTTGTTTGGCCAGCTCGAAAATGCTGTCAATGTATTCGGCTGCATCGATGCGCGGCACGCTGAAAGCGCGGTCGGCAACATGGCAGGCAGAAGACATGTGGGGGTTGAGGTCAGTAGCAAAAACGCCGATGCCGTCTGAAAAACGTGCGGCTTCGGTTTGGAAGTCCTGCACCAATTCGACACGGCGACCTGCCGACAGAATCAGTATGTTATTTTTTTTCATCAGTTTTATTACCCGTGAAATAAGGCATGGTGGCTTCTCCTTCGGCTGAGATGCCTTCTTTGACGAAGACTTTTTTAACCGTCAGGAACAAAATTTTGATATCCAGCCAAAAGCTGAAGTTGTCGATGTACCAAACATCGTGGGCGAATTTTTCATCCCATGAAATGGCGTTGCGGCCATTGACTTGCGCCCAACCGGTCACGCCCGGTTTCATTTCGTGGCGGCGGTTTTGGAAGTCGTTGTACAACGGCAGGTAGTGCATCAGCAGCGGACGAGGTCCAACTAGACTCATCTCGCCTTTTAAGACATTCCATAATTCAGGAAGTTCGTCCAAACTGGTGGCGCGTAATTTTTTGCCGAAATCGGTCAGGCGTTCGCTGTCCGGTAGAGGGTTGCCGTCTTTATCGATTGCATCGCGCATGGAGCGGAATTTAATCATTTTAAACGGTTTGCCATCCTTGCCCGGTCGCTCTTGGATGAAGAACACAGGCGAGCCTAAGTTTTTGCGGATGAGGTACACCAAAATCAAAAACACAGGCGACAGGATAATCAGCCCTGAAGCAGAGGCAATAATGTCAAACAGGCGTTTGAAAAATTTATTCATGAGCTAATCTTTCAATCAGGTTGACGATTTTTTGATAGGCAACGTCGCGTTTGAAGCGGCGGACGATTTCTTCGGACTGAACAGGATCGTTTTTGCGCTTCAAAATATCTTTGGCGGCTTGAACGAAACCGTCCACATCACCGGAACGATAGTTCGCATGCGGCAGCAGGGTAAGGACTTCGGCAACTTCGTCGTTGACCTGGCTGTTCAGAATCGGTTTTTGCAAAGCCATATAGTCGGACAGTTTGTTGGTAATCGACTGCATGGCGTAAGAGTGGATGGCGTTGACGGAAATGTCGCAGCCTTTGGCGACCGACATCATTTCGGCGTAAGGAATGTAGCCGTAAAACTTGATGCCGTCGCAGGCATATTGTTTGAGCCTGTCAAAATCGGGGCCGCCACCCATGATGTGCAATTCGACGTTTTCGCCGGCATCCAACAGCTTGCGAACGCCTTTGCACACAGTTTCCACGTCATAGCTGTAACTGAGCGTGCCCAAGTAGAAAAAGCGGGTTTTGTCGTCGCCAAAATCTTTGGCAGGCGCGGCATCGAGTTTGGGAAAATCCGCGCCGATATAAACGACTTCGCCAGGTACGTTCGGATTGGCTTCTTTGGCGCGGTCGAGATAAGTCTGCGATACGGCAACCAGTGCGTCGGCGTAGCGGTAGGCTTGGTTGGCGCGTGAAGCAAAGGGCAGCAGGTTGTGCGGTACTTTTTTCAAAAACGGTATGACCGAGGAGAAAGACTCCGGCCATACATCCTGCACATCGACAATCAGTTTGTAACCCAAACGCGCTTTGTGTTTGCCCAACAGCAGGTTGGTGGCAATCAGCGGATAGGCGGAAAAGACGACGTCTTGTTCGCCCGGACGGCAGTTTTCCAACCATTGTTCAAAATGTTTGACGAAGCGGTGATGGCTGGTCACGCGTCCCAAAGACACGTTTTTGCTGTATCCGCTTTCTTCCAACAGTATGACTTTCAGACGGCCTTGTGAGGCAGCCTCGGCATCTTCGGGCCGTCTGAAAGATTTGTCGTAGTGCTTGAAGTTGCTGGTAATCAGCAACACGTCATGCGACTGCGACAACAGCTCGGCAAGATACCAGAAGCGGTTGAAATGCGGCTCGGACGGTAGCGAGCAATAAGGGGCGACGATGGTAATGTTCATGTTTCAGACGGCCTTACATTTCGTACGCAGCCATGGTGGTGCGGTAGATTTCATCGTCGGAGCATAAGGTCTCAACGTGTTTGTGCAGGGCTTTGCCCATTTGACCGCGCAACTCAGGATGCTTGATGAGTGTATCGACGGCTTCGATAAACGCTTCGTCATCGCCGAAAGGAATGCAGTAGCCGGTTTGGCCGGTGATGACCATTTCCGAAATACCCGCCATGTTGTAGGTCACGACAGGTGTGTCGTAAAGGCCGGCTTCCAAAATATTGTTGCCGACACCTGCGCCGTGGTCGCCCACGCAATGCGGCGTGTTCACCAAAATATCGACTTCTTTGAAGTAGCCGGTCAAATCGCGGACGCCGCCGAGGAAGGTAACTTGGTCTTCAATGCCCAAACGTTTGGCTTGGGCTTTGAGGTTGTCCATTTCTTCGCCGATGCCTGCAACGTTAAGGCGTACAGGCATGCCGCGGTCAACCATTTTCTTCAAAATGTCCAGCATTAAATGCACGGCGCGGACGGTATCTAAACGGGAAAGTGTGCCCAGTTGGACATAGTCTTTGACCGTTTTTTCAGGAACGAAATCTGCTTTGTGCAGGGCGTTGTAAGTGTAGGTAATGCGGTTGGCAGGGAAACCGTAACGGATGAGTTTTTCGCGTTCGTGTTTGCAGTTGCCGATAATGTACACGCCCAGCTTGTCGAAAAGCTTGGCAATTTTCGGATAAGTTTCCGGATCAAGGCCGCGCGCGTGGTAGAACACTTTGGTTTTCGGTGAAGCGAACTTGGCCGCAATGGCGCAGGCCGGAACGATACGCGCCATTTGGCAGTGAATCACATCGGGTTTCTCTTTTTTCAGCAGTTTCATATAGGCGAACATGCCTTTGACGTAACCCAATAATCCGCCTTGGTAAAAATCGATCGGCTGCCAACGGATGCCCAATGCTTGCGCTTCCTGAATCAAAGGGCCGTCTGAAGAGGCCAATACGATATCGTGTCCGCGTTGTTTGAGCAGGCGGCCGAGGCGGAAAGTGGCGTTTTCAGTGCCACCGAGGCCGGACATGGAGGTAGTCAGGATGATTTTCATGATGGTTTCTTCGTATCGTATAGTGTTTCGTTGTATGCGTAAGCGGCCATATCTTTCAGCTTGGGCGCAACAAATACGCTGTAAATAAAAATCAGCAGGCAGGGCAGCCAGATAAACGGCATACGCAAAATGGTGGACGGAATAAAACCGGCCAGCAGGAAAATGCCCAAGGCAACCCAAGCCAAAACGCGCGATTTGCCGGTTACTGCTCGGTTTGAGGCGGTGTAGAGGAAATAACACGCCACAAAAGCAATAAAGCCGAGCAAGGAAATCATGCCGAAACCCAAATACAGCTCGATGATGAAGCTGTGTGGGTTTTCAAAGCCCAAGCTGCCGCTCAAATGGCCGCCGAAATATTCGCGGAAGTTTTTAGGACCGTAGCCGGTCAGCAGCAGGGGCGGATTGTTCCAGAAGTAGTTGTAAATCTCCTGACGGTAGGACACGGAGTTGTCGCTGCCCAAGTCGTACAGGAAAAGGTACACGCGGCTGGAAAAGCGTTCTAAGAACTGGTTGCCGTTGAGTGAGAGCAAAAATTCCGCAATCGCGCGTGACGGAATCATCGACAATACCAATGCCAGCAAACCAGCAACGCCGACCGTAATAAAACCGTTTCTGCGATAGGCCGTATAAACCAACAAAATCAACAGGTAGCAGCCGATGGCGGTACGCGATACGCTGGCGAAAATGGCCATGCCCAACAGCAGGAACAAGCCCCAGCCAAGTAGTTTTTCTTTGTGTTTCCGCCCTTGGAGTTGGAAGAAAAACAAAATGGCAGGCGCAAGGCAGACCGCGGTGGCGGCGAGGTTGTTCGGGTTAAAGAACAAGCCTTTGAGCGAGCCTTCGTCAATAGCCAACTCATCGCTGGCACTCACAAACTGAATACCGGTGGCCAGTTCTGCAAACGGCGGTACGGCGATAAACAGCGTAAATACGATGAGGAACTTCTGAATCGTCCCCAAAGGGTCGTCGGCGCGCTTCAATACTTGGTAAAACAAGTAGAAGAAAGCCGGAACCGCCATAAAAAACAAAATATCCATGTACTGCGTCGGCGTCAGCGACGTAATGCCCATGTGGATGGCGGGCCAGATGCACATGGCGGTCAGGGCGCAGAGCATGGCAAAAATCTTGCGCGGAATATGCTTGCTTTCCAGAAAAAATACGACAAAACCAAGCAGTACAAATATCAGGGTCAGCGGGTTGTCAATACGCGGTACGCCGACCTTAAAGGACAGCGCGGGCCCCAGCATATAGGCTGCGAGCATGATGTATAGAATGTAAGTGTATAAGTTCAGACGTTTTATTTTCATAGTCGTTCTGTTGTTATCGTAGAGACGTGAATCTCAGGTTGGCTATTTTGCCGAACGGTTTAATTTGGCTTTGATTTTTTCGGTCGCGGCAAATAGTGCGTGTTTGTATTTTAGGAACAGGAAACCCAGTCCGACTGCCCATGCCAGCGCGAACCAAATGTAGTTGTCGCGCGTACCCAGCCAAGTGTAGGCAAGGCAGATTATCAGGCAGAGCGTTGAGTTGGTATAAATCTTCAGGCGCGGCAAAGGCTGCCACAGGCGTGAAGAGAATTCGGTTTTAAAGATGAAAAACAGCCAAAAAGCCGTTGCGCTGGCCATAGCTGCACCTTTTGCACCAAATTTCGGTACCAACAGATAGAGCAGGGCGGTATTGACGATAAAGGCAACGATGTTGATGACAGTAATCAGCCAAGTCGAGCGGACGACGTTCAAACCGATGCCGCTGACTTCGGTCAGCGTGTAAAACAGGGGGAAGAGCATACACGAGAGCAGGATAAATTGAACCTGCGTGTATTTTTCCGGCAGTATCCAGGTCGCCATCGGCGAGAAAATTCCGATGAGGCAAATCATTGCGCTGATGAGGACGGTCATGGAAAGCGTGATGTCGCCGATTTTGTCCAGATTGGTTTTTTCTTCTACCCATTTGAACACCAAAGGCGCCCAAATGGTGGAGAACACGCTTTGGAAAATCAAGGCGACGGCACCAAAGCTGACCGCCATTGAATAAATACCCAACTCGTCCAAGCCTGAGATGTTTTTGAGGACAAAACGGTCAATCGAAGTCAGCCCCCAATAGGCCAAGTTGCCGAATGCCAGCGGCAGGCCGTAGCGTAGGCCGTCCCGATGCAGATCGGACGACCATTTTGCATGGGAAACGGCTTGCAAGTCTTGGCGCAGCTGATATATCAACAGTACAACGGTCAGCACTTGGGCGGCGGTGTAGGCAAAAACCAGCGAAGTGGTATTGGCGGGCAGGCCGGAAGCAATCACGGCAAAAACCAACACCAAAATCAAAAATTTCGGCGCAAGCTGGCTGAGTGAAAAAGCCAGTGCCTGCTCTTTCATCCGCAAAATCAAGGCTAAAAAACGGATAATCAGCGTGGTGGCCAAGAAAATCAGGAAAAGAATCCCCAAATTCGCACTGGGGATGTCGAAAATGATTTCAGACGGCCATGATGCGTTTATCAGCAACACTAAAACCACAACCGCCACCGTCAGAATCAATGGCGATAAAAAAACGGATTTGAACAGCGCGGCCTTGTCTTTAACGGCGTAATAGTCGCGAATATAGGACTGGTCCAGCCCCAAGCCCAAGAGCAGAATGCTCAGTCCGGCAATGGTCTGCAAGAGTACGATACGGCCGATGTCTTCCGCAGGGAAGTACCATGAGATGAGCGGCAGGGAAAGCAGGCCGAAGGCGGCGCTTCCTACCGGGCCCAATGCGTAGCCGAGGATTTTTTTCGCGTTCATATTATTTGTTTTCAGACGGCCGGAAGTTCGAGCTGAGCGTTTTTCGTAAGAGATGCGTTGTTACCGTTGCCGGTTTCCCAAGGCCGTCTGAAAAACAAATGGCCTTGGGAAACCGGCCGCCGTCCCGGTCGGGGAAACCGGAGGCAGCCGGATGCGTCTGAAGCAAGATTATGCTTTGATGACTTTAGGATTTTTCACTGGGAATTTGCCGCGCGTATCGACAATCAGTTTGGCATGTTCGGTGATCATGTCATAGTCGAATTTGTCGTGATCGGTGGTCAGAACCACGCAGTCGTATTGGGCGACAGTTTCAGGGGTCAGCGCTTCACTCTTCAAGTCGAAGTAGTGGTGGCCTGGGATGTGTGGGAACTCTGGAACGTGCGGGTCGGAGTAGGAAACCACTGCGCCCAGTTTGTGCAGGCGGTCCATCACTTCCACAGACGGGCTTTCACGCATATCGTCCACGTTTTTCTTGTAGGCGATACCCAATACCAAGATTTTGCTGTCTTTGATAGAACGGTTGTGATCATTCAAAGCCAGGCCGACTTTTTCGATAACGTAGTCGGGCATGTGGGAGTTCACTTCACCTGCCAATTCGATGAAACGGGTGTTTACGCCGTATTCGCGTGCTTTCCAAGTCAGGTAGAACGGGTCGATAGGGATACAATGGCCGCCCAAGCCAGGGCCTGGGTAATAAGCAACGAAGCCGAACGGTTTGGTTGCAGCGGCATTGATGACTTCGTGAATGTCGATGCCCATTTTGTCGGCAACGATTTTCATCTCGTTCACCAAGCCGATGTTTACGGCGCGGTGGATGTTTTCCAAAAGTTTGGTCAGCTCTGCCGCTTTGGTGGAGCTTACTGGAACAACTTTATCGATGGCAGGTTGGTACAGCGCCAGGCCGACTTCCAAACAAGCAGGGGTATGGCCGCCGATGACTTTTGGAATGGTACGGGTTTCAAAGTTAGGGTTACCCGGGTCTTCACGCTCAGGAGAGTAAACCAAGAACACGTCTTGACCGACTTTCAAGCCGCCTTCTTCCATGCGCGGCAGCAATTCTTCTTCGGTAGTACCGGGGTAGGTAGTGGATTCCAAAGACAGCACTTGGCCGGCGCGCAGGTAAGGTTTTACCGCATCGGTAGTGTCGATCACAAAGCTCATGTCCGGCTCGCGGTATTTGTTCAGCGGAGTCGGTACGCACAAAATGACGGCTTCTACTTCGCCGATGCGGGAGAAGTCTGTCGTTGCTTCAAACAGGCTGTTGGAAGCAGCGGCAATTTTGTCGGAAGGGATATGCTCGATGTAGCTTTCGCCTTTGTTGAGCTTGTCGACTTTGTTGGTGTCAATGTCGAAACCCAAAACTTGGTAACCGATATCCACATAGCGCAACATCAGTGGTAAACCGACGTAGCCTAAGCCAACGATGCCGATTTTTGCGGTCTTATCGGCAAATTTTTGTATCGTAATGTTTTTCATGATGTCTTTCGTGTAATGAATGAGTAAATCGGGAGTGTTTGCCCGATGCCTGAGTTGTTTGCTGCAACCGCATAGCCATAGCCGGCTGCCGTATCGTGTGAAGCCTTAAAACCATACTTATAATTACATTAGACAAAATCATAAGCACTTATCTGATTCGTCTCAATCAAAAAAGTTTAACGGTCGTTCAGGCGGCCTCTATGGTATGGAAACGGTATTTTTGAATGCTTAATTTTTAGAAATTACATTCAACCACATGTTTTGATTTTAGATATTGTTTTGTCAAATGTATGATTCATGAAATGAAACTACCGTTTATGCCGTTTAAAACCCTTCTAGAATAAAAACTTTTAATAAATTTTCGTGGCTTAACTTATCTTAATAATCCATTATTTCGTGATGAAAAAAAGGAAAATTTGTCGACAATCGGCTTGAGGATAGTTAACTTAAGTCAAAGTTTTAAATTGGAATACGCTAAAGTCATTATAATATATTGACGAAAAAATTACATTTATTGCTATATAAATGATAGATATATTCTATTTACAATGGTTTAATTATTAAGTTGAGGCAATTAGACGGATTTTTTTTCGGAGAACCCATTTAATGTCCTGCCCGATGATTTCTACCGATTGACTTTGCCAAGGGCCGTCTGAAAGTAGGGCGGCCGGATTTTCAGGGAGGGAGAAAAGAGGTTTGCCTGCGCCTAACAGTTTCGGTGCTTGGTAGAGGACGATTTCATCCACCAAGTCATCCTTCAGGAAGGCTGAAGCAAGTGTTGAGCCGGCTTCTACCAGAACTTCGCCAAAGCCAAGTTCTGCCAGTTGCGGCATGAGTGAAAGAAGATTGATGCGGCCGTTGATGTGCTCAGACGGCCTGATGATGCGGATATGTTCAAATTTACCCAGCGCCTGCAAACGTTGTTCGTCTGAGGAAAGGGTAACGATAACGGTCGGGCTGTCGGTATCGGTCACGAGGTGGCAGTCCAAAGGGATTTGCAGTCGGCTGTCCAAGACGATACGCGCAGGTTGGCGCAGGGTGGGGAAGCTGCGAACGTTGAGTTTCGGGTTGTCGGCAAGTACGGTACCGATACCGGTCAAAACGGCGCAACTTTCGGCACGGAGAATTTGTACGTCTTCGCGTGCTGCTTCGCCGGTAATCCAAAAGCTGCGGCCGTCTGAAAGGGCGGTTTTGCCGTCCAAACTGGCGGCGCACTTGAGACGGACAAACGGTCTGCCGCGTTCGATACGCGACAGGAAACCGCGGTTGAGTTCGCGCGCCTGAGCTTCCAGCAAACCGCTTTCGGTACGGATTCCGGCGGCTTCCAGCATGGATAAGCCTTTGCCTGAGACCAACGGGTTAGGGTCGGTCATGGCGGCAACCACGCGCGTTACACCGGAATGAACCAGCGCTTCGGCGCATGGCGGTGTGCGGCCGTAATGGCTGCAAGGTTCCAGCGTGACATAGGCCGTTGCGCCTTTGGCCGCCGCTCCGGCCTGCCTCAACGCATGAACTTCAGCGTGCGGCTCGCCTGCTTTGACGTGGAAACCTTGTCCGACGATTTGTGCGCCGTGTGCAATTACGCAACCGACGCGGGGATTGGGGGAAGTAGAAAACCGCCCAAGCTTGGCCAGCTCGAGGGCGGTTTGCATCATTTGGGTATCAAGTGCGGAAAACATGGTTTCAGACGGCCTTATTTGGCTTTGCATTCGGCGATGACTTGGGTGAATTCGGAAACGTCTTTAAAGCTTTTATAGACGGACGCGAAGCGGACATAAGCAACTTGGTCGATTTTTGCCAGTTCCTCCATCGCCATTTCGCCAACGATGTGCGAAGCGACTTCTTTTTTGCCCAAACGGTAGAGGCGCTGCTCGATCAGGGCAACGGTTTCATCGATTTGTTCTTGTGTGACAGGACGTTTGTGCAGCGCGCGCTCAAGGCTGGTCTGCAGTTTGTGCGCATTGAAGGGAACCCGTGTGCCGTTGGATTTGATGACTTGCGGCATCCGCATTTCAACGGTTTCAAAAGTGCTGAAGCGTTGTCCGCATTCCAAGCATTTGCGACGGCGACGGATGCTGTTGGTGTCTTCCAGCCATCGCGAGTCGGTTACTTGTGTGTTGGGGTGTTGGCAAAACGGGCACTTCATCGGGTTTCCTTGTCATACGCTCGGCAAGGTCGCTAAGCAATTGAATTTATTGTTTGTGAACTATTATTGTAGCGGATTGCGTTATTTTCGTATAGTAAAGGCTTTTGCGTAGAATTTATGTATAAAAAGGCCGTCTGAAAGGGCAACTTTGGCGAAGTTGAGCCTTTCAGACGGCCTTGAGTTTTTCAGCCAATCAAACGTCAAACCGATACGCCGACGGCACGGGCGATTTCCAAACCTTCTTCCGCGCTCATGTAAACCGGATTGTCGGGGCGGTCGCTGAGGACAATGTCGCCGTCTTGAAACATCACCAATTCATTGACTGCCAATTGCGACCAGGTTTCATCTCGCGTCAGGGGCAGGGTGGCGATGACGGAAACTTTATCGTTCGGTGTGGTCACTTCTGAAAAATCGACCATCACATCATCGTCCAGCAAACGCGCTTTGCCAAACGGGGCTTTGCGCACGATGTAGTGCAGTAAGGTACTGGCGTGGGCAAACAGGCAGTCGCCGTTGGACATGACGAAGTTGAACAAACCGAAGCGGCGGATTTCATGAGTCAGGCCGGCAATGGCGTCAAACAAAACTTCAGGTTCGGGTTTGGTGGCAAAGCGGCTGCGCAGGCGGTTGAGGATAAAGCAGAACGCGCGTTCGGAATCGGTCGTGCCGACCGCGTGGTAGTACTCTCCCTGCTCGGGGAAAAAATCAATCAAATGGCCGTTGTGTGCAAACAGCCAATATTCGCCCCACATCTCGCGCATGAAGGGATGAGTGTTCGCCAACGAGGTCTGGCCTTGCGAGGCCTTGCGGATATGGGCGATAACGTTTTCAGACTTGATCTGATAGGCGCGCACCAAGTCGGCAACGGGAGAGTTGGCGCTGGGCTTGTCGTCGTGAAACAAGCGTACGCCTTTGCCTTCAAAAAAGCCGATACCGAAGCCGTCAGCGTGGTGGTCGGTAATGCCGCCACGGCGGCGGAAGCCTTCAAAAGAGAACATGATGTCTGTGGGAGTGTTGCAATTCATGCCGAGCAGTTGGCACATGGCGTTAACCTTTATTTTTGGGGTATTTATGGGGTTATTATGGTGTATCGGGCAGGCAGTTTCAATATGTAGAGTGTGATATGTTTATAACTGTCTCATACTTGGCGGGCCGTCTGAAAAATTGCTGTCAAAAATTCAGACGGCCTTAAAGTGTTCCCAGACCGGGTGGCATTGTTCGGGTAAGTCGGGGCAGGCGCCGAGTATGCCGCCGCTGAAGTCGTTGGGGCGGTGGAAGTCGCTGCCTGCACTGGCGAGAAAGTCGAAGCGGTCGGCAAGCAGGGCATAGTTGAGGCGGTCGTTTTTACAGCAGTTGCCGCTGTGCACTTCAATCCCTGCGCCGCCGAGATTTTTAAATTCTTGGAACAGGTTTCGTTTGGCGGTGGCGGATAATTCATAGCGCATTGGGTGGGCGATAATGGCCATGCCGCCCGCGCCTGTAATCGCGGCTACGCAGTCTTCCAGTGTGGCCCATTCATGTCTGACGGAACAGGATTTACCGTCGCCCAGATATTTGGTAAATGCCTGCTGTTTGTTTTTAACATGGCCTTCGCGGATGAGGAATTCGGCAATGTGGGTGCGGCTGGCCATTTCTTTGTTGGCGGCCAATGCCAGCGCGCCTTCATACGCGCCTGTTATGCCTTTTTTCTCCAGTTTTGCCGCGATGGCTTCCAATCGTTTCAGACGGCCTTTACGGACTTCGGCAAGCAGGTTTTGCAGGGTTTCGTTGTGTTCGTCAAAGTCCAAACCGACAACGTGGATGGTGCGGCCGCGCCAAGTGACGGATATTTCCACGCCGTTGACGAAGGGGAGGCCGAGGGTATCGGCTTCGGCGCGAGCTTCGGCCAGTCCGCCGGTGTGGTCGTGGTCGGTCAGAGCGAGCAGGGTGCAACCGTTTTGACGGGCGAGTCGGACGACTTCGGTTGGGGAGAGCATGCCGTCTGAAACGGTCGAATGGCAGTGTAAATCAATCATGGTTTTGCTTTGAATTTTCTCAAAAAAGGCCGTCTGAACGTTTCAGACGGCCTTGCTTTAGAACATTAGAACAGAGAGTCCAGTTGTTGTTTGTTATTGTTGCCGGTATTGCTTGGCAGAACTGGGGTTTCGTCTGATTCTTCACGGGCTGGCGCATTGCCGCTCTCGGTGCGGCGGCGGTTTTCATTCGGAACCGCGCGACGGGCAGGTTGAGCGGGACGTGGTGCAACGCCACTGTTGTCCAAGGCCAGGTCGGAGCTGGTGGTCATGCGTTCGCGCATGTACACTTCGCCGCCGTTTGCAACCACGCCTTCAGGTGCTTTCATCGGTTTGACACTGGTGCCTTTCAGGGCAAAGCGCATGTATTCTACCCATACCGGTACGGCGATTGTACCACCGTAACCTGCACGACCCATGCTGCGCGGTTTGTCAAAGCCGATATAGACGGCAGTTACAACGCTAGGGTTGAAGCCGACAAACCATGCGTCTTTGTTGTCGTTGGTAGTACCGGTTTTACCGGCGATGTCGGCGCGGCCAAGTGCGGCTGCACCGCGTGCGGTACCAACACGGACAACGTCTTGCATGATTTTGTACATGATGTAGGCGTTGCGCGGGTCAATGGCCTGAGGTGCGTTTTCACCGGCTACCAAAGGTTGCATTTGCGCTCTCAGACGGCCTTGGCTATCGTAGATTTTGTCGATGACGTGGGCGGACACTTTGTAACCGCCGTTGGCAAAGACGCTGTAACCTTCTGCAATACGCAACGGCGTGGTTTCGCCTGTACCCAAAGCCATAGACAGGCTGGCAGGAATTTCAGATGGCTTGAAGCCGAAGCGTTGGATGTATTGTTGCGCGTAACCGATACCGATAGACATCAGGATGCGGATGGACACCATGTTTTTTGACGCGGTCAAAGCCTGGCGCAGCGTGATGTAACCGGAATAGCGGCCGTCTGAATTTTTCGGGTTCCACGCTTTACCGTTAGCACCTTTGCCCGGCAGGGAAATCGGCGCATCGTTAATCATGGTGGAAGCAGTCATGCCTTTTGCCAAAGCGGCGGAATAAACGAACGGTTTGAACGTCGAGCCGGGTTGGCGCATGGCTTGAGTTGCGCGGTTGAAGGTTTTGCTGTGGTAGTCATAGCCGCCGACCAATGCACGGACTGCACCGGTTTTCGCATCTAAAGACACCAATGCGCCTTGCAACAAAGGCTCTTGAACGACGGTAAAGGTATCGCCGCTGCCTTTAACGCGAATGACGGAGCCGCGACGGATGCGGTCATCACCCATTTTTTCGTTGTTGACGGCACGGGCGGCAAAGCCTAAAGCGTGGCTGTTCAGCGTGACTTTACGGCCGCTCGGCAATTGAATCTGTACACCTTTGCGGGAGGCTTCCAATACAACCGCCGGAATCATTTTATCGACGGTGTAAAGTGTAGAAAGGTATTGGCTGACGGTTTCTTCTACGTTGTCGCTTTTGCTCAGGTCGATGTAGTTTTCTGCACCGCGGTAGCTGCTGCCGCGGTCGAAATTGCGCAGGACTTTACGCAGGGCCTCGGTGGCCACGCGCTGGTGTGCGGTGTCGACGGTGGTATATACCTTGAAGCCTTGAGTGTAGGCATCTTCGCCGTATTTCTCAAACAGCTCTTGACGCACCATTTCGGCAACGTACAGGGCGCTTTGATCGATGTTTTGTACAAAACGCTCGTAATGCAACTCTTCTTTCAAAGCCTGATCGCGTTGCTGCAGGGTAATCATGCCTTCTTCCAGCATATTGTTCAGAATATAAGCCTGACGCAGTTTGGCGCGTTCAGGATTTACAATCGGATTGTAGGCGGAAGGGGCTTTGGGCAAGCCGGCCAACATGGCGGCTTCGGCCAATGTTAACTCGTTAACATTTTTGTTGAAATAAATTTGGGCTGCAGATGCAAAACCATAAGCGCGTTGACCCAAATAGATTTGGTTGAAGTACAGCTCCAAAATCTTGTCTTTGCTCAAAGACTGCTCGATTTTGTAGGCCAACAGGGCTTCGTTGAATTTACGGGTGAACGAACGCTCGCTGCTCAGGTAGAAGTTTTTAGCAACCTGTTGCGTAATCGTACTGGCACCGGATTGGACGCCGCCGGCCATGACGTTGCCGATCGCGGCGCGCGCCACACCCCAAACGTCCACGCCCCAGTGGTCGTAGAAGCGTTTGTCTTCGGCGGCAATCACGGCATTTTTCAAAACTTTGGGAAAGTCACCGATTTTGGTGAATTCACGCCGTTGCTCGCCGTAAACGCCAATCACTTGGCCGTCTGAAGAATAAATCGTCAGCGGCATTTTGGGTTTGTAGTGTTGTAAAGTGTCCAAAGACGGCAGTTTCGGATAGGTGACCAAAATTGCAATTGCAATCAGCCCCACGCCGAAAAGAGCCAGTCCCAATAAGAGACCCAGGCAGGTCGTTATAATCTTTTTAATCATGACTAAGTAATAATTTGCCATTAATGGCGATAAATAAAGTAAAATGGGAAACGATTTCTATCAGCCACAGTTAATACTGTGCAAAGAATAAGAAGTCCTTTACGGATAACGAAACAGTTACTCACTCCTAAATGATACAGGGAAGTCAAATCATGCGCTTATTTAAAAGCACGAAAGATACCAAAACAGGCAAGGCTTCTAGTGGATTGAACAACCGCTCTGCCATCGGTGTCGATATCAGCCAACATGCCATTAAGATGGTACAACTGACAGGCCGTAGTTTAAACCAAATTCAGCTGGAAAAATACGTTATTACCAAATTGCCTAAAAATATTGTCAAAGGCAACAAAATTCAAGACTACGATCAGCTTGCTACTTACATCCAACATACTTACACACAATTACGCAGTTCTTGCAAAAATATTGTTGCGGCCGTGCCACAAAATTTGGCGACAGTCGAGCAAATTATTTACAACCCGCGTGATACCGATTTGGACTTGGAAGAGTTTGTCGAAGCGGAAGTCGGCCAATTTGCGCCTATTGAAGAAATGAACTACGACTTTCAAGCCGAAGAAGTCGGTTCAGGCCAGCATGTTTTAGCTGTTGCCGCCAAAAAAGACGATGTCGAGCCACGCATTGAAATGTTTGAGAATGCGGGCTTGCCTTTGTCCGCTTTGGATTTAGACTTGCTGGCGCAACGCAATGCCTTTGTTCATTGGATGAATACGCATGCTCCCGAAATGGCAGATGAAAAAGTTGCCGTGTTTGGCATTCATGCGACGCAAATGTATGCCCTGATCCTGCAAAACGGCCGTATCCTCTACAAACAAGAAACGCCGGTCAGTACAGAGCAGCTCAATCAGCTGATTCAGCGTACTTATCAGGTAACTGAAGAAAAAGCCGCACAAATGATGGCTTCCCAAAACAAGCCTTCCGACTACCAGTCTCAGATTGCCGACCGTTTTAATGTGCAGGTTGCGCAGGAGGTTCAGCGTGTTTTGCAATTTTACTATACCACGCAGGCCACTGATTCTTTCTCCAATATCAAACACATCCTGCTGACCGGCTTTACCGCGCAGCAGGCAGGTTTGGCGGAAAGCATTTTCTCGCAAACCAATACGGCAACAGAATATCTGCATCCGATTTCATATGTGGAACGCAGTGCAAAAGTAGAATTGCCGCAGTTTCAAATTGATGCGCCGTCACTGACTTTGGCGTTCGGATTGGCATTAAGGGGGCTTTGAGAACATGATCGAATTAACCAGAATCAACCTTCTTCCGTATCGGGAAGAGATTAAACAGCGCAAGCAGCAGCAATTCAAAGTATTGATGCTTGGCGCTTTTGCAGTGGGTTTGGGCTTGGCGGCCGCTACCTATCTCGGTATTGACAGCGCCATCAGTAATCAAGAAGGGCGCAACAACTTCCTGCAAACCGAAATCGACAGACTTGATAGAGAATTGGGCGAAATCGATAAACTTCAGCAAGAAAAAGAAGCCTTCTTGGCCAAGAAACTGAAAGTGGAAGAGTTACAGGAAAAACGCTATCAAGCGGCCTATATCCTTGATTCTTTGAATGCGCTTACACCCGATAATACTTATTTGACTGCGTTGGAAGCGGAAAGCTCGACCAGCTATAAAATCAGCGGCCATGCCGTCAGCGACAATAAAATCGCCGTTATGATGCGCTCCCTGCCAAGTACAGGTATTTTCTTGCAGCCTGAATTGTTGAGCATTAAAAAAGTAGATAACTACCAAGAATTTACTTTGAAATCTTCAATCAACCAAGTGAATACGCCGGCTCCTGCACCGACTGCCCAAAGCAGCGGTGAAATGGCCGAACCTGTGGCAGAACCTGCTCCGGAGGCTCAATAATGGCATCTAAAAACCTGAAACAATTGGACGTACAAAACCTGTACCTGCTCAATATGCCTTCAAAACTTTTGCTGGCGGGTTTATTGATTGTCGGTGTGTTGGCTTTGGGCTATGTCGGCGTATTTAAAGATCAGATTGAGACCCTGAATACGCAGGAAGCTAAAGAGGAAGAGCTGAAGGAAACCTTTACGCGTAAAAGCATTCAGGCGGCAAGCTTGAATAATCTGAAGGCTGAATTGGCTTCGATCCGCTCTGCATTTGATGTTTTGTTGAAACAACTGCCGACCGACGCGGAAATTCCGAACCTGATTCAAGAGCTTCATCAGGCAGGTTCAACCAACGGGTTGCGTTTGGATAGCGTTGCACCGCTCCAACCTGAAAACGATGGTCCGATTCAAAAACTGCCGTATCAGATTTCCATCACAGGCAAATACTCACAGATCAGTCAATTTACCCGTGATGTAGGCGATTTGTCGCGCATTATTACTTTAGATTCTTTAAAACTCGTGAATGCAGGCGAGGACAAAGAAGGCAAAGGCAATAAAGGCGAGTTGACATTGAGCGCGATTGCGACGACTTATAAAGCACGTCCGGCCGAAGAGATTGCTGCCGAATTGGCTGCGCAACAGGCACAAGAAGAAGGCAAACCTGCCGAGAATGAGCAAAAATAAAAGAATAGGGAAATCATGAAAAAAATCATCTTACTCTTAAGTCTTCTTCCCTTGGCAGCCTGTACGCAAAGCTATGAAGATTTGACTCAATGGATGACGCAAACCCGTCAGGAAGCAAAATCCAAGATTATTCCGTTTGAAGAGCCGACGGTTACATTGCCTAAGCCGTATAACCCGCCGAACTTTAAAGGCATGAATGCGTTTGATTCACGCCGTTTGGACACTGCCCCTAAAGGCGGCAATGCGCCGGATGTGAACCGTCCGAAAGAAACATTGGAAGCCTTCAGTTTGGAAAATATGGCCTTTGTCGGAACGCTGCAAAGCGGCGGCAAAGTTTCCGGATTTATCAAGGTCAACGACCATGTTTATACCGTTTATCCCGGAAACTACATCGGTCAGAATTACGGCAGAATCCAAAGTATTACCGAAGATAAAATTATCTTGACCGAGCAAGTTGAAGACAGCTACGGCAACTGGGTGTACCGGAAGGCCGAATTGCCATTGAACAGTAAAGAGGCGGATTCTTCCAATAGCTCAGATAGTTCGAATTCAAATTAATTTAGGGGTCTCACTCGATTATGAAAACCAAGCACATGACAAAATTATTTGCCGGCTTCAGCGTTGCCCTCGCTGTTCAGACGGCCTTTGCAGGCAATATTACCGATATCAACGTTTCCACTTTGCCTGACAACCAAAAAATTATCAAAATCCGTTTCGACAAAGACGTCACTACACCTCATGGTTTTGTAACATCTACTCCGGCGCGTATCGCATTGGATTTTGCCAACACCAATATCCGTTTGCCTCAGCCTGTTTTGGAATATGCCGACCCATTGCTGAATCAAATTACTGCGGCACAAAACAATGACCGCGCACGCGTGGTTTTGGGTTTGAACAAAATCAGCCAATACAATACTGAGATTCGCGGCAACGAAGTTTGGGTGTTTGTAAACGAATCTACTGACCAAACCAATGCAGCCGTTGCAAATGAACGTGCGGCTACGCCGTCTACCGCGCGCGCTGCTCAGACTTATCAAGCCGTTTCAGCAGCCAATATTGATTTCCGCAAAGGCGCACGCAATTCCGGCATTATTGAATTGTCCGCCCCAGGTTTCAGCGGACAGCCGGACATTAAACAGCAGCGCGACCGCGTGGTTGTTACCTTGAAAAACCATACGCTGCCGACACAAGCGCAACGCAGTTTGGATGTGGCTGACTTCAATACGCCTGTACAAAACGTTACGCTCAAACGTATCGGCAATTCTACCCAGCTCATTATCCGCAACAGTAATGCGAATTGGGACATTAATACCAAAGCCTCTTCCGGCCGTTTTGTATTTGAAGTATCGCCTAAAGCCGCCAATACCGAATCCGGCGGCTTGAACCAAAATGCAAACAAATCGTTTAAAGGCCGTAAAATTTCCTTGGACTTCCAAGATGTAGAAGTCCGTACCATTTTGCAGATTTTGGCGAAAGAGTCCGGCGTGAATATTGTTGCCAGCGATACCGTCAAAGGCACCATGACCCTGTCCTTGAAAGATGTGCCTTGGGATCAGGCTTTAGACTTGGTCATGCAGGCGCGCAATTTGGATATGCGCCGTCAAGGCAACATCATCAATATCGCACCTCGCGATGAATTGTTGGCAAAAGACAAAGCCTTCTTGCAGGCGGAAAAAGAGATTGCCGAATTGGGCCCGCTGTATTCTCAAACCTTCCAGTTGAAATACAAAAACGTGGAAGAATTCCGCAAAATTCTGCGTTTGGAAGAATACGACAGCAATAATTCCAATACCCGCAACACTCTGTTGAGCAACCGAGGCAGCGCCTTAATCGATCCGGCCACCAATACGCTGATCGTGACCGACAACCGCGGCGTGATTGAGAAATTCCGCAAACTGATTGATGAATTGGACGTTCCAACCCGTCAAGTGATGGTGGAAGCGCGCATTGTGGAAGCAGAAGATACCTTCTTCCGCAACTTGGGCGTTAAATTCGGTTCCGGTGGTGCAAGTGGCCGTAACGCATGGGGTAGCAACTGGAGCAATGCACAAACCAACTACAATACCAATGCCTCATTTAACCGTGGCGACGTAGGCTACCGCACATGGACTTTGGATCCGAACGTCAGTCTGCCGACCGCAGCCGCAGTCAACAGCATTGCGCTGGTGCGTGCGTTCTCATCCGGTGCATTGGGTTTGGAAATCAGCGCGTCTGAAGAACAAGGTAAGAGCAAAACCATTTCCAATCCGCGCGTGCTGACACAAGACCGCAAAGAAGCCAAAATTGAATCCGGTACGGAAATTCCTTATCAAGAGGCTTCTTCCAGTGGTGCGACTTCGATTACCTTCAAGAAAGCCGTTTTGGGCTTGACCGTAACGCCGAATATTACGCCTGACGGTCAAATCATCATGACTGTGAAGATTAATCGAGATACCCCGATCGACTGTACCGTGGATTCTCTGACAACCAAGTGTATCAACACCAAACACTTGAATACCCAAGCCATGGTTGAAGATGGCGGTACGCTGATTGTCGGCGGTATTTATGAGGAAGAAAGCACCAATGCAGTGAACAAAGTCCCTGTTTTGGGCGATATTCCTGTTGTCGGCAATCTGTTCAAATCACGCGGCAAACGTGAAAACCGCCGTGAGCTGTTGATCTTCATCACGCCGCGCATTATGGATAATGTGGGTAACAATCTGCGTTATTGATTTTAGAATGACAAACAGGCATATCTGCAAAGGTATGCCTGTTTTCGTTTTCAGACGGCCTGAGATGAAAAGGCCGTCTGAAAAACGACGAACTTTTCCACGAAACCACCATATCGTATAAAATGACCCACATGGAAAAAATCAACGGCAATTTAATCTTAATCGGGCTGATGGGCGCGGGCAAAACCACTTTGGGCAAGCAGCTTGCCCAAATGTTTGAATGCCCGTTTTACGACAGCGACTACGAAATCTGCGCTTCTTCGGGCGTATCCATTCCGACCATTTTTGAGATGGAAGGGGAGGAAGGCTTCCGCAACCGTGAAACCAATATGCTGAAGAAGCTCGCTTCCCGGCGCAACATCGTTTTATCGACCGGTGGCGGCTCCGTATTACGCAGTGAAAACAGACAGATTTTGTGCCAAAACGGCACGGTTGTTTATTTGCATGCCAGCCCCGAAACCTTGCTGGAGCGTACCCGTTACGACAGCAACCGGCCGCTGTTGCAAGTTGCCAATCCTTTGGGCAAACTGCAAGAGCTGTATGACCAACGCGATATGCTGTACCGTCAAACCGCCCATCTCGTCATCGAATCCGACAGCTGTCACAAAACGCTCAAACGCCTGATACAGGCTTTAGGCGAATAAATACGCTTTGCAAAGGAATACTATGCGCACACTGACTGTCCAAACCCCGTCCCATCAATACCCCATCTTTATCGGGCATAAGCTGATTGAGCAGGCCGATATGCTGCTTCAGCCCTATCTAGGTAAAAAAGCAGCCATTATTACCAACGAAACCGTTGCGCCGCTTTATCTCAAACAGCTTCAGACGGCCTTAGACAGACTGGGCGTGCCGCATTTCAGCATTATCCTTCCCGACGGCGAAGAATATAAAAACTGGCAGACGCTCAACCTGATTTACGATGGCCTGATGCAAAACCGTGCCGAACGCAAAACCACTTTAATCGCTTTGGGCGGCGGCGTGATAGGCGATATGGTCGGTTTTGCCGCGGCGACTTATCAGCGTGGCGCACCTTTTATCCAAGTACCGACCACATTGCTCAGCCAGGTCGATTCCTCGGTCGGCGGTAAAACCGCCATCAACCATCCGCTCGGTAAAAACATGATTGGCGCGTTTTACCAGCCGCAAGCCGTTTTGGCCGATTTGACCGCCTTGCAAACGCTGCCGCAACGCGAACTTTCCGCAGGCATGGCCGAAGTCATCAAATACGGCGCATTGGGCGATGCCGAATTTTTTGCCTGGTTGGAAGAAAATATGGCCGACCTGATGGCGCAACATCAAGAAAAAATGGCGGAAGCCGTTTACCATTGCTGCAAAATGAAGGCCGATATTGTTGCCCAAGACGAAACCGAGCAGGGCATCCGCGCATGGCTTAATCTCGGCCACACTTTCGGCCATGCCATCGAAGCCGAAATGGGCTACGGCGTATGGCTGCACGGAGAAGCCGTTGCCGCCGGTTGCGTCCTCGCTTCCCGTTTGTCGCAAATCTTGGGCAAAACCCGACAGGCCGACACCGACCGCATTGCCGCTTTAATGGAAGCCGCTTCCCTCCCGTCTGCGCCGCCCGTTTTCTCCTTTGAAAAATGGATTGAACACATGAGCCACGACAAAAAAGTCAGCAGCGGCATCATGCGTTTTGTCGGTTTGGAATACTTGGGCAAAGCCAATATTACCGAAATTACCGATATGGAAATCCTCCGCCAAACCTTGCAACCGTATTTGTGAGGAATGAAGTAGGTTTGCTTCAAAATATAAAAAGGCCGTCTGAAAGTCATTTTCAGACGGCCTTTGGTTTTAAAACGTTTTCATTTATCGGATTAAAGCTAGATAAACCAATTTGGGCGGGTCAATTATTTAAAGCATCTTTTTATCCAACTCGGCAATAATCAACAAGCCGCTGTCAAAGCGTCGGCTGTCGGCCAGTTTCAGACGGCCTTGATGGCGTTTGACAATGGTGTCTGCGATGGACAGGCCAAGTCCGGTGCCTTGTTGTTCGGTGCCGAGAATACGGTAGAAAGGGTCGATAACGCGTTGGCGTTCGCTTGGGGGAATGCCGGGGCCGTTGTCTTCCACCCAGATGTTGAGGTATTCGGCGGTTTCGTCAAAGCCCAAATCGATGCGGCCGCCTTTGGGAGTATAGCGGATGGCGTTGTCGGTAAAGGTTTTGATGAGGGTGTAGATTTCGGTGTCATCGGCGTGGATTTGGCAGTCGTTTTCAACGGCGACGCCGATGTCTTGACCTTTGGCCAGCGCCAGCGGCATGAGTTCCTGCAAGACACGGCGGAACTGGTTTTGCAGGCTGATCAAGGTTTTAGGGCGTTGGGTTTCGGGCGCTTGGGCGCGTGCGAGGGAAAGGAGTTGCTCGAGCAGGTGGCGGTTGCGCTGTATGCTTTGTTGCAACAGGGCGGACTGCTCGCGCGCTTCGGCGGACAGCTGCATATTGTTGAGCCGCTCTGCCTGAAGGGAAAGGGCGGTCATGGGGCTGCGCAATTCGTGTGCGGCATCGGCGATAAAGCGTTGCTGTTGGCGGACGTTTTCGTCGGTACGTTGCAACAGGTTGTTGATGGCGACGACAAAGCCTTGGATTTCGCTGGGAATGTCTTGCGTGTCCATAGGCGAGAGGTCGTTGATTTTGCGCTGTTCCAAATCGTTGGACAGGGTTTTGACGGAACGCATGGCGCGGTGGGTAATCCAGACGGTGAGCAGGATAATCAGGGGTAGGGCGAGGAGCATGGGGAGGATGCTCTGTACGGCGGCCATTTCGGCCAGCTCTTCGCGGTAGTCGCTTTCCTGCATGACGGCGATGCGGCCTTGCTTGGTGTCGCGGGTATAAACGCGGTAGTAATCGTCATCGTCATCGGCCTGAATGGTGTGCAGGCCGTCTGAAATCTTTTCAGGCAGGCTGACAATGGGGTTGGGCGTATTGGGAAATTGAACGGAAATCTTGTTGTCGTTGTCGAGAGAGTGTTTCTCGTCATCGGCATCGCTCGGGTCGAGATAGTTCGCGACTTGGCGCAACAGATCGTCTTGAACCTCTTGGGTCTCGTGATAAGTATCGTAATATGAAAATATGCCTGCAAGAATGGAGAGGGGTAGGAGCATGCAGATCAGGGCGAGGCTGATCCGGACTTGCAGGGATTGTTTGATGGTGTGGATAAGGCGTTGCATGGTTTGTGTGTTGATATTGTTGTGGTTTTTCAGACGGCCTGGTTGTTTTGTGCAACCAGCCAGCCGACCCCGCGGACGTTTTGAATCGCTTCTTTGCCGAGTTTTTTGCGTAAGGCGTGAATTAGGAAGTCAACGGCGTTGCTTTCGACTTCTTCGCCCCAGCCGTAGATTTTGTCTTCTAAATCACTGCGCGACAGAATCATGCCCGGACGCAGCAGTAGGGCTTGGAGGACGGCAAATTCTTTGTTGCTGAGCATGATGGCCTGTTCCTGCCCGACCACTTCCGCCTGATGGGTGGAGGGGTTGAGTGTGATAATGCCGTTGCTCAGCAGCGTTTGCGCCTGTCCGCCGTGTCGGCGCAATACGGCGCGCATACGGGCTTGCAGCTCCGCCATGTCGAAGGGTTTGACGATGTAGTCGTCTGCGCCGCCGTCTAGGCCGTTGAGGCGGCTGTGCAAATCATCGCGCGCGGTCACGATTAAGACGGGAACGGTACAGCCGCCGTTGCGGATTTGCGCCAATACGTCCAAACCGTCTTTGCCGGGCAAACCCAAATCCAAAAGCAGCAAATCGTATGCCTGCGCCGCCACTGCTGCGGCAACTTCCGAACCGCGGCTGACCCAATCGACAGCGTAGCCGGTGTCTTTCAGGTTGGCACTGACGGCTTGGGCAATCATGGCATCGTCTTCAACCAATAATACGCGCATGGAAGTTCTCCGTGAGGATGGGTGGACAGTGATTATAACCGCACTCAATTAGTAAAAATTTAGGAGCTGTCTAAAAACTGATTTTTTGTAAAAGATGAGGCCGTCTGAAATTTCGTTTTTCAGACGGCCTGTATACTTCAATCCCGATTATTTAGGGTTTTTCTCAATCAAGGCAACCAATTGGTCGATATAGCCTTGAACAAAGCCGCGCGCGGATTCGATGAGCTGGCCGTTGTCGTCAAACAGGGTAGGCGAGTTGCCGAGGAACACTTCCGGTTGGCCGGTCAATGGCATATCGAAATACGAAAGGGCAAGGCGCAGATTTTTTTGCGCGCTATAACCGCCCATTTTGCCGACAGAATGACTGATGATGCCGGCAGGTGTTTTTTTCCAGGCAACATCGGCATTGGGTTTGGAGCCGATGTCGATGGCGTTTTTCAGGCAGGCCGGTACGGTACGGTTGTTTTCGGAAGTCACGAACAATACGCCGGCAGAGGCTTTGATGGTTTCACGGAACTCGGTATAGCTGGATGGAGTGGGGAAGTCGGTAACGGCAGGATCGTCGTAGTCGAAGTTGTATAAAGGTAAATGGCCGATTTCGACGATTTGCGCTTCGTAGCCTTCGGGGAACATGGGAATGACGTTTTGTGCGACTTTTCGTGCGAACGAGCCTTTACGCAGGCTGCCGACCAAGATGCTGACTTTCTTTGACATGTTTTTCTCCTGTTTAATAATAAAAATGAAAACAATTCTAAATTTTAGTGTTATCTGGAGAAGCGGTCAAGGTTTCAGACGGCCTGTCAAAATGGTTTATGCTAAAATAACGGTTTCGCTGATATTTCAAATTATTATGCACGCTTCTGATTCGCAAGAGGGTGAAACGGCACACGAATACTACGCCGACGATACCGACTTTCCTGCTAAAACCATTGTCGCCACCTTATTCATCGGCGCATTTTTCGGCTATCTCAACGACACGCTGTTGAATGTCGCGCTTACGCCGATTATGAAGGATTTTGGTGTCGATAAGACCACGGTTCAATGGCTGACAACGGGCTTTTTGCTGGTCATGGGGGCATTTACGCCGATTACGGCAGGCGTGATTCAATGGTTTGAAACGCGCAAAATGGTGCTGTTTACGCAGGCAACGTTTTTAGCAGGATCGCTGATTTGCGTGTTTGCACCGACGTTTGGCGTATTGGTGGTCGGTCGGATGGTGCAGGCAGTGTCTGCCGCGTTTTTTGTCCCGCTTCTGTTTAACGGTGTGTTGTCGATTTTCCCTCCCAACAGGCGCGGAACGGCGATGGGTGTGATTACCATGATGTTTACCGCCGCGCCTGCAATGGGGCCGACGCTGTCGGGCATCATCATCGACCATACGCATTGGCGCGTGCTGTTCGGTTTTACCGCGCCGTTTATGTTGGCGGCGATGGTGCTGGCGGGCAAATATTTAACGGTCAATTTGAGCAACATCAGCCGTCCGAAAATTGATATGTTGTCGGCTGTGCTGTCGATTGTGGGCTTCGGCGGGTTGGTTTATGCGAGCAGTAATTTTGCCCATATGCCGCTGCTGGAATTTATCCTGCTCTTTGCTGCTTCCGTTGTACTGGTGGGGTGGTTTGCGCGCCGGCAGTTCCGTTTGGCTACGCCGTTGTTGAACCTTCGTGCGTTTGAATACAAACAGTTCAGATATTGCGTTGTGATTTTGGCCGGTGCGATATTCCTGTTTTTGGGCTTGGAACTGATGGTGCCGATGTACACGCAGCAAGTGTTGATGCTGACCGGTACGGCAACTGGCCTGATCCTGATGCCTGCCAGTATTGCCCAAGCGGTTGCCGCGCCTTTGTTCGGCAAATTGTTGGACAAAAAGGGCGGACGCTTTGTCGTTTTGCCGGCAACAGTGATGCTGGTGGTGTCGTTGGCGGTATTGTGGCTGTTTTTGCGGATTGATACGCAAGTGGTGATGTTGACGGCGATGTTTACGCTGTTGGCGCTTTCCGTGTCTGCTTGTGTAACCGGCGAAACCCATGGTCTGAACGCGTTGCCGAAAATGCTCAATCCGCACGGTGCGGCGATTCTGACCACCATCAACCCGATTGCCGGTGCCATCGGCGCGGCGTTTTTTGTTGGTGCGACCAATATCGGCGAGAAACTTTCCAGCGCAGATATGCCGCAACAGGCAATGCTGGACGGTATCCATTTGGCGATGGGTTGCGCTTTGGTTGTCGGTGTTGTGGTCGTCATGTTTGCTTTACGTTTGAAAGCGCATCAGAAATAAAGAAAAAGGCCGTCTGAAACGTTCAGACGGCCTAAGCACCTCGTAAGAATTTATAAGATTTTGTAACACAATGAAGTTAAAATGTATTTTATCAATCGGCCTGATGATGGCGGTTTGTCCGTCATGGGCTTTGGATTTCGGGCGTATTCCTGAAAATGAGATTTCTGTTTATGTGCAGGAATTGGACAGCGGCAACGTGATTGCCGAACACCGTGCCAATGAATTGCGCAATCCTGCTTCGACCATGAAGCTGGTAACGGCGTTTACCGCGTTTCGTATGTTGGGCGGTGATTATCGTTGGAAAACTGAGTTTAAAACCAACGGCCCAATCAAAGGCGATACGTTGAAAGGCAATGTGTATTGGGTGGGGAGCGGCGATCCTGTGTTTGACCAGCATGATCTGGTGCAAATGCAGCAACAGATGCGCGATAAGGGCATACGCCATATTGACGGACATCTGATACTCGACCGCAGCCTGTGGGGCGATGTGAAGAATCCGGATGATTTTGCTTCCGATTCTGCCGAAAGCTTTATGACGCCGCCCGATCCTAATATGTTGGGGTATAAAACCGTTGAACTGCGTGCTGAAAAAGAAGAAGACGGAAGCTTGGTCATCCGTACCAATCCGCCGCTTCCGAATCTGAACATTCAAAACAAATTGACACTTGAGAATAAAGAAGGGAAGTGCAGTGTTTTAAAAAACCACATGAAGACTTCCTATAAAAACAATACGCTGACCGTATCGGGCAAGCTGCCGGAAAGCTGCTTGGGCAAAGAGCTGTATCTGAATATGTATAGCATGAAAGAATTTGTCGGCAAAAGTTTTGTCAACCAATGGCGCCAACAAGACGGCACGATTTCAGACGGCCTGACGACAGGTGCTGCGCCTCATGACGCGCATGTGTTGGCGAGTCATCAATCCAAACCGCTTGCCGATATCCTCACCGATATGAACAAGCATTCCAATAATCTGATTGCCCGTTCGGTTTTCCTTAAATTTGCCGGACATATATCTGATTACAAGCAGGCGCAGGCCAAGGCCGCGTCTATCGTAAAAAGTGAGCTGGCGGTTGCCGGTATCAATACGGAAGGGCTGGTGTTGGAAAACGGCTCAGGCCTGTCCCGCGTAGAACGGCTCAATGCGCGAATGATGGCGCAAATGTTGGAAAAAGCCTACTTCAGCCCGTTTAAAAACGAGTTTATCAGTACGCTGCCGATTGCCGGTAAAGACGGCACGCTTAAAACACGCTTGAAACAGCCCGGTGAAAACCTGCGCCTCAAAACCGGTACACTCAAAGATGTCCGCGCACTGGCTGGGTATTGGTTGGGCGAAAAGCCGTTGTTGGTTGTCGTCATTATCAACAGCCAAAAGTCAACCGATTATTTACGCGACTTGGATAAGCTGGTGTCTAAAATTGTTCAGCCCGGTGGCGAACATTGGATTGATGCTAAGGCTTCCTGCATGATTAGGTATCAGGCTTGATAAGCTAAAAAAGGCCGTCTGAAAATGTATTGACGTTTTCAGACGGCCTTTGTGTAAGAAGGACAAGTATTTATGTCTATTTTGAAGGATAATTTAGGGATTTAATGGATAAGCGTTTGGTGTAAATCCGCTTGAGAAAGATGGTTTTATCTTCGGTATTTAAGACGTATGTTTTAAGTTTTATTCCCACCTTCTCTTGTCTAAATAATCGGACTTTTTACGAAAAGGCATAAGGTACAGACGAAAAAAATACCGGTAAAAACCGGTATTTTTTATTTTTAACTTGATGGCGCGGCGGACGGGGCTCGAACCCGCGACCCCCGGCGTGACAGGCCGGTACTCTAACCAACTGAGCTACCACCGCGCATCCATTGTCAGGGACAATGAAAAGTAAAGTGGTGGGTGATGACGGAGTCGAACCGCCGACATTCTGCTTGTAAGGCAGACGCTCTACCAACTGAGCTAATCACCCAAAAAAGGGAGATACTGAAGAATCAGTATTTTTAAATAATGGCGCGGCGGACGGGGCTCGAACCCGCGACCCCCGGCGTGACAGGCCGGTACTCTAACCAACTGAGCTACCACCGCGCATCCACTGTCAAAGACAATGAAAAAGAAACTTGGTGGGTGATGACGGAGTCGAACCGCCGACATTCTGCTTGTAAGGCAGACGCTCTACCAACTGAGCTAATCACCCATGCGCAAAATTGCGAAGACGTTATTAAACCAAAAAATCCTGATGCGCGCAAGATTTATTTGCCGATAATTAGATGTCTCCCTGCAAGCACCAGTTTTCAAAGGAAATAATTTCTTCCTGTTTGCCTGCGACAACCAAAATGTCGCCGGTTTCCAGAACGAAATCAGGGTCAAGGTCTTGGATTTTTCCGGTATTGCGGCGGATAAACAATAGTTTCAGATGATGGGCGGTCAAGGGCAATTCACGGATGGTTTTACCGATGGCATGTGCCTCGCCTTGCAATGGGAAGGCATGGCGGCAGACGGCCTTGCTGTCTTCGTCGGAGAAGCTGTCATCATCACTGCCGACAAACAAGTCTTGCAAAGATGCATAGCGGCTGTGACGGATGTGGGTTATGGTTTGATAAACATGGTTGTAGGAAAGGCCGTGGCCCAACATGGCATAGCTTGCCAGCACCAGGCTGGTTTCTTTGGTATCGGAGACGGTTTCTTCAGCACCCATTTCGGTAAAGGTTTTAACGTAATCGTCATTGGTGGCGCGAACATAAACCGGCATGCTCGGATGCATGGACATGATGTTGCCGAGAACATGTTGGGTTTCATGCATATTGTTCAGCGTGATGACCACCATTTTGGCACGTCCCAAGCCGGCGGCTTCCAAGACTTCACGGCGTTTGGCATCGCCAAAGGAAACCGGTTCGCCTGCGTTGCGTGCCACTTGTACGCGGGCAATATCCAAGTCAAGGGCAAAGTAGGGGATGCCTTCTTGCGCCAATACACGGGCAACCGATTGACCGCCGCGTCCGAAACCGATAATTAGGACGTGTTCGGATTTGCTCATGGTTTCCACCAGCATGGAGTGCAAGTCCAAGGCTTTCATGTCCCAGTCGGATTTAACAAAGCGGCTGACGATGGCATCGCTGCTGCCCAAAATGAATGGTGCGGCAATCATGGAGAGCAAGACGGCTGCAGTGGCTGCTTGTTCCAATTCGGGCGAAACCATATTGATTTTGCTGGAAATAGCCAGCATCACGAAACCGAACTCGCCGCCTTGTGCCAAATAAAGCGCACTCTTGAGGCTGTCGCTCGTAGGGTTTTTCATGCGCAAAGCGATGATGAAGACGACCAGTGCTTTCAAGACCAACAGGATTGCCAACAAAATCAGGATTTGCTGCCAGTTGCCGATCAGCGCCTGAATATCCAGCTTCATACCGACGGTAATGAAGAAGAAGCCCAGCAGGATATCGCGGAATGGACGGATGTCGTCTTCCACCTGAATACGGTATTCGGTTTCGGAAAGCAGCATACCGGCAACGAATGCGCCCAATGCCATAGACAGGCCTTCAAGCTCCGTCAGATAGGCCACGCCCAAAGTAACCAGCAAAACGTTGATCATAAAGAGTTCGGACGATTTGCGTTTGGCAACCAGTCTGAACCAGCGCGACATCACACGGCTGCCGACAACAAACAAAATGCCCAAGGTCAGCAACATTTTCAAACCGGCCAAGCCCAGTTCTACCCACAAGTTGCCTTCGCTGCCGCCAGCAAGTGCCGGAATCAGAATCATCAGCGGTACCACGGCAATATCTTGCATCAGCAAAACACCCATGGCCATTTGTCCATGTGGCTGACCCAGCTCGGTTTTCTCCGACAGAATGCGGCTGACGATGGCGGTGGACGACATGGTCAGTGCGCCCGCAGTGGCAAACGCCCAGTTAAACGGCGTGCCCATTGCCATCAAAATGCCCATAATCGAGAGCATGGTAATGATGACTTGCAAACCGCCCAAGCCGAATACGAGACGGCGCATGGCTTTGAGTTTGGGCAGGGAGAATTCGAGACCGATGCTGAACATCAAGAATACAATGCCTATTTCGCCCAAATAGTCGGTGGCATGGCTTTGCGGAATCAGTTTGAACATACCCGGACCGGCAATAAAACCGACCAAAAGATAACCGAGCATGGAAGGAATGTTGAACTTGCGACAGCAGATAACTGTAATGACGGAAACCAACAAGACAATGACAATGGGTCCGAGGGAGAATTCGTGCATAGAGTGGGCGGCCTTTCGTTAAGAGTAGCTATTGTTATATAGGCCGTCTGAAACACGTCGAAAACCGACAGCAAACCCAAATAAAAACGCACAGAATGAACTTCATTTCTGCGATTTGATTTCCCGTATCATGCTTATTTGGACTTACTGTTTCGAGCGTTATCTAACGGATTATTAAGATTATATCAAGATAGAATGTAAAGTAGTGTTTTGATTGACAAAAAAGGCCGTCTGAAATATTCAGACGGCCTTTAAATAAATGGTTTAAGGCATCAACATGCCGCCGTTGACATGAAGTGTCTGACCGGTAATGTATTTTGCCTGATCAGAAGCCAAGAACAAGACTGCATCGGCAATATCTTGTGCTTCACCGAATTTGCCCAAAGAAGTTTGCGCTTCAAAGGTTTTGCGGGTTTCTTCCGGTAGGGCGCGGGTCATATCGGTGTCGATAAAGCCGGGGGCAACGCAGTTGACGGTAATGCCACGGCTGCCGACTTCACGCGCCATAGATTTGGAGAAGCCGATTAAGCCTGCTTTTGCGGCTGCATAGTTGGTTTGGCCGGCATTGCCCATCACGCCGACAACGGATGTGATGTTGATGATGCGGCCGGCACGCTGTTTCATCATGCCGCGCAATACGGCTTTAGAGGCGCGGAAGACAGATTTGAGGTTGACCTGCATGATGTCGTCCCACTCTTCCTCTTTCATGCGCATTAGGAGGTTGTCGCGGGTAATGCCGGCGTTGTTGACCAGAATATCCAGTTTGCCGAATTCTTTTTCGATGTCGGCAATTAGATTTTCGATGGTTTCAGGTTCGGCAGAATTTAATGCACGGCCTTCGCCACCCCATTGTGCCAAGCGTTCGCCGATTGCAACCGCGCCACTCTCACTAGTGGCAGTGCCGATAACTTTTGCACCGGCCGCAGCCAAAGTATCGGCAATTGCCGCACCAATACCGCGCGATGCGCCGGTTACCAAAGCGATTTTGCCGCTTAAATCTTGTGTACTCATGTTTTATTCCTTAATTGCGATTGGAAAAATGGTTTCAGACGGCCTTATTTACCTGGGGAGGGTGCTTGATACCGTCGTTTGTTGATTCTTCGTAATAAATATTCTCTGTAGTATGCCCATGCTTGCTTTTTTTGTCCTTGTTTCCAAAGCCGTTTGGCTGCTTGTCTAAATTTCCTTTTAGGATTTGGAAAGGGCAACCAAGTTGATAGAGGTTGTTCTAGATATCCGTTATTCCATGGGGAATTCTTAAAATATTGATCATATGCAGGGTGGAAGCCTAATTGATGCCACGGTTTGATATGACCAACAAAATGGACTAAGCGGATATTGTTGGGATTGTCGATTAATTCACTGTATTTTTGATGCCAATGTATCCAGTTAAAGTTTTCTGAAAGCCAGTGTACATGACCTATACAGGCTAAATTCAAAATATCTTGGTCTGGACAGGAGAGTTTAAAATTCTGTTTTTCTACGGCTTGCATTTTTTCAGACAAAATTTTATCTATTGCCATATCATTCCATTTGTCAATATTGAATAGAATGACCCCAGAGTTGAAATAAGGCTCAGTATCTGTAAAACCAAATTGATTGAGTTGTTTTATATATGCTCTGTATAAGATTGCATCAGGTACGGCAGCAATCAAAGAATTTGAAATGTCGATTTCAAATAAATCATCAATGTTGCCCAAGCACAGTACATCAGTATCTAAATAAAGCGCAGTATGAGCAATACCTTTTAATAAGCAAGGGATACTCATACGGTAATACATAGCGATAGTAAAATAATGGGTAGTCTGCAGGGTAGAAAAGTATTCTGTATTTAAATGGTAAACGCTTATTGCGTAGTTTTGATTTGATGTTTCAATTTGATCGAAAATATTAAAATCATAACCTTCTGAACCACTAACTAACAAATGAAAATGTATTGGATTGGTATTGTTTTGCAGCACAGAAAGTAACGCAGTGCCGATGTGTTTGATATAGTTTTGATCGGCTGCATAAACAATATGTCTCGGCTGTTCAACGAATTCTCGTTTGCGGATATGAGCAGTTTCTAATACTAATTTTTCTCTATCAAACATTTAAATTCTCCACAACGTCTCTATCGATTTCAGGCAATCCGATAGGGATATTCGGTTCAATATCAAATGCGCAGCTGATCCAGTTGCTGAAGCTGTATTTGTGCTTCAAACCTGGGGCAAGCGATACATACGGCAAGGTCAGGAAGGCTTTGAGTTCTTCAAGGTTGCTTCCGTCCCAGTAGAACATATTGTTCGGGTGATAAAAATCGTAATGTACGATGGTAGGATTGGTCGTAATCAGTTTTTTGTCCAAACCAATCGCTTCGAAAATCCGCAAAGAGAGACCGTAGTGCTTGCGGTTGAGGAAATCCACCAATACGGAGGATTTGGCCGCTTCTTCTAAGTTTTGACGATAGGAGAGGGCGTTTTCAAAGGAGAAAAACTCGACTTCGGGAATGCCCAAAGCCGCTTTTTCTTCTTCGATTTTCTTGCTGGCCAAGCGGAAATCTATTTCTAAACCGATTGAACGTGCAGCTTCGCAAAATGCGCGGATGTCGTTGTTGCGGTCGGCGGCGTACGAGCCGATAAACAAGATTTTGTTTTGCGGGTTTTCAGACGGCCTGAAGCAGTCAAAGTAGAAGCTGGTGGTTGGAAAGAGTTTTTCGGTGTATTCGGGATGTTTGCCCTGGTCAAACGGATCGAAAAAGTAAAACTTGTCAAAAAATTCGATGTTGTCGAAGTCTTCTTTTAAGAAGGTCAGGGCTTCCCAGTTGTAATACACCATTAATTTTGAATGTGCTCTGAGCTTGGCGATGAAGTCTTTCGGATAGGCCCCCAGCCAAATCATGAAGCAATAATCCGCTTGTTCGGGATGTTCGCTTAACAGGGTATTGAGGCGTTCTTCTACGGCGCGGAACATGGTCCGTTTTTTGAAGTCTTTTTGCCCAAGAATATTTCGATACCAGATTTTTTTCAGCCGTTGAAATACATTTTTGTATTTGAACTCTTTTTCTTCATAGGTCAGAGACAGCACTTCAAATCCGCATTTTTCCAAGTTCTCAATAATGAGTTCGTGGATTTTGAAGAGTTCCGGCATGGCGAGAATGACTTTTTTCTTACTCATAATGTATTTAATTTAATATTTTGTCAGGCAGGTATATTTGCCATAGGCAATAGGGTTAATCAATGCCGAGCAGGCGGTTCAGCCATTGTGTAAATGAATAATAGGCTTTAATTTCAGGGGCAGGTTGCTGATACGGGCGTGCCAAAAATTCAGGCAATGCGTCTAAACTACCGCCGTCCCATACGAACACGCGGTCTGGGTGGTATAGGTCGGTCTCTAAGATATGTTTGTTGGTGGTAATCAGTTTTTTATCGAAACGCAACGCATCAAAGATACGGAATGATAAGCCGTAATGTTCGAATTGTGCAAAATCGACGACTGCACCGCAACTTTGCACTTGGCTGAGGTTTTCTTCAAAGCTGAGGATGCTGCTGCGGTCAAGATAGCGGATGCCGTTGTGTCCAAAGGCTTTTTCAGCCCTGTCGTCTTTGCAGTAGATATGAAAATCCAAGGGTAAATTGAGGCGTTCGGTTTCTTGGATAAAGCGTTTGGTTTGTTCTTCGCGTCTAAGTTCGTAGCCGCCCAAAAAGTAGAGTTTGTTGGTGGGGGCATATTCCGCCACGGGAAAGTCAAAGTAAAAATTGGTGGTGGCTTTGAAACGGCATTGTGGATATTTTTGAATATCGTCGGGATCGAAAACCCAACATTGATCAAAATAATCCAAATATTCAATAATGTCTGGGAAACGACCTACGCCATCCCATTGATAATTCACGCAAACATTGCTGTATTCGCGGATGGTGGCGATGATTTCTTTGGGGTAAATATTGGCGCGGATACAGAGCGCATAATCGGCTTTTTTACCGTTTAGCGAGGCCAATTTTTGCTGAATGTCGTCGAGGTGGCGGCTGTATTTGAGGTATTTTTTATAGTTGCCGTCTTTGGTGATGTGTTTGTGATAGAGGTTTTTGAGTCTGCTGCCCAAGTTCGGGTAATAGGAATCCCGGTCGTCATAGCACAGGTTAATGACCTCAAAACCAAGAAAACGCAGATTTTTTTCGATACATTGATCCAGTCCGTACATGTAGGGAACGGCAAGAATAATGGTTTTTTTCATAATGTATTCGGATTGGAGTGGAGCTGATTTTTCAGACGGCCTTGCCTGACAGGATAAGGCCGTCTGAAAACGTTTTAATGGGCTTCGATAAATGCAGCCACTTGGTCGGCATTGGTCAATGCGCTGCATACGGCTTCTTTGTTAATGCGTTTGGCGAGGCCTGCGAGGACTTTGCCGGGGCCGCATTCGGCGGATTCGGTGATGCCTTCGGAAACAAGCGCGTTGACGGTTTCTGTCCAGCGCACCGGGCTGTACAGTTGGCGTACTAGGGCATCTTTGATTTTGTCGGCATCATCGTAAGAGGCAACATCGGCGTTATGGATGACGCGGATTTGCGGTTGTTTGATGGTGATGTCTTTCAATGCTTCGGCAAGTTTTTCCGCTGCGGGCTTCATGAGGCTGCAATGCGAAGGAACGGAAACAGGCAGCGGTAGGGCGCGTTTGGCTCCGGCTTCTTTGGCGGCAGCCATAGCGCGTTCGACTGCGGCGGTGTTGCCGGCAATCACGACTTGGCCGGGGGAGTTGAAGTTGACGGCTTCAACGACTTCGCCTTGTGCGGCTTCAGCACAAATGGCTTTGACTTGTTCGTCTTCCAAACCCAAAATAGCGGCCATTGCACCTACGCCTTGCGGTACGGCAGATTGCATGAGTTCGGCGCGCAGGCGGACCAGTTTGACTGCGTCTGCAAAATCCAATGCGCTGGCGGCGACGAGGGCGGTGTATTCGCCGAGGCTGTGGCCTGCAACGACGGAAGGGGTTTTGCCGCCTGCTTCTAAGTAGGCGCGGTAGGTGGCAATGCCGGCAGCCAGCATGATGGGCTGGGTGTTGACGGTTTGTCCGATTAATTCGGCATCTTCGCCGTTAATCATTGCCCACAGGTCTTGACCCAATACGGCGGAAGCTTCGTCAAATGTGGCTTTAACGATGGCTTGCTCGGCAAAGCCGTTCATCATGCCTAGGCTTTGTGAGCCTTGTCCGGGAAAGAAGAATGCGAAAGACATGGTAATTCCTTATTGGTTTGAATGTTTGAGGGTGTCTGCCAGCAGAAGGAGGGTGGCGGCAGTATTGGTTGCAGCACTCAGCCGGAAGGTGCGGACAAAACTGAGTTTGCTGGTTTTATGCCGGAATGCGAGGCTGCTGCAATAACCGCCCGGTCAGCCGCCAAGCAGATTGAGCAGGTGCAATTTTGCTTCGGGTATGCGTCTGCCGTGGTTGCGTGCGCGCTGTTTGTCTAGGTAGTAAAGCAGGAAAACGTATGCACTCAGTGCGAGATAGGCGATTGCCAGTTTGGGCAATATTATAGCCGTTATGCTTAAAAACAGGCTGCTGATGCAGAGTGCAAACGTTAGGGATTTCATGGGTTTTAGCAGAATAGGCTGTCTGAAAGGGATGTTCAGACGGCCCAACCGTTAGTATTTTACTAAGACCGCACCCCAGGCAAAACCGCCGCCGATGCCTTCGAGCAAGAGGTTTTGTCCGCGTTTGATTTGGCCGTTTTTAATACCGACATCCAGTGCCAGCGGAATAGAGGCAGCGGACGTGTTGCCGTGGTCTTGGACGGTCAGGATCACTTTGTCCATGCTCAAGCCCAAGTGTTTGGCGGTAGAGTCGATAATGCGCTTATTGGCTTGGTGCGGCACAAGCCAATCGATTTGATTGGTGGTATAACCGGCTTCTTCGATAACGTCATCTGCGATTTTGGACAGCATTTTGACGGCAAACTTGAATACGCCGGGGCCGTCCATGCTGATGTAGGGCGAACCGCAAATCTGGCCGTTGGCAATTTGTCCCGGGACGTTCAAAAGGTTGAGGTAGTTGCCGTCGGCTTTGAGTTTGCTATGGATAATGCCCGGTTCGTCAGATGCACTTAAGACAACCGCGCCCGCACCGTCACCAAAGAGGACGCAGGTGGTGCGGTCGTTCCAATCGACGATGCGGCTGAAGGTTTCAGCGCCGATAACCAAAGCGTTTTTCGCCATGCCACTTTTGATGTAGGCATTGGCAGTGGTCAGGGCATACATAAAACCGGCGCACACGGCTTGTACGTCAAAGGCAGGGCAGCCGTTGGCAATGCCCAATTTTTGCTGCACGATGGTTGCCGTAGAAGGGAACTGCATATCGGGGGTAGCTGTGGCGACGATAATCAGGTCGATATCGTCAGCCTGCAAACCGGCATCTGCCAAGGCGCGGCGCGCTGACTCGGCGGCCAAATCGCTGGTTTTTTCGCTGTCGTCTGCAATATGGCGAAATTTGATACCTGTACGCGTGGTAATCCACTCGTCGGAAGTGTCCACTTTTTTGGCAAGGTCGTCATTGCTGACGCGGTTGGCAGGAAGGTAGCTGCCTGTACCGGAAATTTTGGCATATTGCATGAGAACGGCCTTTTTAGAGAGTTGATTCAGATAGTCGGGTATTGTAAGCGAAAATGGGAAAATTCCCAATATTAAGAATGAAGTCGGTGATTAAAGATAAAAACAGGCCGTCTGAACTTTTTGGAGTTTCAGACGGCCTGTGTATATCAGCCTTAAGCTTCCGTTGCTGGAGTAGCGGTTTCTTCCAGTTCGGCTGCTGCTTTGGCGGCTTCCAAAGCAGCCAACTGGGTGGCTACGCCTTGTTCGATTTTAGCGAGGCCGGCGGATTTGGCTTCGTGGTAGGCTTCTTCCAAAGCATAACGGAAGCCGACTTCGTCGGTTCCACCGTGGCTCTTAATCACAATACCGCGTAAACCAAGCAGGATGGCGCCGTTAAATTTGCGCGGATCCAGTTTGCCTTTCAAACCTTTGAGTGCGGGCAGGGCGGCAATGGCGGCAAGTTTGTTGAACAGGGTGCTTTTGAATTCACGACGGATGGCGCCGCTCATGAATTTAACCGCGCCTTCGATGGTTTTGAGCATAACGTTGCCGACAAACCCGTCTGCGACAACGACATCGGCTTCGCCATACAAAACGCTGTTGCTTTCGATATTGCCGATAAAGTTGAGTTTGCTGCTGCTCAACAGTTTAAAGGTTTGTTTGACGGCATCCGTACCTTTGATGTCTTCTGTACCGACGTTCAAGAGGGCGACGCGCGGGCTACCTTTTTCGGGGTGTAGCGCGTGTACCAGCTCGCTGCCGATGATGGCAAATTGAACCAGTTGTTCGGGCGTACAGTCGACGTTAGCTCCCAAATCCAAAGCCAGAGTAACGTGTTCGCTGTCGGAAGGCAGGAATTTGGCGATAGCAGGGCGCTCAATGCCGGGAATGGTTTTGAGGACGAATCGGGCGGTCGCCATCAGTGCGCCGGTATTGCCTGCCGATACGGCAGCTTGCGCGTTGCCTTCTTTAACTTGGTTGATGGCGATGCGCATGGATGATTCTTTTTTATTTTTCAGCGCAGATTGCGGTGCTTCATCCATTTCGACGACTTGCGCTGCATGGCAGACAGTAATGCGGTCCATAGGTGCGCCTGCCGAGCTTAATGCTTGGCGGACTGCTGCTTCATCTCCGACCATAATCAGATGTACGTCGGATTGCTGTTTCAGGAAATCCACTGCACCGGGGACGGTAATCGCAAGGCCTGCATCTCCGCCCATGGCATCTACGGCCAGTGTAATCATGTTGTTCTCCGGTTTGTGTGTTTCAGACGGCATCAAACAATCGGAAAAGCACACTCATCCGATTTTCAGGAGATTAAATGGAAAATCAGATGAAAAGGCTTGTTGCGATGGTCGTACCAGATTTATTGGTTTTGCGCGGCCAATTTGTTGTGTTCGTCGATGTCCAGCGCGTCCCAAGGATAGTTGATCCACCAGTCTTCAACGGTGATGCCGCTGAAATAAGGGATGCCTTCGGGAATCTTGCCAACTTTGGCTTTGATTTTTTCATGCAATACTGCCACGCCGATAGTGCCGAAATCTTCTTTCAACAATTCGTTCAGGCAGAATTCCATGGTAACGCGGCTGTCGTCCACTTCGTCAACAACCAGTACGTTTTTGCCTTTCAGTACATCGGGAACGGGATCGAGCCATTGGACTTTTTTCACTTCCTCGGTCACTTGACCTTCGTGATCGTTGTCGTAGTAGGCTGTGGTCACGGCGTAAATCGGAATTTCCAAGAAGCAGCGCAACATGCGGGCAGGGATAAAACCGCCGCCGCCAATGGCAATCATGGCATCGTATTTGGTGCCGGAGTTTTGGATTTTTTCCGCCAATCCTTTGATTACGCGGTGGATGTCGTCGTAGGTGTACCAGATTTTACGTTTCATGGTGTGCTTCCGAAGAGGAAAATACAGGGTGCAATGCAAAAAAGCCAGTCATTGCATGGCAATATTCTGGCTTTTTCAGTCAGACGAACGGATTATTCGCCTTTAGCTTTTACCACTTTACGGCCACGGTACATACCGTTTGGAGAAATGTGGTGTGGACGATGCACTTCGCCGGTTGCGCTGTCAACAGACAGAGAAGGCGCAGTCAGAGCGTCGTGTGAACGGTGCATACCGCGTTTAGAAGGGGATTTTTTGTTTTGTTGAACGGCCATTTCAAGCTCCTAGATAAATAAACTGTGTCCTAATTAACTGCTTTTCAAACCTGCTAAAACAGCGAAGGGGTTTGGTTTGTCCCGATTGACTTCGTCCAGTGTTCCATTGTTGCCGCAGTCTTCGTGTCGAGGGGAGAAAGGGAGCGACATCAGGATTTGGTCTTCAACCAGAGTCCGCACGTCAAGCTCTTTTTCGAGCAGCATGCCTTCCAATTCTTCATCGGTAAGCATGGCTTCGTCCAAACTCTCTTCATCGGCAAACAGGACGATACGGCTGGTTTCATCGAGTAGAAACGGCATGGGCGTAATGCAACGCTGGCAAATCAGGGGCATGTCGGCTTTGACGTTTAAATCGAGAAACAGACGTTGCAGCCGGTCGCGACCGCCTTGCAGCGTAAACGACACGCGTGTCTGTTTGTCGGCCGGATAATCGTGCGAACTGACTCGTTCATCCAATTCTTCGAGCAGGAAGCTGCCTTGCAGATTCTGCCCTTCGGCGGCGAAAACTTCTGGGTCAATCAAATTAGGGTATGACATAAACGGAGTATGATATAATTTTGGCAGTCTAACGTCAATGTTTTTAAGTAAAAATATGGAAGTAAAACTGCCTTTGGTTTTAGGGTCGAGTTCGGTTTTCCGCTGCGGACAGCTTCGCCGTTTGGGTATCGATTTTCAGACGGCATCGCCTGATTTTGACGAAACGCCTATTGCGGGCGAACATGCAGGCGAAACGGCGCTGCGTTTGGCGGAAGGCAAAGCCCGTTCATTGGCGGCAGCTTTTCCTGCCGCGCTGATTATCGGTGCAGACCAAGTGGCATGGTGCGAAGGACGTCAATTGGGTAAGCCGATGAACGTCGCAAATGCACAACAGATGCTGGAAAACTTAAGCGGAAAACGGATTGAATTTTACAGCGCAATCGTGCTTTTGAATACTGCTACGGGCAAGGTTCAGCATCATGTCGATCATACGGTGGTTGCCATGCGCCAGTTGTCGCAGGAACAAATCAGCCGATATTTGGAACGCGAGCCGGATGCAGTTTATTGCGCCGGTGCGGCGAAAAGCGAGGGTTTGGGCGCCGCTTTGTTGGAGCGGATTGAAAGTACGGACCCGAATGCTTTGATCGGCCTTCCGATTTTCCGTCTGATTGATTTTTTGAAAAACGAAGGTGTGGAAGTTTTATAGTTTGAGGCCGTCTGAATGTGTTCAGACGGCCTGAGATTTTTTGGAGTTGCAAGAATGAAACCGATTTTGTATTTGATTCCTACCCCTTTGGGTGCGCCTGATACGCCATGCCTGTTGCCGCATGAACAACAGGCGATTGTCGGGCTGACGGATTTTGTCGTAGAAGCGGAAAAAACAGCGCGCGCGCATTTGAAACATTTGGGCGTAACTACGCCTATCCGCGAGCTGAATCTGCAAACGCTGAATGAACACACGGATTTGAAGACTTTGCCGGAATTGCTGAAACCTTTGCAAGAAGGGCGCAGTATGGGTATTGTCAGTGAGGCAGGTTGCCCGGCTGTTGCCGACCCGGGCGCGAATTTGGTGGCGTTGGCGCATAAACACGGTTTTGAAGTACGACCTTTGGTCGGGCCGTCCAGTTTGTTGCTGGCGCTGATGGCTTCGGGTGCGAATGGTCAGAACTTTGCGTTTAAGGGTTATTTGCCGTCTGAAAAAAATGAGCGGATTCAGTGTTTGAAGGCTTTGGAACAACGTTCGCGCCAGCAGAATGAAACGCAGCTGTTTATCGAAACGCCGTATCGCAACGATGCGTTGTTGGCTGATGCGGTGGAAAACCTGCATCCTGAAACGCGATTATGCGTGGCCACGGACTTAACCTTACCGACACAGGAAATCATCAGCCAAACGATTGCGCAGTGGCGGAAAAGAAAAGAAATGCCGAATTTGAAAAAACGCCCGACGATTTTTGTGCTTCATGCCGCTTAAAACTGGATTGGGTTCAATCTCAAACTGTATTTGTTTGAGGAAATAAAAAAGGCCGTCTGAACAACAGACGGCCTTTATGTTGCCTAAGCTTTTATCAAGAAACGACTTCGCCTTGGGCGCGTTGTTTTTCGATGCTGCGGTTGATGTGCCATTGTTGGGCGATGGTCAAGAGGTTGTTGACTACCCAGTACAGAACCAAACCGGCAGGGAAGAAGAAGAACATGATGGAGAAAATCAAAGGCATGACTTTCATCATTTTCGCCTGCATAGGGTCGGTTGACGGCGGATTCAGATAAGTTTGTGCAAACATGGTCGCCGCCATAATCAAAGGCAGGATGTAGAAAGGATCCGGACGGCTCAAGTCGGTAATCCAACCCAACCAAGGCGCTTGACGCAATTCTACGGAGGCGAACAATGCCCAGTACAGACCGATGAAGACGGGGATTTGCAACAGCATAGGCAGACAGCCGCCCAGCGGATTGATTTTCTCGTCTTTGTAAAGCTGCATCATGGCTTGTTGTTGCGCCATGCGGTCATCGCCGTATTTCTCTTTGATAGCTTGCAATTTAGGTGCAGCGGCACGCATTTTTGCCATAGAGCGGTAAGAGGCGTTGGTCAACGGGTACAGCACGGCTTTGACGATGATGGTCAAAACGATGATTGCCCAGCCCCAGTTGCCGATGATGTTGTGCAGTTGGTTCAAGAGCCAGAAGAGCGGGGAGGCGAACCAGTGTACTTTGCCGTAGTCTTTGGCCAGTTGCAGTTTGTCGGCGATGTTGGCGATAACGGAAGTGGTTTGCGGACCGGCATACAGGTTGATGGCGGTTTCGGCTTTCGCGCCGGCTTGAATGGCGGCTAAAGGCACGCTGACGCTTGCGCTGTACAGGTTGTCGTTGCGACGTTTGATGTCGATACGGCAGTCGCCTGCGGCGCAAACGCTTTGGCCGTCTTTAGGCTGCAAAATCCAAGTGGACATGAAATGGTGTTCAATCATGCCGAGCCAGCCGGTCGGCATTTTGCGGATGTATTCGGCTTCGGATTTGCCGGATTTGGCATCGTCGTCCAAATCAGAGAAGCTGACTTTTTGGAAGCCGCCTTCAGGGGTGTAAACCACCGGGCCGACGTAAGAGCGGGTAAAGTAGCCTTGGCCTTCAGGTTCGCTGTGGTCGCGGACGATGCGGTAGTCTGCGCTCAGGTTGACGGGTTGGCCTTTGCTGTTGGTAATGTCGAAACGGACGTTAACCAAGTAGCTGCCTTTGGTAAAAGTATAAACTTTGTCGATTTTCAGGCCGTTGGTTTCAGGTGCGCTCAGGCGGACTTCAACTTTGTCGCCTTCCAAACTGTATTGTTTTTGCGGAGCGGTAAAGCTGATGCCTTTTAGTACGTTGTTACCTTGTGCGTCCAAAAGCTCGGATTGGGCAACGTAGGTGTATTCCTTGCCGTCGTTAAACAGGACGAAAGGTTTGTGTTCGTCACCGGTTGCTTTGTATTGCAAGAGGGTCAGCTGGCGCAGATCGCCGCTTTTTTCATCGATGACGGCTTTGACCGTGTCTGTGGTAACGGTAATGGGGGTGGCTGGAGCAAGCGCGGCTTCGGCAGCGGCTTTTGCCGGAGCAGCGGCCGTTTGCTGTTGCGCGGCTTGTTGCGCCGGATTAGGTTTGGGGCTGGGGAAAAAATGTTCCCAGCCGGCAAAAATTGCCACTGAAATGGCAAAAAACGCCATTAGTCTTTTAAAATCCATAAGAGATTCCTGGAATTGACGGATAGGTAATCGAGATGAAAACTGCTTCAGACGGCATTATATAGAAACCGACGGGAAATTAAAGGAAATCGTGTTCTTTAAATGGTTGACAGCAGCATTATGGAACAGGGTCATGTCCGTGTCCGCCGAAAGGATGGCATCGTGCGATGCGTTTGATTGCCAGCCATCCGCCTTTGAATGCGCCGTATTTTTTGACGGCTTCGACTGCGTATTGTGAACAGGTCGGGGTATAGCGGCAGCGCGGCGGAATGAGGGGGCTGATGCAGTATTGGTAAAAGCGGATGAGTGCAAGGAGGAGCTTGGAAAGCAGGGTATTCATCAGCGTTTTTTCATCAGCTGGGCAAGTTGGTTTCGAGCTTCCGGGGCAGTTTCCCGATTAAACGCCTGACGCACGCGCACAACAAAATCATGCGGCGGCAGCTGGTGTTGATTCAGCCTGAACCAGTCGCGGATGACGCGCTTCATATAATTGCGGTCATGGGCGCGTTTGGCGGTCTTTTTGCTGACGACCAAACCAAGGCGCGGATGGCCGAGCGCGTTGTCTGCGGACTGGGAGACTTGCAGCAAATCGCGGCTGCGTCGGTTTTTCAACGCAAAAACGGATGAAAAATCATCCGTTTTTAATAAGCGATACTGCTTTGAGAAGCCGTAATTCAAAATTATACAGCCAAGCGTTTGCGGCCTTTGGCGCGACGGGCAGCCAATACTGCGCGACCACCACGAGTTTTGGAGCGAACCAAGAAGCCGTGGGTGCGTTTGCGTTTGGTAACGGAAGGTTGATAAGTGCGTTTCATGATGTTTCCTAAAAATTGGTAGATAATTAAACCGTGAATTACACTCCAATTTGCCGCTTTTGTCAATCAATATAAAAACTTTTCGTTGGCCAAAGTGTGACAACGGGTTTTATGCATTGATAGAATTTGTGGATAAAATTTTGCGGCGGTTGTGGATAAAAAAGAGCAGAATGGGTATAATCGCCCAACCTTGCTTTTCTCTGTGCGCAAGGCCGTCTGAAAGCAGCGGGAGTATCGTAAGAATTTGATTTTTATCGGATTGCCTGTCTGCTCTGCCTTCTTGTATTTCCCAAATCTTCCATTTTCCGAGCTTAATCTCATGACGTTAGCTGAATTTTGGCCGCTGTGCCTTTGCCGCCTTCACGAAATGTTGCCTGCCGGGCAGTTTGCGCAATGGATTGCGCCTTTGACCGTGAGCGAAGAAAACGGCGTATGGGTGGTGTATGGTAAAAACCAATTTGCCTGCAATATGCTCAAAAGCCAGTTTGCCGCCAAAATTGACGCCGTGCGTGCCGAATTGGTGCCTCAGCAGGCTGCTTTCGCGTTTAAGCCGGGCGTAGGTACGCATTATGAAATGGCGGCTCAGACTGTTGCGCCGGTGCAAGTGCAAGAAGTCATTGAAGTTGAAGAATTTGTAGAGCCTGTTCAAATGCCTTTGCAAACTGCTGCGCCAATGGAAGAAGATAGGCCGTCTGAAACGGTTTCCAAGCCTGCCACTGCCATGACGGCTGCCGAGATTTTGGCACAACGCATGAAAAACCTGCCGCATGAGCCTCAAGTGCAAACTGCCGCTCCGGCTGAGTCTAAAGCAGTTGCCAAAGCCAAAACCGACGCACAACACGATGCGGAAGAAGCGCGCTACGAACAGACCAATCTGTCGCGCGACTATACATTTGAAACTTTGGTGGAAGGTAAGGGCAACCGCCTTGCCGCCGCAGCCGCCCAAGCGATTGCTGAAAATCCGGGGCAGGGCTACAACCCGTTTTTCTTATACGGCAGTACTGGTTTGGGTAAAACCCACTTGGTGCAGGCCATCGGCAACGAATTGTTGAAAAACCGTCCTGATGCCAAAGTGCGCTATATGCACTCGGACGACTATATCCGCAGCTTTATGAAGGCTGTGCGCAACAATACTTACGATGTATTCAAGCAACAATACAAACAATATGACCTGCTGATTATCGACGATATTCAGTTCATCAAAGGCAAAGACCGCACGATGGAAGAATTCTTCTATCTGTACAACCATTTCCACAACGAGAAAAAACAGCTGATTCTGACGTGCGACGTATTGCCTGCCAAAATCGAGGGCATGGACGACCGTCTCAAATCCCGTTTCTCATGGGGTTTGACGTTGGAACTTGAACCGCCCGAATTGGAAATGCGCGTGGCGATTTTGCAGAAAAAGGCAGAAGCAGCCGGTATCAGTATCGAAGACGAAGCCGCTCTGTTTATCGCCAATCTGATCCGCTCCAATGTGCGTGAGCTGGAAGGTGCGTTCAACCGTGTCAGCGCCAGCAGCCGTTTTATGAATCGTCCTGTCATCGACATGGATTTGGCGCGTACGGCTTTACAGGATATTATTGCCGAAAAACACAAAGTCATTACCGCAGACATCATCATCGATGCGACAGCCAAATACTACCGTATTAAAATCAGCGATATATTAGGCAAAAAACGTACGCGCAACATTGCCCGTCCGCGCCAAGTTGCCATGAGCCTGACCAAAGAGCTGACCACGCTCAGCCTGCCTTCTATCGGCGATGCCTTTGGCGGCCGCGACCACACGACCGTGATGCACGGTGTCAAAGCGGTGGCGAAACTGCGTGAAGAAGATCCCGAATTGGCACAAGACTACGAAAAACTGCTGATTTTGATTCAGAACTGACCCAATGCAATATTCAGACGGCCTGATGTCAATGTGAGGCCGTCTGAATACAAAAAATATTTTAAAATACCCAAATCAACCGATTTCAAATTCAAAGGAATGGAACATGCTGATTTTACAAGCCGATCGCGACAGTCTGCTCAAGCCGTTGCAAGCCGTTACCGGTATTGTCGAACGTCGCCATACTCTGCCGATTTTGTCCAATGTGTTGCTGGAAAGCAAAGACGGACAAACCAAACTTTTGGCAACCGACTTGGAAATCCAAATCAATACCGCCGGCCCTGAAAGTCAGGCAGGCGATTTCCGCATTACGACCAACGCTAAAAAATTCCAAGACATTTTGCGCGCCCTGCCTGACAGTGCGTTGGTGTCACTGGATTGGGCGGACAACCGTTTGACTTTGCGCGCGGGCAAATCCCGTTTTGCCCTGCAAACCCTGCCTGCTGAAGACTTTCCGTTGATGAACGTCGGCAGCGACGTCAGCGCGACTTTCTCGCTGACTCAAGAAACCTTCAAAACCATGCTTTCGCAAGTGCAATACAGCATGGCGGTTCAAGATATCCGCTATTACCTCAACGGCTTGCTGATGCAGGTTGAAGGAAACCAATTGCGCCTTGTTGCAACCGACGGCCACCGCCTTGCTTATGCGGCCAGCCAAATTGAGGCAGAACTGCCGAAAACGGAAGTGATCCTGCCGCGCAAAACGGTATTGGAGCTCTTCAAGCTGTTGAACAATCCGTCCGAGTCCATCACCGTTGAGCTTTTGGACAATCAAGTACGCTTCCAATGCAATGGCACGACTATTGTCAGCAAAGTCATCGACGGCAAGTTCCCTGACTTTAACCGCGTGATTCCTTTGGATAACGACAAGATTTTCCTCGTGTCCCGTACCCAGCTTTTGGGTGCGCTTGAACGTGCCGCCATTCTTGCCAATGAAAAATTCCGCGGCGCACGACTGTTTCTGCAGCCTGGTTTGCTGAGTGTCGTATGTAGCAACAACGAGCAGGAAGAAGCGCGCGAAGAGCTGGAAATCGCTTACCAAGGCGGAGAACTGGAAGTCGGTTTCAACATCGGCTACTTGATGGACGTGTTGCGTAACATCCACTCCGACGATATGCAGCTTGCTTTCGGCGATGCTAACCGTTCAACGCTGTTTACCGTGCCAAACAATCCGAACTTCAAATACATCGTAATGCCGATGCGTATTTGATTCGGAAAACAAACAAAAAGAGCGTGTAGGGTACACGCTCTTTTTTATAGGCTTGAATCAAAAGGCCGTCTGAAAATTGTTTTTCAGACGGCCTTTCTATCAAACCGGGATGATTCGGCTAAATAGGAAGACTGGGATTAACGTGGACGTGGTTCGCAGTTTTTCACCAGGAATGAGCCGTTAGGGGCGTTCACGCCAACTACTTCAGAAGTAGTGTGGGTGTTTTTGTCGATGAAACCGGCAGACATTACATAGCCGCGACGGTTGGTGAAAGTAGTGCCAGTGCTGTCAGAACGTTTTTTGTCGACAACCAAAGAGGCTTTTTTACCACCGGCGTTTACGTCGGCAGTAACTGCGCGACCGCTGCGGTCGAAACCGTACATCACGTTCAGTGATTTGCCGCCGTCACAACGGTAAGAAACGAAGCCGGCAGGCGCAGCGGCAGCAGAGAAGGAAACAGTAGCCAATGTGGCTGCAGTGATAACAGAAAGTAATTTCATGATCTAAGCTCCATATGAGGGTTGTGTGTTATCTTGCAAAGTGAGAAAGGGTTTCCGTTTGCAGATGAAGCGTATTTTAGGCGTTTTGTCGGTAGTGGCAATTAGGTAAATTGCAAAACAGTGTTTACTTATGCTTACCCGATTGTTTATTAATAGAAAGTTGTTCGTAATTTGGTGTTGCAAAGTGGTGATGCGGGTTGTTGCGGAATATATACATTAATGATTCTTTAAGAAATATAGCGAAAGAATACAAAAAAGGCCGTCTGAATATTCAGACGGCCTTTGATATGAAGCTGTTTACAAGAAGAAAATTGAAGCGATAGTCACAGCGATGATGCCATAGATGCTCATCGGGATCACAGTTTTCTTGATGATGGCGCCTTCGGCGTTGTTTACGTTCAACACGCTGCACACGGCGATGATGTTGTTGATGCAGACCATGTTGCCCATTGCGCCGCCAACGGATTGCAGGGCGAGGATGAGGGTAACGGACAGGCCGGTATCAAGCGCGATTTGTTGTTGAATCGGACCAAAGGTCAGGTTGGATACAGTGTTGGAGCCTGAGAAGAATGCACCGATTGCACCCAAGTATGGGGAGAAGTACACCCAGTGTTCGCCGGCCATATTGGCAAATTCTTTACCGATGATTTTCACCATGGAGTCGTCGCCGCCAACCATCATCAGTTGAACCATAATCAGCGCACCCATCAGGGCAAGCAGAGGTTTTTTGGTTTGGTTGAAGGTTGCAGCGTAGAAAGACCATGCGTCTTTGAATTTGGTTTTGTACAGCAGGATGCAAATCCAAACGGTGAAGACAAACGGAATCCAAGCCGGAACGTAGAGGGTTTGGTAGGAAGCGTTGACGCCTTGGCCGAAGATGTTGCCGAAGGTGATGGTCAGGGAGTCGCTGACGGTGATTTTGGACAAATCAAACGGCAGTTGGAAGCTGAACCATTCTTCTTTGCTGGTCAGCAGGCCTTTGATGCCCAGCTGTTTGATGCGGGTGACCACCAGCATGCCGATCAGCATACCCAAAGGAGCCAGTGCTTTGGCAACTTGTGCGAAAGGTACTTTTTCTGCATTCGGGTCTTTGGCGTAATCTTTGCTCAAGCCCCAGCCGCGGTTTGCTGCGAATACGGAAACCATCAGGCCGATTGCGCCGGCAACCAGAGATGGGAATTCTTCATTGACCATTGCCAATGCAACGTAAGGAAGGGTACAGGAGAATACGGCGATACCGATAAAGCCCAAGTTTTTGCGGATTTCAGCCCAAGGTACGATGAAGCTCAAGCCGATCACAGGGATGATGAAACCAGCAAAGAAGTGCATTACGCCGGTTTGCATACCGATTTCCATAATGCTCTTTTGATCCAAGCCCAAAGGCGCGAAGCCGAACCAAGTCGGGGTACCTACTGCACCGAAGGACACGGGTACGGAGTTCATGACCAAAGTGAAGATGGCTACTTTTAACGGGTTGAAGCCCAAGCTCATCAGGATTGGCGCGGCAATGGCGGCAGGCGTACCGAAACCGGATGCGCCTTCAATCATAAAGGCGAAAGACCAGCCGATGATCATCAACTGGGCAATCGGATTCGGGCTGATGGTAGCCAGCCATTTGCGGATGACGTCGATACAGCCGGTGGTTTCCATCATGCGGTTGAACATAATGGCACCGAAAATCACGGTAATCGGGGTCAGGGTAGAGACGAGGCCGGACGCTGCCGTTGCGTTGAGCAACATGGCATTGTCGCCGAAATAAAACAGTTTGATGGCATAAATCAGCGCGGCGGTAATCGGTAGCGCGACATAGGACGGCATACTGTTTTTCTTAACCATCAGCCAAATCAGCAGCACGATGGGAAAAATACTGAGAAAGAGAGCCATAGGAATATCCTCGGGGCAACGGGCACCATAACCGTCAATCAATGGCGGTTTGATGCGATGTGTTGAGTAATAGATGTTTTTCGAATAAAGATTGCCACTTTTTTAGATGCAACCAGTTATCAGGTAAATTGGTTTTACCAATTTATGAAAACTGTTGCACACTTTACGTAATCTTATGTAATCGGTCAAGAGGTTTGTAACAAAAAAGGCCGTCTGAAATTGGGTTTTCAGACGGCCTGAGAGCTTTGCCAGTAGTGCATTTGGTCGAATATCGAATGGTATTTACATTCAATATTTTGTAAAGGTTTTGTTTTTAATTGATTTCAAACGAATTATTCTATTCCTGCCCATTTATGCGTTTGTACGCTCAATTGCCAATGGACGGGGGCGTCGGGTCGGCTGTTTAATACGCCGATTTGGCGGATGGTGTCGTAGATATTCATCACACCGTCTTGCTCGCAAGGCGAGAGGTAGTAATGTTGGGCGCGGATTTTGCGTTCCATCTCTTGGCAAAACGCAATGACATCGCCGTCGGCAACAATGCGCACTTCGTCGGCTTTTTCGATGCAGCCGGATTCATATTTGGCGGCGTAGCAGGCTTTAGGGCTGGTGGCAACGTAGTCGATTTGCGGCGGTGCGGGGTTGAGGCCGTTGGTTTCGATACACAGGAAATAGCCTTCGGCTTTGAGTGTGTTGAGCAGGGTATCCAAATGCGGTTGGATGGTGGGTTCGCCGCCGGTAATGATGATATTGCGCGCCGTGTAGGTTTTCAGACGGCCCAAAATATCGGACAGGCTCATCATGCCGAATTTGAGGTAGTCGGTATCGCACCAGCTGCACGCGAGATTGCATTTGCCCAAACGGATGAAAACGGCGGGCATGCCTGTATTCCAGCCTTCGCCTTGCAGGCTTTCAAATATTTCGACAATGCGGTATTGGGGATTGTTCGGCGTGATGTGAATGGTCATGAATGTCGGGTGTGCGGGATTGAATCGTTGTGGTGAAGCGTTTTGAGAAATCGGTTGAGGCAGCCATTCTTTCTGTCAGTTCAATAGGAAAGAATGGCTGGTGTGTGCTTAAGCGGCAATGACGGCTGCTGCGGCCAAAAATGCCGGCAAGCCTTGTTTGAGCAAAATGCCTTTATTGCCGGATGAAAACGCGCCCCATGCGGCGGCGATGAGGACAAAGCCGAGGAACAGGATGGTCGCGCCGTAAACGGCGTTGTCAGGTGCGGCAAAGCGAGCCCATACCAAGCCGATGGCGAGGAAGCCGTTGTACAGGCCTTGGTTGGAAAACAGGGTTTGTACGCGTTTTTGTTCCATAAATTCGTAAGGCATATTGAACAGCTCTGACGCTTTTTCGCTTGGGATTTGCGTCATTTCGAGCCAGGCGATGTAGAAATGTTCGACAGCGATGAAGAGGACGAGGAGGGTGGAGATGATTTTCATGAAGATTCCTTTTGATGTTTAGCGGATGGGTGTGTTTGGGGAACAGGCCGTCTGAAAAATACAAAATGCCGGTTTATTCTCTTTCATATTCCGCACATGAAGTCGGCGTTTCCCATAATTTCACGCTGCACACTTTGACACCGGCGTTTTTCAGACGGCCATACATTTCTACGCTCATGTTTTCGGCTGTGGTGCGGCAGGGCAGGCACAGGGTTTTCATGTTCCAGCCTTCCAAAAGCGCGGCGATTTGGCTTTCGCGTTCGTTGTTGCCGTGATAGATGAAGGCATGGTCGAACGGGTCGGTAATGTGTTGTTTGACGATGGCTTTCAGGTCGGTAAAGTCCATCACCATGCCGTCTTTTGCGCCGCCTTGGATAACGGGCGCGGAGACAGTGATTTCGAGTTTGTAGGTGTGGCCGTGCAGGTTTTGGCATTTGCCGTCATGCCCGTCGAGCATGTGCGAGGAATCGAAGGTAAAAATTTTGGTGATTTTCATGAGATGAGGGAAGCTGATGAGGCCGTCTGAACGGTGTAAAACCTGTTTCAGACGACCTTGGGATTATTGTTCGGAAGGGAGTTTGAGGAAATGCTCGCGATAATGGCGCATTTCTTCGATGCTTTCGAGGATGTCGTCCAATGCCTTGTGCGAACCGCGTTTGACCACGCTTTTGGCGACGGCCGGATTCCAGCGTTTGGCCAACTCTTTCAGCGTGGACACGTCTAAGTTGCGGTAGTGGAAATAGGCTTCCAAACGCGGCATGTATTTGACCATGAAGCGGCGGTCTTGATGGATGGAGTTGCCGCACATGGGCGTGGATTTCTCGGGTATCCATGCGGACATGAAGTCCAACAGGTTTTGCTCGACTTCAGCTTCGGTCAGTTTGGATTCGCGCACGCGTTGGGTCAGACCGGTGCGGCCGTGGGTGGCGGTGTTCCACTCGTCCATGCCGTCGAGCAACTCGTCGCTTTGATGGATGACGTAAACGTCCGATTGTGCCAGTACGTTCAAATCGGAATCGGTAATGATCATGGCGACTTCGATAATGCGGTCGTGTTCCGGGTTGAGGCCGGTCATTTCCATATCGAGCCAGCAGAGGTTGTTTGCGTTTTGGGTCATTTCAGACGGCCTTGTGTTTTCAGTTGGCAGTATTATAAAGGATAAAGGTTCGGGCCGTCTGAAAGCATTTGTAACAAGTTGTGCAATCTCTTGATATAATCGTCCGTTACACAAAAAATCACCGCCAAAAATCATGAACCCAAGCCCTTTGCTCGATATTATCGATACGCCTCAGGATTTGCGCTGTCTGGAGAAAAAACAGCTGCCGCAAGTCGCCGCCGAATTGCGCGAATTTCTGTTGGATTCCGTCGGTAAGACGGGCGGCCATTTCGCCAGTAACTTGGGCGCGGTCGAGCTGACGGTGGCGCTGCATTATGTGTACGACACGCCAGAAGACCATTTGGTCTGGGATGTCGGCCATCAAAGCTATCCGCACAAAATCCTCACCGGCCGCAAAAATCAAATGCACACCATGCGCCAATACGGCGGTTTGGCGGGTTTCCCAAAACGCAGCGAGTCGGAATACGACGCGTTCGGCGTGGGGCATTCTTCCACATCCATAGGCGCGGCTTTGGGCATGGCCGTTGCGGACAAACAGTTGGGCAATAACCGCCGCAGCGTCGCTATCATCGGCGACGGCGCCATGACGGCGGGTCAGGCGTTTGAAGCCCTGAACTGCGCAGGCGATATGGATGTCGATTTGCTGGTTATCCTCAACGACAACGAAATGTCGATTTCCCCCAATGTCGGCGCGCTGCCGAAATATCTTGCCAGCAACGTCGTGCGCGATATGCACGGCCTATTGAGCACCATCAAAGCCCAATCGAGCAAAGTATTAGATAAATTGCCCGGAGCGATGGAGCTTGCCCAAAAAGTCGAAAACAAAATCAAAACCTTGGCAGGCGAAGCGGAACATGCCAAACAGTCGCTGTCTTTGTTTGAAAACTTCGGTTTCCGTTACACCGGCCCGGTGGACGGCCACAACGTTGAAAATCTGGTGGACGTATTAAAAGACTTGCGCGGCCGCAAAGGCCCTCAGTTGCTGCACGTCATCACCAAAAAAGGCAACGGCTACAAATTCGCCGAAAACGACCCTGTCAAATACCATGCTGTCTCCAAGCTGCCGAGCGAAGTGCCTGCGCCGGAAGTCAAACCTGCCGCGGCTAAACCGACTTATACGCAAGTTTTCGGCCAATGGCTGTGCGACCAAGCGGCGGCTGACGAGCGTTTGGTTGCCATCACGCCTGCCATGCGCGAGGGCAGCGGCTTGGTTGAGTTTGAACAGCGATTCCCCGACCGCTATTTCGACGTCGGCATCGCCGAGCAACACGCCGTTACCTTTGCCGGCGGTTTGGCATGTGAAGGCATCAAGCCCGTCGTGGCGATTTACTCCACTTTCCTGCAACGCGCTTACGACCAGTTGGTACATGACGTTGCTTTGCAAAACCTACCTGTTTTGTTCGCCATCGACCGTGCAGGTATTGTCGGTGCAGACGGCCCGACCCATGCCGGTTTGTACGACTTGAGCTTTTTGCGTTGCGTGCCGAATATGATTATTGCCGCACCAAGCGACGAAAACGAATGCCGCCTGCTGCTCTCAACCTGCTATCAGGCAAATTCGCCGTCTGCCGTCCGTTATCCGCGCGGTACAGGCACGGGCGCAACCGTTTCAGACGGCCTGGAAACCGTTGAAATCGGTAAAGGCATCATCCGTCGCGAAGGCGAGAAAATTGCCATTATCGCCTTTGGCAGCATGGTTGCCCCATCATTGACCGCCGCCGACAAGCTGAACGCGACCGTTGCCGACATGCGCTTTGTCAAACCGATAGATGAAGAACTGATCGTCCGTCTTGCCCGAAGCCATGACTACATCGTTACCGCTGAAGAGAATGCCGAACAAGGCGGCGCAGGCAGCGCGGTGTTGGAAGTGTTGGCGAAACACGGCATCTGCAAACCGGTGTTGCTGTTGGGTGTAGAAGACAAAGTTACCGAACACGGCGACCCGAAAAAACTGCTGGACGACTTGGGTTTGAGTGCCGAAGCGATTGAAAAACGCATTGCCGGCTGGATTAAGGCCGTCTGAAAAATGATTAAAACCTATCAATACATTGCATAATTTATGGGAAAAAAACTAATCAGCATCAGCATGGTGCGCAACGAAAACGACGTTATCGAATCGTTTGTCCGTCATAATCTCGAGCTGATGGATGAAATGCACATCATCGATCACGGCAGCAGCGATGGAACAAGGGAAATCCTGATTCAATTGAAAGAAGAAGGTTTGCCGATATTTATCTATCAATATCAAGCGCTCAAGTACAATCAAGAGCAATTGGTAAACCTGCTTATGAAGCAGCTTGTAGCAAAAGATGAAGCGATAGATTTCGTTTTTCCGCTGGATGCGGACGAATTTATTTCATGTCCTAGCCGTATCATGCTGGAACAACTTTTGGATGTCATCGGCGAAAACAGGATCGGCATGTACCTTTGGCGCGGCTATTTGCCGACATCGTTGCAATACAATCCCGATTTCACCACTCAATTTACCGAGCAACGCCTCGAAACGCTCTTTACCCCCAAAGTCATTATTCCTAGATGGGCTGCCGAATCTTGCAGCGTGATTATCGGCTGCCATTACATGTTGGATAAAGATGGCAACAAGGTTAAATCAACCCTGTTTCATTCGCCGGATTATCGAGGTTTACATTCCTGGTTTATCGAGCAGTTTTCCGCCCAATTTGCGGAGACCGATTTGTTGTGGCTGGGGCATTTCCCAATCCGCTCCTTGAACCAGCACATCAAAAAAATCCTCGAAAAGTCCATCTTGATTGCCATTAAAGACGGAAGCAACGATATTGCCTGGGAAAACCAGTTGCGCGAATTGCTGGACAACGGCATGAAGATGGACTTGAACGATTTACGGCTGTTGGCATACAGATACCGCGCCGGTTCTACAAGTTTGGAAGACCCGCATTGTAAAGTCAGCCATTACGAACCCTTGCGTAAAAAACCGCTGATGCTGAAATACACCTCGCCGGAAGCAGGTGATCCTTTGATGACTGTCGGACATTTGGTACTTGCATTGGCAAGCGGCGCACAAGATTCCTCTTTAGGCCTTAAGGCCGTCTGAAAAACACAGCCCGCACACACAATAATAGGAAAATTATGATCAGCATCTTTGATATTTTCAAAATCGGCATCGGCCCGTCCAGCTCGCACACCGTCGGCCCGATGAAGGCCGCGGCCGCTTTTGCTGATTTGCTGAATGCCGAAAACTTGGATACACAAGTGGCGCGCATTGTCATTGAAGTGTACGGTTCACTTGCTTTGACCGGTATCGGACACGGCACATTCGACGCATTATTGCTCGGTTTGGAAGGCAGCCTGCCGCACGATATCCCGCTTGCGGACATCCCTCAACGCTTGGAACGTATCCGCACGCAGCACGTTTTAAAACTCAACGGCCGTGAAATGGCCTTCAATCCTGAAAAAGATTTGGATATCCGCGGCGACAAAGTGTTGCCCAAACATCCGAACGGTTTGAACTTTATCGCCTACCATTCAGACGGCCTGAAGCTGAAAGAGCAGATCTATTATTCGGTCGGCGGCGGTTTTGTCGTTACAGACGAAGGGTTTGCACAAGAGGCGCAGGAAAATGCCGATGTGCCGTATCCATACAAAAACTGTGATGAGTTGCTGGCACAATGCCGTCTGAACCAGTTGAATATTTCCGAAGTCGTGTTGGCCAATGAAGCAGCGTTGGCAGGTTGCGATGAAGTGGAAGTGCGCCGCCGTGTGGCTGCCGTGGCCGATGTGATGGAAAACTGCATCAAGCGCGGCTTGGGTGCGGAAGGGCAATTGCCGGGCGGCTTGAATGTGCGCCGCCGCGCGCCGCAGTTGGCAGCTAAACTCAAAGTCCTACGCGAGAGCGAAATCGTCAATACCCAACTTTGGCCGATGGTGTACGCCATGGCGGTCAATGAAGAAAACGCCGCTGGCGGCCGCGTCGTAACCGCACCGACCAACGGCGCGGCAGGCATTATTCCTGCCGTCTTACACTATTTCCGCAAATTTAATCCGCACGCCAACCAATCGCGTGTAGAGGACTTCCTGCTGACTGCCGGCGCCATCGGTATTTTGTACAAAACCAATGCGTCGATTTCCGGTGCGGACGTTGGTTGCCAAGGCGAAGTCGGCGTGGCATGTTCTATGGCAGCAGGTGCATACGCCGAAGTTATCGGCGGTACCCCGAAACAAGTGGAAAACGCCGCCGAAATGGCGATGGAACACCACTTGGGCTTGACCTGCGACCCTGTCGGCGGCTTGGTGCAAATCCCCTGTATCGAGCGCAACGGCATCGCCGCCGAAAAAGCCCTCAAGCTCGCCACCCTCGCGCTTTTGGAAGATGGCATAGACAAAAAAGTCTCACTTGATGAAGTGATTCAAACCATGTTGCAAACCGGCCGCGATATGAAGGCAACCTATAAAGAAACCTCGCTCGCAGGCTTGGCCATTACCTTGCAGAAAAAAGCCATACCTGTATCCGTGCGCGTGGTGGAATGTTAGCAATAGGGTAGGGGATATGCCCGATAAAAAAAGGCCGTCTGAGAAACTTTCAGACGGCCTTTTTTTGTATGGATTGAATAACTAACCGTTTTTTTGATAAGGGTTTTCCAGCCCGGCCATTAAGTCGCGGAAGTATTCGCGCAACTGTTTTTCGGAGCAACCCATCAGCAGGGCGTCTTCAAAGGCGTCCTGCGCTATTTGGTACAGTTCGTTCAAGTTTTCGGTCATGACTTTGACTTTTTCGGTGCAGGAAACAATCTGACCGTCGTCGTCATACCATTTGGGCATTTGCGGCATTGCCATAGCTCACCTCAGTTTAAGAAACGGGAAGGGTCGTTTTTCTTTACACGGCGGCCGAAGGCGTATTTCGCGCTCCAATATTTGTGGCCGAGGCTGGTAATTTCGATACGTTTGCCCGTCCTCGGTGCGTGAATGAAATTGTTGTTGCCGATGTAGAGGCCGACGTGGGAAATACGGCCGCGACCCATGGTGCGGAAAAAGACCATGTCGCCCGGCTGTAATTCGGAACGGCTCACGGCAACGCCCATTTGCGCTTGTTCGGCAGAAGTGCGCGGCAGGTTCAGGCCCATGGCGCGTTTAAAGATGTGTTGCATAAAGCCGCTGCAGTCAAAGCCGGTGGAAGCCGATGTGCCGCCGTAGCGGTAGGCCACGCCGAGCAAGCCCATGGCGCTGCCGATTAACTCATCTGCGTTGCCCGAAGGTGCGCGCGTATTGTTGCTTGCGGCAGAATAGGTATTGGTGGGATGGACAGGGGTTGCCTGACGCGTATTGCCGTAAACATTGGCATTGTCGTTGAACTGGTTTAAAACACGCTGACGGGTGGTAATCAGGTTTTCCAAATCATCAGCGTAAGAAAAATTGACGCTCGCGAGCATGGCGACCGAAGTCCAAACTGCTGCGAGCCGGAGTAAAAAATTCATTGTACAAACTTCCGTTTCAGAAGGCATTCCCTGCCGATTGCAGGCACATTGCCGGTTTCTGAGATGTTATCCCGTATCATTCTCTTGTTATCTGCTTGATTGTATTAAAAAACTGTCTTTTTGGCAAAAAAACTGCTGTTATTTTGCGTTAAACCCTTGTTTCCAAACGAACTAGAAAAACATCGGGCGCGGTTTCGCTTGATTTATCCGCCGCTGCAACCATATAAGCGGCATTCATTGATTTATTTTCAGAGACTGACATGACACAAAATCACAGCGATATCCGTACACGCTTTATCTTTGACGATATGCCCATCCGCGGTATGCACATCCGCCTTGAAAAGGTTTGGCAACACATCGTCAACCAAAAACATTATCCTGTCGCCATCCGCCGCGCTTTGGGCGAGTTGCTGGCCGCCGGATCTTTATTGTCTGCCAACCTTAAAAACGAAGGCACGCTGATTGTTCAGGTTCAAGGTCAGGGCCGTCTGAAAATGTTGGTGGTGGAAGCGACTTCTGAAAATACTGTCCGCGCTACTGCCCGTTGGGACGAAACCGCTGAAATCCGTGATGACGAAAGCCTGACTGCGCTGTTGGGCGAAAACAGCGTGTTCGTTTTAACCCATCAGCCTAAAGATGCCGACCCTTGGCAAGGTGTTGTCCCACTGGAAGGCGACAGCATTGCGCAAATGCTGGTCAACTATATGAAACGTTCCGAGCAGCTCGATACTTATATTACGCTTGCCGCCGATGACCACGCCGCAGGCGCATTATTGCTGCAACGTCTGCCGGAAGAAGAATTGGATGATGCCGCGTGGGAACATGTGACCACGCTTGCGCAAACGCTTACTCCGCAAGAATTGACCGGTTTGGACGCTCATCACGCCCTTTACCGCCTTTACCATGAAACCCCGCCCCGCGTTTTTGAACCGGAAGCCATTGAATTTGCCTGCACCTGTTCCCGCGGCAAAGTCAGCGATATGCTGTTGATGCTTGGCGGTCAGGAAGTCGGCGGCGTGGTGGCGGAGCAAGGCAGCATTCAAATTGACTGCGATTTCTGCCATAGCAAATATGTGTTTGATGAAACCGATGTCAACGCTTTGTTTGGTGCGGACGTGGTGAATGCCGTCCGTCAAGAGAATGAGCGTTTGCAGTAATCGCGCGATAAAAGTTGCTTAAAAAATTAGATTATTTAATAGGAGGGCAGGTGTAAAACCTGCCCTTTCTTTTTGGGAAAACTGAATATCATCAATATAAAATGCCGTCTGAAAAAAAGCGAGGGCTGATTTCAGACGGCATGATTGTTTTAAACGATGCGTTTAATGTTTAAAGATTATTTCCAAACCAATAAAGCGTGGTTGCGTTTGCCGCGGCGGACGATGGTGTATTTGCCGAAACGTTTGTGTTCGTCGGTCAGTATATAGGCATCGTCAGGTTTTTCAGCGGCATGGTTCGGATTGTTGGCTTCGGCAGGTTTGCCGTTGAGCAAAACCGCTTTGCTGTTGACAAAGCCGCGCGCTTCTTTGTTGGAAGACGCCAAACCGGTTTTCACCAAAGTTTCCACCACGTTGAGGCTCTCGGAAACTTCAAAAGTCGGCAGGCCGTCGAGTGCCAGCTGCTCGAAGTCGCTTTCGGTGAGATGGCTTTGGTCTTCGGCAAACAGGCTTTCAGAAATGCGTTGGGCGGCGGCAAGGGCTTCTTCGCCGTGAATCAAGCGGGTCATTTCCTCTGCAAGAATGCGTTGCGCTTCAGGTTTGGTGCCGCTGGCTTTGTCTTTGGCTTCGATGGCGTCGATTTCTTCGATAGACAGGAAGGTAAAGTATTTCAGGAATTTATACACATCGGCATCGGCCACTTTCAGCCAGAATTGGTAGAACTGATACGGAGAAGTTTTCTTCGCGTTCAACCATACTGCGCCACCTTCGGTTTTGCCGAATTTGGTGCCATCTGATTTGGTTACCAAAGGCAGGGTCAGGCCGAATACTTGTTTTTGGTGCAGACGGCGGGTCAAGTCGATACCGGCAGTGATGTTGCCCCATTGGTCGGAACCGCCGATTTCCAAAACCGCGCCGTGGCGTTTGTTCAATTCGGCAAAGTCGTAGCCTTGCAGCAGGGAATAGGCGAATTCGGTGAAGGAAATACCCACATCGTCGCGCTCGATACGCTGTTTGACAGATTCCTTGTTCAGCATGGCGTTGACGGAGAAATGCTTGCCGATGTCGCGCAGGAAGTCGAGGCAGTTCATGCTGCCGAACCAGTCGGCATTATTGGCCATAATGGCCGCATTGTCGCCATCAAAGCTTAAGAAAGGGGTCAGTTGGTTGCGGATGCTTTCAACCCAACCGGCAACGGTTTCGGCAGAATTCAAGCTGCGTTCGGCGGCTTTAAAGCTTGGGTCGCCAATCATGCCGGTCGCGCCGCCCACCAAAGCAATCGGCGTATGGCCGGCTTGTTGGAAACGGCGCAATGCCAATACAGGCAGCAAGTGGCCGATGTGCAGGCTGTCTGCTGTCGGGTCAAAACCGCAATAGAGGGAAATTTTTTGTTCGTTCAACAAAGCGTCTAAGGCTTCGATGTCGGTAGTTTGGGCGATTAAGCCACGCGATTGTAGGTCTTGGATAACTGATTTCATTGAAACTTCCGTTGATTAAAATAGGCTAGATATTGATTTAGCAATTTCATGAATTTAATTATTTCTAAATTTTTGATCTTTTGAACATTATTTATACGGTCAAGTTATGTTTTTTATATAATTTAGCTACGGTCCATTTGTGAAAAATTGTTTCTATGTAATGAAGCTCAGTTAATGCTTGGAATCTTAAAAATCTTATTTTTATTTTGTCAGCTATTTTAGCAGCTTCTTCTAAATGTTTCGGATAGTTAGCGGGAAAATGCTCTCCTGATGGATAAAAACTTTCAGCTTTCTTATTGAAATACCACGCTGATTTTCCATTATCGTCATTGTATCTAGGCTCCCATTCCGGAACTTGTATGTAGCTTCTTAGGTTGATATATTCATTTATAATTTCTTTTAGTTCGGTATCGAAATAGCATGAAATATGACTGGAAAAGCGTGTGCATTGTTTTTTCTCGCTAATATCATTACTTAAAATATCTATATCTACAAAAAATTCACTAGAAACACAACGATGGGAATAAATACTTGAATCTAAGTATAAAATCCTATTTTCTCCAATTCGTTCAATTATTTTCCTAGCATTTTGAATATCTTGTTGAAGTTTGCTTTCAAATACTGGGCGAAGAACCGCAAATAATCCTGCTGACGAACCAATAAAATAAAATATATTTTTTACAATATCTATAAGATTGATATTAGACATTTTCCCTAAACTTTGAAGGAAGGTAGGCTAAGAAAAGCTTAGCCTACCAAATTTGATTTGCATTCTTTATGCTTTCAGACGACCTTACTTACACGTTAAACAAGAAGTGCATCACATCGCCGTCTTGTACGACGTATTCTTTGCCTTCCACACGCATTTTGCCTGCTTCTTTGGCTTTGGCTTCGCCGCCTAAAGCGATGAAGTCTTCGTAGGAGATAACTTGGGCACGGATGAAGCCGCGTTCAAAGTCGGTGTGAATTACGCCGGCGGCTTGTGGCGCAGTGTCGCCTTTGTGGATGGTCCAAGCGCGGACTTCTTTGACACCGGCGGTGAAGTAGGTTTGCAGGCCCAAGAGGTCGTAGCCGGCACGAATCAGGCGGTTCAGGCCCGGTTCTTCCAAGCCCATTTCAGCGAGGAATTCGGCTTTTTCGTCGTCTTCCAATTCAGCGATTTCGCTTTCCATTGCAGCGCATACTGCCACAACCGGCGCGTTTTCTTTTGCAGCCAATTCTTTCAGGCGGTCGAGGTGCGGGTTGTTTTCAAAACCGTCTTCGGAAACGTTGCCGACGTACATGGCGGGTTTGGCAGTCAGCAAGAACAGCGGCTTGAGCATGGCGAGTTCTTCTGCGTCCAAACCGAAGGAGCGTACAGGCTTGCCTTCGTCCAAATGCGGCAGCAGTTTTTTGCACAGATCGACCAGTTTTTGCGCGTCTTTGTCGCCTGAGCGTGCGCGTTTTTCTTCGCGGACGATGGCTTTTTCGACACTGGCCAAGTCGGCCAGTGCCAACTCGGTGCCGATGGTTTCGATGTCGGCGATCGGATCGACTTTGCCTGCAACGTGAACGATGTTGTCGTCGTCAAAGCAACGTACGACGTTAACAATCGCGTCAGTCTCGCGGATGTTGGCAAGGAACTGGTTTCCCAAACCTTCACCTTTGCTCGCACCTGCAACCAAACCGGCGATATCGACAAATTCGACGATGGCAGGCTGCATTTTTTGCGGATTGACGATTTTTGCCAATTCGGCCATACGCGGATCGGGGACTTCAACGATGCCGACGTTGGGTTCGATGGTACAGAAAGGATAGTTTGCCGCTTCGATACCCGATTGGGTCAGCGCGTTAAAGAGGGTGGATTTGCCGACGTTGGGCAAACCGACGATGCCGCATTTCAAGCTCATGGTTTTTCCTGAAAAGATAAAAGTTTAACGGCGGATTATAGCATATTGTGAAGGTACTCAAAACAGCCGCAATGCTGGTGTATATTCATCATAAAAAGGCCGTCTGAAAATTGTTTCAGACGGCCTTTTTTCCGTGCTGCCTTAACCGGTATTTCGCAAACCTTGCGCTACGCCGTTGATGGTCAAGTGAACCATCAGCAGGGCGTGCGGATTGTCGGGCTCTCTGCGCAGGCGTTTGAGCATGGCGACTTGCAGGCCGTTGAGGGCGTTCAGGTATGGAATCCTCAAGGCAAGCGAACGGGCGAGGCTGCGGTTGTCGCGTAGGAGCTCTTCGGTTTGCAGCAAGTCGAGCAGTGCTTTGCGGCTGCGTTGGTATTCTTCCTTGATCATGCCGAAGATGACTTTTGCTTTATCGGGTGATTCGCTTAAGCCGGCATAGTTTTCCGCCAAGGTGATGTCGGTTTTTGCCATTACTTGCTCCATATTGGAGAGCATGGCTTGGAAGAACGGATTGCTTTGGGCGTGTTCGCGCAGGGCAGTGAGGGTTTCGGGTTTGCCTTCGCACAAGGTTTCCACTGCGCTGCCGAAACCGTACCAAGCCGGCAGCATGAGGCGGTTTTGCATCCATGAGAATACCCACGGAATCGCGCGCAAGTCCTGAATCCGCGCCAAGGTTTTGCGGCTGGCGGGACGGCTGCCGAGGTTGAGAGTGGCGATTTCCTGAATCGGGCTGGTTTGCAGGAAGTAGTCGATGAAGTCGGGGTGGGTAATCAGTTCGCGGTAGTATTTGAACGATACGTCCGACAAATCCTGCATCAGTTTGGCATCAGGGTCTTTTTTATCCGGCAGGATGCTGGCTTCCAAAGTCGCGGCAACCAAGGTTTCCAAGTTACGTTGAGCATTGCCCGGATCGGCGTATTTGGCGGTAATGACTTCGCCTTGCTCGGTAATGCGGATTTGTCCGGCAACACTGCCTGCAGGTTGCGCCAAAATGGCTTGGTAAGAAGGGCCGCCGCCGCGACCTACGCTGCCACCGCGGCCGTGGAACAGGCGCATGCGGACATCGTATTTTTTGAAGAGTTCGACCAAGCCCAACTCTGCCTGATACAGACACCA
>NZ_JBQCXA010000006.1:0-133685 GCF_051956855.1 Neisseria sp. P0021.S007
TGGACGGCAACCTCGTCCGCGCCGCCAACAGTCACAGCATTACCTGCTTCGACTACAACGGCAACGGCCAAATCATCGGCCAGCACCAATGGAAAGTACCGGCTAAGGAAGAGAACGCCCGAAACGGATTGCCCGAAACCGACTGGCGCGATGCGCAGTACGATATGCTGTACCTGCCCGTTACCGAAAGCATCCGCTACCACTACGACTTCAACGGCAACCGTACCGCCACCATCCTGCCCGACGGCAGACAGATCAACTACCTGTATTACGGCAGCGGCCACCTACACCAAATCAGCCTCGACGACGAAGTCATCTCCGACATTGAACGCGATAAGCTGTACCGCGAAATCTACCGCACCCAGGGTAAACTCGCCAGCTGTTACGAACTCGACCCCTTAGGCCGTCTGAAAAAACAAATTGCCGCACTCAACGAGCTGACGCAGATCGAAACAGCGAAAAATGCAGTAACATCGGCTTATGCCGTCAAACGCAGCTACGGCTACGACCGCACCGGCAACCTGACCCACAGCACCGACCAACGGACGGGCACGACCCGGTTTGAATACGACAAACTGGGCCAGATTACCAAAGCGGATAGCGAAGTATTCGCCTTCGACCCCGCACACAATATCCTGTCCGACAACAACAGCCCTACCGTCCCCGACAACCGCCTACAAACCTACAACGGCAGCAGCTATTACTACGACGACCTCGGCAACCTGATCCACCGCGAACTGGCCGACGGCGAAGTGCAGAACTACTTCTACGATCTGCACGACCAACTGGTTAAAGCCGAAATCTTTAAAAAAGACGGTACGAAAGAAACTTGGGTGTACAGCTACGACGCCTTGGGCAGAAGGATAGGCAAAGGCTGTTTGAAAAACGAAGAAGTTTCAGAAACATCATTCCAGCATGATTTAAGCGGGAACGACCTCGAAAACCAAACCCGCTTCGTTTGGGACGGCAGCCACCTCTTGCAAGAAATCCACCCGAACGGCAGATATACCTATATCTACACCGATCCCGACAGCTACGAACCCTTGGCACAGGTACACAACCACACCAATGCCGAGGGCGAAAGCCGCCAACAAATCTACTACTTCCACTGCGACCAAATCGGCATCCCAAGAGAGATGACCGATAAGGACGGTAACCTCTTGTGGTTCGACAACTACACCGGCTGGTGCCTTCTGAAAGAGGAAACCAAGGTAACGGATAGCGCATACCAACCATTCCGATTACAGAACTAGTATTGCGACCGTGAAACGGGGTTGTATTACAACTTCTTCAGGTATTATGAGCCTGATGTGGGTCGGTTTGTAAATCAGGATCCGATTGGGTTGGGAGGTGGAAGTAACTTTTATCAATTTTCGACAAATATACAAAATATGATGGATCCTTGGGGATTAAATGCTGTTAGCATATCCAAATGGGCATTGTCTATGATTGTAATTGATACAATGACTCCAGACCCCACTGATGCGGCATTGCCTAAATGGATTGCATATGGGGGCTTGGAGCTGCCGCAACAGGTGTCGTTGCATCATCGGAGAGCGATACATGTACAGGAAAATGCCAAGAAGAAAAAAAACGTAAGAAATGTTTAGATGCAATAGCAGACAACAATGGTTACAGCGAAAACATCTTATCTAACATTACAAAAAAGTGTTTCCATCCCTGCTGCTGCGAGATACACAGCATTGATTGAAAAAGGTAGTATTGCCCCTCCAGTTAAAATGGATGGAAATACTATTGTAGATGGTAACCATAGAATGGTAGCCGGATTATTGTGTAATCAAATACCTGCCAGTACACCAGGAACTGCTCCATTATCTAAACCAAGAATACCTTTGAGAGATATACAACTAGACCCTATAGATTGGTGGTAATAAAAATGATATCAAATGACATTCAAGAATTACTTAAAAATATTACAAAGTCTCTAATTAAAATCGAAACAAAAGAATTAGATGTCTTAATTTCTAGACAGTTAATCCATATGGATAATATTGATTTTCACAGATACGAAATATCCCATAGGGAAATTGGAAGTCTTAAATTTTTTTTCTGTTCATTTCGTGGCGCTTTCATAAGCTATAGTTCCTTTACTAATTGTAATTTTATTAATTGTTCTTTTATTACGGCAATAGTTTGTAATACAAAATTTACTAATTGCACATTTATTAATTGTGTATTCAGATCAATGCATATACAAGATAATTTAATATCTAATTGCTCTTTTCAAAACTGCTATATAGAAGATAATATATTTTCTACAAATGAAATATAATTTATTACAATGTTGAACAAGGCATCCGAGCCGCCTTTTAGGCGGCAACAGCAGTAATTGCCTCTAGAGGCCATAAGGAGTATGTAGCAAACCAGAATCAGAGAAAACTGACCCCTGCTATTGTCCGCCAGGTACTTGTGGAATTGTTTATCTGAGGACACATCCTAAAACTGGCGAAAAATATGTAGGCCGAGCCAAATCCTCAATAAGATATTTTGCCAGGCAAAGAGAACATAATAGAGCATTCAGAGCAACTCACAGGTTTACCTTACTTGGGCAAACTAAATCTGGTCAATGTCTAGACCGATTGGAAGAAGATCACATTAGATTACAAGGCGGTATCAAGAGTCGAGGAGGACCTTTGGCCAATAAACGTCATCAGATGTCTGAACCTCGCTACCGTGCAGCAGGTGGAAAAATTCCCATGCCTTATTGAATTACAGAAAGGAACTTTAAAAAATGGCAAGAAAAAAACAGAAATGGCAGGTAGGCGATTATTTTGGCATTCCCATAGAAGATGATTTTTTAGCTGTTGGACAGATTCTTGGAAAATATGATTGGATAGGTGTAGCCTGCTTAATTACCAAAATGAAAATTTCCTCAAAAAACCTTCCTTTATATGAAGATATAAAAATAGATAAAAACGATATTATTGCTGCTATGTTTATTACTGAAGAATCGTTAGATAAAGGATTCTGGCCAATTATTCAAAAAGGTATAGTAAATAAAAATATACTGAAGCAATATTTTCCTAATATTGACTTAATTGAACAAGGAAATATTATTGGTATTAATACCGAAGGTTCAGCTATTATTGATGGTTTTATTAAAGCTTATTTTAGTCTAGCACCTTGGGATGACTGGCATGACCCCGAATACCTTGATAAACTTCTTATTTCTCCCGACAAAAAACCTGAAAATCTCATCTATAAGAACAAATGATCTATTCCAACTCAAAGCTTGTCCTGAAAGTAAAATGCTTCGTACTATTTGAAAAGCCTTCACGTAGCTTTCCAAATCTCGGTGTTAACGATGGCTTTATTTTGATTTCAGTTTGAGCAAGTTTTTTTTTAGATCGATCGTATTAGTTGTCTCAAGTTACAAGGATGGTTCAGCTTTTTTTGGTATAAACCCTCCGGGTACGACTGAAGCGGAAGCCTTAAGAAAATGTTAAGAACGAAGAAATTTACAATGTCTAAATTCTAATAGACAGGAGGCCGTCTGATATTCAGATGGCCTTTATAAATTAGCTATATGCTATGAGTTGAAGGTACTTAGTATCGTAATAAGTTTTCTACCCTCAACCCTACTACTACTCAATAATTAAGTGGTAGAGTTACAGCCAAATCTCTCTTAAAACCTATTGATTTTATACTAAAAATTGGAGTACTATGAGCACACTCTCTTGAGTACCATTAATTCTCATTTGACATATAGGAACAAAACAGCGGAATTTGTAGAAGAATAGGGAAAAGGAAATTAATTTATATTATGTTAAATTCATAACTCTACGATTTTAGTCTGCTAACTCCTGTTTCTTCAGTAGTACAATTACTTATATAAGCGCAAATCGACGCTGCCATCACAGTGGTTCAAACCTGGAATCGCAAAGAAACGGGAGAACTCTTCTGCGCCTTCGGCGTTATAAAGTAATACGTCATCGACCCTTTGGAAAGCACGATATTGCGTGCGTTTGGCTCGGCGGTTTGTGAATCTGTCAGTTTCCAACCGCGCCAACCTTCTTGGTTGATACCGCTATCGTAGAACCAGCCATTATAAATAGTTCGCCATGGCTATTTTTCGGACCACCGATGTAAAACAAAAAAAAACAGTCCGCAACTTCACTTTAAAGTTGCGGACTGTTTTTTTGTTTGGACTAGATTGAATGAATTAACCCAAGCTAGCTACTTTTTTCAACAACGCATCTGCCGCTAAAATTCCAAGATTATTTGATGCCAGCGGGCTGTCGCCAGTTAGCACATTACGATCTTTGTTTACTTGGCCGGTAATGTCTTCATTCAACACTTTGATGCAGTATAACCCTAGTATTCTGACTTAAAAATTAATAAAATAAGAATAAACTATTCTGAAAAAAGGAATAATAGTGAATAAACTAGAAGCCCTTCGCTATTTTTGCTCCGCTGCCGAAACCTTTAATTTTCGTGAAACCGCCCAGCGGCTCGCCGTTTCGCCTCAAGTCGTCACAAGAATGATCGCCGATCTCGAAGCCTTATTAGGTGAAAGTTTGTTCAAACGTAACACGCGAAACATCAAGCTCACTGAATTTGGCGAACAATTTTTGCCGAAAGCGACGCAATATTTGGCGGAAAGCGAACGGCTATTTGCTAAAAACAATGTAAAAGAAAAAGCAATGCAAGGTGTGGTACACCCTGCCGCCAATGCTTATAACGATGAAATTCTGTTTGAATTATTGACCGCACTTGAGCCCTACTCCGACATTGTGATTGATTGGCGGGTGGGAATTGATAAGCTCAAAAGTGTGGATGACCAAGCGAGTGGTGTGGGTGTATAACAAGTTGAAGGAGATGTTATTGTCGAAAATGGTTTAGGCATAAAACATGGCGAGATGATCTCGCCATGTTTTTATCACGATTGCTTATCCACAATCGATTTTAACATCGTATAAGATTGGGCTTGTTTTTGTTCATCAAAAATATAACTCACCGCCATAATTTCATCAAAATGTACCCGTTCACGCAGTTGCTTGAGTTGAAATTCCACACTTTCAGGACTACCGATAAGCGAACAAGCAGTCATTTGTTCCACTACGGCACGCTCTTGATTGTAAATCGGGATTTCCTCAAAATCGACTGGGCCAAAGTGTGGTTTCTTTTGGGCATGCATTTGGGCTTTCCAAACGTCTTCTTCTGACGCCATCGGTGGTTGTAAATTTTGTTGCGCATTAGTCACTATATTTAAGAAAAATAGTGTTTGTGTCGTCGCGAGTTGTCTCGCTTCGTTATCGGTTTCTGCAACAATCGCGTTCACACCTAAGATGACATAAGGTTCAGCAAGATAGGTAGAAGGTTTGAAGTTTTTGCGGTAAATCTCCACTGCCATTTCCATCATACGTGGCGCAAAGTGTGAAGCAAATGCATAAGGCAAGCCAAGTTCTGCCGCAAGATACGCACTTTCGGTGCTAGATCCTAAAATATAAAATGGTATATTCAAGCCGGCAGAAGGATATGCAGAAACCGGGTTGCAATCTTTAAAGTAACCGCGAAGTTCCGCAATTTCCGCAGGGAAATCCAGACTGTTTCGTCCACGACGAAGTGCTGCAGCCGTTTGCATATCAGTTCCTGGCGCACGCCCTAAACCGAGTTCAACACGGTTTGGATAAAGCGTCTCCAGTGTGCCATATTGCTCGGCCACCACATAAGGCGAATGATTCGGTAACATCACGCCGCCCGAGCCAACGCGCAAGGTCTTCGTATTGGCTAGCGTATGCTGAATTAAAAGTGCGGTCGCTGAACTCACCAAATTTTTCATATTATGATGCTCAGCAATCCAATAGCGCTCAATGCCAATGCACTCCGCGTGTTTTGCAAGATTCACCATCGAATCGACCGCTTGTAAATAAGTTTGCCCTTCACGAACGGGGGCAAGATTGAGAATGGAAAGTTTCATGGTGTTTCTCCTTATTGATTGAGCAAAGTGAAATCCAACATCACTTTCCCAAAACGAAATGAAAACAAGAAAACGTTTTGAGTCGTCTAGATTTTTTCCACAACCACTTTTGCCCGCGCTTTCAGGCTGTTCAACACTGGCGAGCTGGCGGCGGAGCGGTCAGCGAAATTTTGCAGGGTAGGAAGGTCTGCGTCGGCTTTTACTTTTATGGTTAGCACCAGATTATCCAGTCCGCCGTAGCCATCTTCCATGCCGAACAGTTTGGCCATGTCGATACCGCCCCTTGCGGATATTTCAAACTGTTCCAGTTTCACGCCTGCCAATGCTGCTTGCAACTCGAAACCTATGGAGCAGCAGCCTGCCGCAGCGCTGATCAGGTATTCCACCGGATTTGGGGCGGCGTTTTCACCGCCCATGTTTTTCGGTTCGTCTGTGGTAAAGGCAGGGAAGCGGCGCACGGAGATTTCATTCTTCGTGCCGGATACCCAGCGCGAATCGGCGCGTAATACTGCCTTGCCTTTTGCATGGTCGTTTTCAACCGCTGCCATGGTAGTTCGGAAACGTTCGATATCTAACCCGTTAATCATGTTTTGTCCTTTCATATGATGAATTGCAGATGGTTTTTCGCTACACTTACACGCCCATTTTCCACGCGGAGATGCGCTTCAAATTATCCACCGTGTCGTGATTGACGATGGCGGCGAACGTGCTGTCCAGTTTGGCAATTTCAGCTTGTCTTCATCGCTGAGAGCAAAATCAAAGACATTCAGGTTTTCCGCCATACGTTCGGGTTTGGTGGATTTTGCCAATACAATGATGCCACGTTCCACCAGCCAGCGGGTAATCACTTGCGCCACGGATTTGCCATATTTCGTACCAATTAGCGACTGACAAAATGGTGGGCAAAAGCCCACCGCTTCAAGTTGATGTTTTATCATTAACCGAACACTTTTTTCAAATGTGCTTGGTAGTCTGCGAAGTATTGTTCTACTTGTGGATTTTTAACTACATCGTTACATGTAAATGTCGGTAGACGGGTCAAACCGATGAACTCGTTGAGTTTGTGGAAAGGCATGTACACAGCATCCACATCTTTGCCTTCAAAGAAGTCGCCTTCACGGGTGAACGCTTCAATCGGCGCATTCCAAGTAAGCGAAAGCATGTGTTTTTTGCCTTGCAATAAACCACCTGTACCGAAGCCTTCGGTCGGGCTGACACGATGACGGCCATCACTGTGGTAAAGCTTGCCGTGTCCAGCGATAAATACTTCGTCTATGTATTTCTTCACTGTCCAAGGCTCGTGCATCCACCAAACAGGCATCTGCCAAATCACGGCATCCATCCACAAGAATTTTTCGATTTCTGCCTCAACATCATAGCCAGCATCAATCACAGTTTCTTTTACATTGTGTCCAAGTGCGGTCAAAACTTCTTTTGCTTTTTTGTGAAGCGTGTGGTTTAACTCACCATGAGAATGACCGAAAGCTTTACCACCGTTTAATAATAAAATGTTCATTTTTACTCCTAGAATAAATAATTTATAAAAAAAGGATGTGATGTTTACGGATATTGTCTTCTGTTTATTCTCAGAAGTTGAAGTCATTTTATGATTTGTTTTTATTGAGATAAATAGGGTTTATCTTTATAATGTAATGAATTAAATTCACTAATAAAAAAGAGTTTAAAGAGAAAATGCAGAACTTTAACGAACTGAATTATTTTTTAACACTGGCGCAAACGCAGAGTTTTGTGAAAGCGGGGCAACTTTTGGGGATTTCTTCTTCGGCGTTGAGTCATAGCATGAAAAATTTAGAAATGCGGCTAAATTTGCGTCTGTTCAACCGCACTACACGCAATGTATCGCTGACCGAAGCCGGGCAACAGCTTTTCGATCAACTTTTCCCACTTTATCAAGCCATAAACCAAGAAGTCGATGCATTAAATGATTTTTTGAATACGCCATCGGGATTGATTCGCATCAACGCCCCGGCGATGGCAGCGGAAGCCGTGTTGTATCCAAAATTAAAGCCGATTTTGAACCAATACCCGAAAATCCGCTTGGAAATCGTGGTGGACGATCGTTGGGCAGATATTGTGAAAGAAGGATTTGATATGGGCGTTCGGTTAGGTAACAAGGTAGCGAAAGAGATGATTGCCGTACCGATTTCTGCGCCGTTCAAAATGGTATTGGTCGCCTCGCCCGATTATTTGGCGCAATACGGTTCGCTGAAAAATATTGATGATTTGCAGCAGCACCGCCTTATCGGTGCGAAGCTCTCCGCCGAACACGGCACGGAAATTCAATGGGAATTCAAATATAAAAAAAAGCTGATTACGTTCACACCAAAATCGCAGTTTTCTATCAACAATCATCTGCGCCTGCAAGCCGTTTCAGACGGCCTTGGCATCACTTGGCTGCCACATATCATCGCCGCAGACGCACTCCATTCTGGGCAGTTGGTTGAGCTGTTACCCGAGTATGCCATCACTTACGATCCGCTTTACCTCTATTACCCCAGCCGCCGCGGGCATTCCAATGTGTTTAAGTTGATTGTGGATGCGTTAAAAGTAAAAGCCGTCTGAAATTTCAGGCGGCCTTTTTAATAACAAAGTGCGGTCAATTTCCAGCACTTTTTATCAATCCCTTTTCTTCACCAAAACAACGCATTAAGCAATCCAATACGGTGCGTACTTTTGCTGATTGGGTGCGATGTGCGGTGGTGGCATAAAGGGTGCGGGTGGGAAGTGTGTGTTCAGGTAATACAATGCTTAACTGACCATTTTCTATCAAAGGCGCCACATCGCCAGAAAGCAACACCGCCAACCCCATGCCGGCACAGGCATATTCTCGTGCGACCAGTGAAGAATCTGGGCAATCGGTGCGATTTTCGGGCAGCGTTTCCGGTAGCCCTAAACACTTGAATGCGTGTAGCAGGACATTGCTATTGTGATTAAGCCAGTCGGCATTGAGTAAATCTTGCGGCTGGGCAATGGGGTGTTCACGCAAATAGTCTGGTGAAGCGCAAATCAAGGTTTGCCATTGTGCCAACGGGCGCGCGATGCTGTCGGGATCGTCAGGATGTAAAACAACGCGGATAGCGATATCGGTATCGTTTTGCAAATCCACCAAGCGGTTGTTTTCATTGAGTATTAAGCGAATTTTTGGGTAACGATGTCGTAAGGTTTGCACGGTACGTTTCATCGGTTCAACCGCGCTATAACCGGTCGGTAGGCTGATGCGGACTTCACCTTCCGGTTCGGTTTGCAAAATACCCATTTCGCGCTCAACGGCATCGTGCCAGTCGGTTAATTGACGGGCGTATTGCTGCAACTGCCGCCCTTCTGCCGTCGGCGTGAGGCTGCGTGTGGTGCGGTTAAGCAATTTGACGCCGTAATGATTTTCCAGCTTGCGAATGGCTTGACTGATTGCGCTGGCGGTCATGCCCAAATGCGGCGCGGTGGCATTCATACTGCCGTATTGCAGCACGGTGGCAAAAATATAGATAAGTTTGAATTGCTCCATTATAAAGCCTTTCTTAAAACTGTTTATTTAATTTGATAGATTATCAAGTTAATTAAAGTAATATACAATATATTTCATTACAAACAGATGAAGCAAGGAGTACTTTATGCCACATATCAATATCAAATGTTGTCCAAAGAACCTGTCTGAACAGGAATTGCAAGCCTTTGCAGATGATTTAACGGCTTTTGCCAGCGAGCGTCTAAACACGCCTGCAGAATTCATCACTATTGCCTACACTGAAATTCCGGATGATGAATGGAAAGAAAAGGTTTGGGACAAAGAAATTGAGCCAAATGTAGAGAACCTGTTACGTAAACCCGAATATGACATGTAACCTGCGCGTATCATCAAAACCCTAAAAAAACGACCGCACTTTACTCAGGAGAACAGCATGAAAGCATTTAAAAAATTAGGGTTTAGCGTACTTTTCGCCACTCTTGCAACGAGCAGTTTTGCCGGTGAACCGTTGCGCTATTTTGGACAAAATGAAACTGCCTACCATAGCCAAGTGCCTTATGGGAACAATGAAAAAGTTGGTCGTTATGCGACGGCAAGTGATGGGGCGAAAATTTATTTTGAACGCTATGGCAAAGGCTCACCTGTAATTGTTTTGCATGGCGGATTAGTGGGTTCAACAGCTGAAATGGGCGAGTTTATTGACCGTTTAAGCCAAAATCATGAAGTCATCGCCATCAGTACACGCGGTCATGGCAAATCTGAAGTCGGCAGTGTTGCGCCAACTTATGCACAAAAAGCGGCTGATGTGCTTGCCGTATTAAAAGCCGCACAAATTAACGGTAAAGTGGATTTGCTCGGCTTTTCAGACGGCGCTTATACCGCCCTCACCTTTGCTGCCGATTATCCCGAACAGGCAGCCAAAATTATTGCTATCGGTGCCGGCGAATGGAAACGTGGTTTTATTCAAGGCGGGGGAAATAAACGTGCAAGCTATGAACAAATCCGCCAGTTAGATCCAAGTTATTGGGAAATGCAACAAAGCATTCGCCCCAACCTACAACAAACGGCAACGTGGTTTGACAATGCGCAGAAAAATTATGACAACACCCAAGTTGGCAAAGAGACATTTGGTAAGATCCAATCGCCGGTGTTGTTTGTGGTTGGCGAAGACGATGCCAATGCACCCTTGGATACAGTCATCAACGCCTATCGCATGACACAGAATGCCGATTTATCCGTTATCCCTAATGCGCCACATCCGGTATTTGTCTTGAACTTCCCGGCTGTTTGGACTATTGTAGAACCGTATTTGAATAACAAATAATGAAAGGAAAACAAAATGCTTAAATTATTTACTTTACCTGGTGAAGGTAAAATTCGCAGTCCATCACCTTTCGCCTGGAAAACCGAAGCGATGCTGCGTTTATCCGGCTTAGATTTCGAAAAAGAATATGTTGCCGATCTTAGCAAAATGCCTAAAGGCAAAGTTCCGGTATTGCAAGATGGTGAGAAGTTGATCCCTGATAGCTCTCTCATTCAGCGTTATCTAACCGAAACCTACGGCATTGATTTAGATAAACATTTAACGCCTGAACAAAAAGCGATTGCTGAAGCCTTTCGCCGTATGACAGAAGAACATTTATATTGGATGGGCGTATATAACCGTTTCGTCGATCCTCTCGGCAAACCATTTATGATGAAGGCAATGTTTGATGGTATGCCGACCGAACAAGCCGAAGCGATTTTTGCTGTGTTACAGGAAAACGCGAAAAAAGAAATGTACGGACATGGTATCGGAAGACACACGCAATCCGATATTTACGCTTTTGGAAAAGGAGATTTAGACGCCATTAGCAACTACTTAGGCACAAAACGCTACTTTTTCGGCGAAGAATTAACCTCCGTTGATGTGGCCATCGTGCCTGTTGTTGCAAACCTGATTCTTACCCCCATCGACACTGAAATTGCGCTATATGCAAGAACCAAAGCAAATTTAGTCGCCTATATTGAACGTTTCGATCGGGCAGTATTTGGAGAATAAAGCAAGAAATCAAAGGCCGTCTGAAATGTTTCAGACGGCCTTTTATTTATATCTCCCAGTCTTTTCTCAGCAAATCCTTTATTGTTTGATCGGCTGCTAATCAATTACCTACTCCAACTTTAACAATGGAAAGTGGGCAATCTATTCAATCCGGTTATGCCGCACCAACGCTATACGTTTCGCCCTTGCTGTCCGCTTGGCCAACAATGGCAGCAACGGCAGCGGCCAAGCCGTTGCGTGTCATGTATTTTTGCGGAATTTCTTGGGCATTTTGTGTCAAGGTATAGGCATTATCTTCGCCATCGGCAAGGCCGCAGGGGCGCAAGATAGTCCAATTCAAACCGCTTTGTTTGAGATAGATTTCGGCTTCTGTTTTGGCACGGACGGCTTCACCTAGTGCCTGTTTGAACGGCTCGCTCATCATGTCCCATTGTTCACCGCAGCCCATGCTGGTAATCAGTACAAAGCGGGCTTGCGGATTGGCGGCTTTCGTGGCGGCAATAATGTTGATATTGCCCAGCGCATCGCTGCGGATACCCTCTTCGTTTTTGCCGCCGACAAAACTGATCACGGTATCAGGATGGTATTGTGCCAACGCTTTATCGAGCGCGTCGGCATCAAGCGCATCGGCGACAACGGTTTGAATATTGTGTTCGACAAAAAAACTGTCTTCAGACGGCTTTCTTAATACGGCGACGGTATCGGCTGAGTCAGTCAATGTGCGGATATAGGCGCGGCCGGACGGGCCGTTGGCTCCGAAGATGAGTTGCATGTTTGGGGCTCCTTTGTATGGTAGATGTTTATTGTTAGAAAATCCGCTCCTCTACGCGGCAAGGAACGGATTTTCAGGCCGTCTGAAACCGTTTAAGCGGCATCAAACAGTTTTCGCATGGCTTCGATTTGATGTTGTTTCAACTCGCCTGCTTCATCGCGGCCGACGAAAATTTTAAACATGGCGCCGCCGTTGCGGTTGATAAAGTTGAGCGAGCAAGTGGCTTTACCCATAAACGGGCGTTCCAAAAGGTAGATGGAGGCGCAGTTTTCATAGTAGATGTGGCCGTGTACGCCGCCGTCGGTTTCGGGATGGTCAAAGTTGTAGAAGCCGCGGCCGACTTTGCCGTTAGGCAGTTTGCCGCTGACTTCGACGATGGCATCGGGGGTGTGGGCGATGAAGGTAACGGATTCATTCCATGCGGCAACGGCTTGGAGAATTTCGACTATGCGGCTGCCTTCGGTTTGGCGCACGTTCTCTTCAGGCAGGCAGCGGATAACGTCTTCAAAACTGCATTGGTTTTGCGCGGCCAGCATTTCCAGTACTTGGCCGGGATTTTTTTCCAATGATTGACGCAACATGGTTTGTTGTTCGGCTGAAAGTTTTTGCATGGTTTGATCCTTTTCTTGAGTTGGAAGAGTGAGCATGAGTTTGCGGATAAGGGTGGGCGACCAATAACGGCCACTGGTATTCAAACGGATAATGCCGTCTGAATCAGGTTCTTTAAAAAGCTGCATTTCCTGCCATTGGGCAATCAGCTTTTGCGCTGCTTTGTTGCCGTCAAACAATAATGGATTCAGACGGCCTGTTTCAATATCGTGCTGAACTTTGCTGAGCAGTGCTTTATTTGGACTATGGCCGCTCATAAACGCGATGTTTTTCTCGCCTTTCGGCGTAGCAAGATAACTCTCCAAATCGCCCTGCACCTGATAGCTGAAACCGCCGAAGTTACCCCCTGCGCCGGAGCCGAACGCCAAACAGGGAATGTCAGATTTGATCAGGGTATTGTAGCGGTTGCGCTCGCCGCGGCCGGGATAGGCGAAGTGGCTGTTGCTGACATGTTCCCAGCCTTTTTCCAGCAGTGTTTCAACCGTGTAGGCATATTGGTCTGCCTGAATATCGAAACCCGGCGGTGTCGGAAATGCGCCTTTTTCAATCATGCGGTTGATGGGCAGCATGGGATAAAGGTTGAACGCATACGTATCCAAACCGGACAGCGGCAGCTCGGCGGCGCGGGCGATATCGTTTTGCCAAACTTCATCGGTTTGATTGGGTAGGCCGAACATCAAATCAGCGACAATCACGGCATCGAGTTCGCACAATTTTGCCAAATATTCAAACGCCTCGTCGCCGCTGTGTTTGCGACCGAGACGGCGGCGGATGGCGGTATTGAAGGTTTGCACGCCGATGGAAATACGGTTGGCCCCTGCTTCGAGACAAGCCTGTGCTTTTTCCAAATCGAAATGGCTCATGCGCCCTTCGATGGTGAACTCGCAGTCTTCGGCAAGCGGTAGATATTGGTAGCAGGCACAAATCAGGCGGACAAGGTCCTCCGTAAGCAACGCGGTCGGCGTACCACCCCCGAAATAAACGGCTCGGATTTTGCCCTTGCCTGTACGGACTTCAGCTTCAGCGGCCATTTCTTCGATAATTTTGTCGGTGTACACGCTGCTTTGGCTATCCTTCCACGCATTACGGTAGAAGCCGCAAAAAACGCAATGGTTGGCGCAAAATGGAATATGCAGATAAGCAAGCGCGTCCACATCGGTGGCATGGGGAAGCTTTTTCTTCCAAATGTTCTGCCATTGGGGACGCGGCATTGGAACGCCGCCCCAAACCGGCATCAATGCCTGACGTTCGGGAAATGCCTTGGGCGCGGATTGTTTCGGAGTCCAAACAAGCTGCTGTACCATGATAATGATTAATAAAAATTATTAATAAGATTGATATATTAAATAACCATCATCGTTTTCTTGTCAATAATTTTGAGTAATTAAAAATCAGTATTATTTTAAAATATTGTATTCTATAAATAATTAAATGTATTTCTATTTGATGGAAATCGGCATTTTACTTGTGAAATGTGTAAAATTTGGTTCTTCAAGTCGGGAACATCCTCCCATCTCGTTTGATTTTTGAACGATAAAATAAATTTTCTTTATCGTTTTTTAGACGGCCTGTTGGCGCTCAGCTTCTGAAATAAAACCCTGCTTCATCTTCGCAACGGCGTATCTGCCAACCGTAAACCGATTCAAGCAAGTCGGGGCGCATCACTTCGCCCACCTTGCCTGATGCAATGACTTTTCCCTTATTCATCAAGATAATATGTTCCGCATAACGCGCGGCGAGGTTTAAATCGTGCAATACCATTATTGATGAGGCACGGCTTGAATGCCCGACCAAATACTGCATCAGGCGGTGTTGGTGGCGGATATCGAGATGGTTGCACGGTTCGTCCAAAAGCAAGACCGGCGCATTTTGCAACAGGGCGCGGATGATGTTGGCGCGTTGCTGTTCGCCGCCTGAGAGCTTGCCGATACGCTTATCCGCCAATGCTGTCAAATCAAAATAATCGAGCAACTCGTCCGACCATTCATGGTTCAGACGGCCTTTTTGTACGAATGACGCCAACGCAATGTATTCGCGTACGGTCATCGGCATATTGTAACGGCCATGCTGCCCGACCCATGCCACCCTGCCCGCACGGATTTGCGGCGCAATGGCCTCACCGAAAAGAGTGATTTTCCCCTGCCCTGTTTGCCCGATTAAGGCACGCAGTAAAGTAGATTTACCCGCACCATTCGGGCCGATAATGACGGTCATGCCCGAAGGTATATCCAGTTGATCGATTTCAAGCAGGGTTTTGTCTTGGACGCGGACGGAAAGATTACGGATTTGAAATAAGGTATGCATGGCAAAAGATATGGTGCAATGAAGTTTCAGACGGCCTGTTTAGGCATCAACGGCTTTTCAAAGGCTTGATAAACAAATACATAAAAAATGGTCCGCCCAATAAGGCAATCACGATACCAACCGGCAGATCGACAGGGTATGTTAGCCAGCGCGCCGCGCCGTCCACCACCATCAAAAATACTGCGCCCAACCAAGCCGACAGCGTAATCAGTTTGCGGCGACTGCCGCCGACGGTTTGCGCCAGCACATTGGGGATCATCATGCCGAGAAAACCGATGATGCCCGAAAGCGATACCGCCGCCCCCGTCATCAATGCCGCGCCGATTACGGTTTGCACACGCAATGCCCCGACCGACACCCCCATACTGGCAGCCGTGTCTTCGCCCGTCATCAAAACGTCCAGCCGCCTGCCTGCCGACAGCAAAATCAGAAAACCGGGCAACATGACCGCGATTGCCGCGACAGGCGATGAGAAACCGGCTTCGGCAAGGCTGCCCGACAGCCATGTGGTCGCGCTGCGCAATACCAAATCGTCAGATAAAAACAAAATCATACTGACCACCGCGCCCGAAAACGCGCTCAACACAAACCCCAACACCAGCAATCCCAAAGTACCGCCGCCGAGCAGTTTATGCACCGCCAAAATCAGCAGGCACACACCCAATGCACCGAGAAAAGCCGCGCCCGGCACACCCATCTCGCCACCGCCCAAAGCCAATAACACAATTACGCCCAAGGCCGCCCCACCCGACGTCCCGATTAAACTCGGATCGGCCAGCGGGTTCTCAAATAAAGCCTGTAATGCCGCCCCCGAAGCGGACAAACCGGCTCCAACCAAAAGCGCGGTATAGATGCGTGGTAAACGAATTTGGCGGACGGTTTCATCCATCGCCAACGGCGACTCCCACGCGCCAAAGCCGATGCCGCAGCACAAATAAACGGCGGCGGCAGTAAGCAGCAGGCAGAGGGTAAGGATATGCGGTTTCATGACATCATGCGGTTTAAGCGGATTGAGGGACGGTTTCAGACGGCATTTTTAAGACAACCGTTTTGCTTCCTACTCAACAAGAAGGAACAAATCGAGGCCGTCTGAAAACAAAAATCGGGCAGAGTTTTCAAAACAGGTGCGTTTATTTCGCCAAACCATGCAAACGCTGAATCACTTGTGGCGTATCCAGACCATAACGGAACATATCGTTGGCCTTCCACAAATAAATCTTGCCGTTTTTCGCGGCAGGCGAGCCGGCGATTTCGGGGCGTGCGGCAAAGGTTTTGACGTTGCCTATCATAGCGGTGTTGTGGTCGGCAATAATGATGATATCGGGTTTGGCCGCAATCCATGCCTCACGCGTCATCGGTTTGAGACCGTCAATGGCGGCTGCGGCATTGATACCGCCGGCGCGGCGGATGATTTCGTCGGCGGCAGTGTTTTTGCCCGATACGATGCGCCCGTCGTAGCTGAAGAGGTAGCGTTTGCCGCTGGAAGGCTGTTGTTTCATATCCGCCTGCCACTTACCGGCCAACTTATCCGCCTGCGCGCTTTTACCGATAAGCTGACCGATGTTGCGGATACTTTGCGGATAGGCGGCGATGCTGTCATCGGGCGCAACATTGACGGCTTTAATGCCTGCTTTTTGCAGGTGGGTAAAAATATCGGCAGGCTGCGCCATCCATGAACCGATGGCGATGTCGGGTTTGGCGGCCACAATCGGTTCAACCGTCAGGCGGCGATGAATGCCGATACTGGGCTTGTTTTTCAATGCCGGATTTTGAACGGTCTGATCGCGGCCGACGATTTCGTCCAATGCGCCGAGCGCGGCAACGATGTCTGCCGTATCGGGGGTCAACACGACGATGCGTTGCGCGTGTGCAGTGCCGGTCAACGAAATAAGTGCGGAAAGCAGAAGGAGTTTGAGTTTCATTTATTTTCCTTGTCGAATGCTTTCAGACGGCCTGCTCGCTTTCTCAGGCCGTCTGAAAACGGTTAAATCACATTAGAACTTCAGTTGTACGGTTGCGGCGAAATTGCGGCCGGTTTCGGTGTACAAATCCATCACGCTTGAGCGGCTCATGCCGGCGACGTCTGCGTGTTGCCAGTATTTTTTGTTGCCGATATTGTAAATGTTCGCGCCGATTTCGACGTTTTTAGACGGCTTGTACCACGCTCCGACATCCCATACGCCGTAGCCCGGCGCTTGGAAAATGCTGTCGCTGCTGACGCGGCTGTGTTTTTTCGACCAGCGCAGTTTGGTATCGCCCCCCCATTTTTCTTGCGCGTAGTCCACGCCCAAAACGCCGTTGAGCGGGTAGGCGGAATCCAGCGGCGTGCCGTCTTGCTGCTTGCCACGCATCCAAGCGATGCTGCCGGAGACTTGCCAGCCCGGCAGGAATTTGTAGGCGGCAGAGGCTTCGGCACCGTAGGTTTTGACGTGATCAAGGTTTTGATATTGGTACTGGATAATCGGGCGACCGCCTATGGAGGCAGTGCCGACTTCGGTGCGGTCGATGAAGTTTCGATAACGGTTGTAGAACGCGGTAACTTGCGCACGGGTGCGTTCGTTTTTGAACTTCATCCCCAATTCAAAGCTGTTGGAGCGTTCGGATTTGAGGTTGGCATTGGGAATGACGGCATAGCCGTAGGTCGTATTGGCAAACGCCATGGTCGCACTGTCAAACGGCGGCGTACGGAAGCCTTGGGAATAAGTGGCAAAACTGGTGAACTGCTCACCCATCGGTACACTCAGGCGCAGGCTGGGTGTAAACGCGGAATCGCTAAAGCGCGTCGCCGTTCCGCTGGGGTTGGCGTTGAGATAGGCTTGATCGGTCGAAGTGTTCAGCTTGTCTTTTTCGTAACGCAAGGCCGGTGTCAGGACGATGCCGTTGCCGAAAGTCAGGCTGTCTTGTGCGTAAACGCTGAACGTTTTGCGCTTGCTGTCGGGGAAAGTTTTATTCGGATAGGTGCTGCCTGCATAAACTTTGCTGACGGCACCGGTCAGATTGTCCACTGTCAGGCTGTCGCGCGGACGGGCGGTCTCGGTGTGTTTGTATTCGGCGCCGGCAACGACGGTTTGTTTGACCGCGCCGTCAAATTCCCATACGCTGCGTCCGTTCAGCCCGCGTATGGTCTGATTGAAACCGTAGTCGGAATAACGGGTCGAGTTACCTAATTGGCGCGTGCCCATACGCGTAATGCTCGCATCGACGGCATCGTCTTCCGTACGCAGTTTTTGCTGATAGGCAGTCAGGTTGGCTTCTTTCAGACGGCCTTCGCCAGTGTAGCGGTAGCCTGCTTCGATACGTTGACGGCGGATACGGTCGCGGGCGTTGCTCTCAGATGTTGCGATGGTTACCGGCCCGCGCGATTGCGAACCCAAGCCGTTTGCCAATACGGTATCGTTGGCGTGGTAATACTGTTCGTACAAAGTTTCCAAGCGGTGGCGTTCGTTGCCGATATTGCCTTTCGCCAAGATATTATAGGCATTGTTTTTCTGAGGGTTGGTGGCAGTACGCGCAGTCGAGTAGCTGGTATCGCTGCCCATGTTTTCGGTTTCATGACCTTGACGGCGCGTCAGCATCAGCAGACCTTCGGCGTTTTCATGGAAACCTGCCACAGTCGCCGTCACGCCATGGCTGCGGTCACGGCCGCGGTAGCTGTGTTTTAAACCGAAATACCCGCGTTTGCCCGCATCGACAAAATCGCTCGGTGAGAGCGTCACCATGTTCACCACGCCGCCAAGCGCATCACTACCGTACAGCGCGGAATAAGGGCCTTTGACAATATCGACCTGCTTGAGCGTGTCGCTTTCGACCATATCGCGTCCCGAAATCGCGCCGTTGGAACCGCCGCCTGCATAAGATTCGGGAATGCGTACGCCGTCCACCATCATCAGAATGCGGTTGCCGTCTATGCCTCGGATATTGATACCCGCATGACCGCGGCGATTGTTGTCTGACGGCACGCTGACGCCGAATTCATACATCACGATATCGTCTAAATTCTGTGCCGAGGCTTGATTCAAGGTTTTGCGTCCGATAACCGACACATTCGGCGCCGCTTTATCCAAGGTTTGCGCATTACGGTCGGCCGTAACCACCACAGGCTCTATTTCTGCCTGAGCCACCGGCATCTGAGCCGCATATAACTGTCCGGAAAAAACCGCCCCTATTACACAGGCAATCGCTTTCTTTTTCATTACACAACCTTATTATTTGAATAAAAATGGTTTGCATTTATAAAATAAATAGGCGATTTTTGCAAGTTTAGAAACCACAAGATAGCACTAAAACCACTTCAAAAACGCAAAATATAGTATGACGTAGCTGGATAAATAATGGGGCTGACGTAGATTAGCCCTAAATTCCACACCAATCCCGCAGAATTTTAAGCTGTTGAGACGGTGTGCCGAAGTTAAACTGAAATTCGCATTCTTTCAAGAACAGCGGGAAGGATTTGCGATCAATTCCGTTGTATTTACGCAAGACGCGTTTTGCCTGATTCCAAAAATTCTCAATGTCGTTAATGTGGTTCTGACGGTCTGCAAATTCCTTGGAATGGTTGATACGGTAATGGATAAAACCGCTTACGTCCAGCTTGTCATAGCTGCTCAGGCTATCCGTGTAAACAATGCTGTCCGGCATGATTTTCTGTTTGATAACAGGCATCAAAGTATCAGATTTGGCATTATCTACGACAACGGTATAGACCCGTCCGTTGCGTTTCAGGATGCCAAAGACAACTACTTTTCCTGCTGCGCCGCGACCACGTCTGCCTTTACGCCTTCCGCCGAAATAACTTTCGTCCAGCTCAACAGAGCTCTCAAAAACCTCATCGGCAACCAAGGCCAGATAATGGCTGATAACCATACGAATTTTGCGGTAGAACAGAATAGCGGAGTTGGGCTGAATGCCCAAAATATCGGCAGCGGAACGGGCGGTAACTTGGAGTACAAAAAATTCAAGTAGTTTCTTTTGAACTCTCTTGCTTAATTTACAATTGGTTATCTGCATTTTCGTAGCCTAGCATAACCGCTAATCTACGTCAGCCCCTAGATTTTTACCATAGGTATATTTCTTTTCATCTGATTTAGATAACCGATAACATCATGAAGCCTGCTTTTTACCTCCCAATATTGTTTTTACTTTCAGCGTGCCGTCCTGAAGCTGAGACAGCCGACATGGCTGCACCAACGGCGCGTAAGCCTTCTTAATTACGAGTCTGAAAAGCGTCAAACTGTAGCCACCCCAGTTAAAACACAAATTCCTGCATTATCTGCAATCAAAAACCAAGCTGATTTTGACTTACTGTCGCGTATTTATGAGCAAGGTAGTGAATATGAAATTCCTCATATCCTTTTCCTCATCGATCGTGAAAATAATAACCGTACAGACTACATCAATACTCCCAAATTTCGGCTGCATGAGCACTATCTGGCTACCATCTTGAAACCCATGCTGTCAAAAACTGAATTGAATCAACAATACCGTAGTCCTAACCGGCGTTATCTGTTGGGTACTATCAGTTGGCAGAATAGTACTCAAGAATATGTTTATGAGTTTTGGGAAGGAGACAAAATCACACCTGAATTGTTGAAATTGGCGGCAGGCCGTCTGAAAGACAGTTTCTACGCTCCGTTGCGTTATAAAACCAATTCTTTATGGCAGGAAACCGTTGCCGAGCAAAGCAAAGTTCCTTTTATTACCCAAGAAAGTTTGATTAAAAATTTCCCCTACCTGCCTCTAAACCAAGGTAAAGCGATAGGTACATTACGCGTTATTGTCAAAGAAGATGATCTTCATAATGTTGGCGCCGACGATATTATTATTTTGAAAGAGGTTCCCCTAGAGCTGCCACCTGTGGCAGGGATTATCAGCGAGAAACCATCTACTGCACTATCGCATGTGAATGTATTGGCACGCGGCTGGGGGATTCCCAATATTTACCTTAAAGACGCAGAAAAAATCCTAACCCCATATATTGGCCGTCGTATCGAATTTGAAGCGACTGCTAAGCAATACCGAATTGTCCAAACCAACCGGAACACTACCAGTAAAAGCTTTTCAGACGGCCTTACCCTGCCCCAACCTGATGTTTCCGATTATGGCCTTAGGGCTTTGTCAAACCTGCGCCGTGATGACAGCCGTTACTGCGGCAGTAAGGCTGCCAACCTCGGTCATATCCGCGCCCATATTAAAGGTAGTAATGTACCTGACGGATTCTGCATTCCGTTTGCCTATTATCAAGCCATGATGGATAGGCTGGGTATTAATGCAACAACACTGGCCCAAATCGAAACACAAAGTGATGGAGACAACCGCAAGCGCCGTACTGCTTTACTCACGCTGCAGAAAAAAATTACCGATGCCGAAATCCCGTCGGAATGGAAACATAAATGGGCTGAGCAATGGCGCAATCAATTAAACAGCAAAGGCGTGTTTGTCCGCAGCTCCTCTAATTCCGAAGACCTACCCAATTTCAGCGGCGCAGGGCTGTACACCACCGTGCCAAATGTTACCGATGAAAACGCGTTGGCCGAAGCAGTGAAGCAATCTTGGGCTTCTGTTTTCAATTACAGTGCATACGAAGCCCGCCGTATTGCCGGATTGCCTCACGATAGCGTGAAAATGAGTGTCTTTGTGCAACAAAGCATCAATGCAGATCTCTCCGGCGTGTTGGTTACCATCAATCCTTATGATATTGCTCAGAAAAATAGCGCCTACATTGCCGCCAAACGCGGGTTGGGTATTCGTGTCGTTGAAGGCAAACGGGTAGCCGAACAGGTGGTCTATAACCGTCGCAATGATTCTGTACAACGTCTCAGCTCCTCTAATGAAACCACAGCGTTGCAACTGGATAAAAATGGTGGAGTACGGGAGGTGCCTGTAACCAGTGGCAATGTGATGAATCAAGAACAAATCCGTCGCCTTGACCAAACCGGCCAACAAATCAAACAGCTATTTGCCAATGGCGAGCAGGATATCGAATGGGCGTTTGACAATGGTAAGCTTGTTATCCTCCAAGCACGACCGTATCTAAACGGTACACGTTAAAGTAAAAGGCCGTTTGAAATTATCGTTTCAGACGGCCTTTGCATCATAAGTTAGTTATACCCTATACTTCCAGATCTCCAAGGAACTATGATGTCAAAACAACTCACTTTTTATTTTATTCGCCATGGCCGTACCCAATGGAACGAACAAGAGCTTTTGCAGGGATCAGGCAATTCACCACTGACCGAACAAGGAATTACAGGAGCTCAGAAAACCGGGGCGGCGCTACAACAAGTAGAATTTACCGCTGCTTATTCCAGCATTTTACAACGTGCCATTGATACGGCTGGCCATATTATCGGTCAGCGTCCTATTCCTCTTTTTCAGCACTGTGGACTAAATGAGCAATCTTTTGGAAGTTGGGAAGGTATGCAGATCACTGACCTACGGAAGTTAACCGAATTTAAACAACTGACCAATGACCCGGCAGCTTATAAAGCATTAAGCAATGGTGGCGAAACCTTTGAACAATTAGCAGTACGTGCAATGGACGCCCTTTGCGATATCATTAAAGTACATCAATCGGGAGCCAATATTTTAGTGGTATCACATGGCCATACCTTGCGGCTTTTATTATCCTTACTAGGCGGAGCGACTTGGGAAAACCATCGTGATGAGGGTAAATCCGTGTCATTGTTAAATACTTCGATCAGTATTGTGAAATACGATAGTGAAAGCGGTTTTCATATTGAGCAACTTAACGATGTGGCTCATTTACAATGATCACAACTATTCATCAATAATAAAAAAGGTGGGCATTTTTACCCACCTTTTTTGCCATTAGCCGAATACTTTTTCCAAGTATGCTTGATAGTCTACTAAATATTGTTCTACTTGTGGATTTTTAATCACATCGTTACATACGAATGTTGGCAGACGGGTCAAACCGATGAACTCATTGAGTTTGTGGAAGTGCATGTATAAAGCATCCACACCTTTACCTTCGAAGAAGTCGCCTTCGCGAGTAAAGGCTTCAATCGGGGCATTCCAAGTAAGCGAGAGCATGTGTTTTTTACCTTGCAACAAACCACCTGTGCCGTAGCCTTCAGTCGGATTGACACGATGGCGACCATCACTATGGTAAAGCTTGCCGTGTCCGGCGGTTAATACTTCGTCTATGTATTTTTTCACTGTCCAAGGTTCGTGCATCCACCAGCCCGGCATCTGCCAAATCACGGCATCCATCCATAAGAATTTTTCGATTTCTGCTTCAACATCATAGCCGGCATCAATCACGGTTTCTTGTATATTGTGTCCAAGTACGGTCAAAACTTCTTTCGCTTTTTTATGAAGCGTGTGGTTTAACTCACCATGCGAATGTCCGAAATTTTTACCACCGTCTAGTAATAAAATATTCATCTTTTGCTCCTACAACAAATAATTCTGAAAAATGAGAGCTTCAATTATGCCTTTTTACTGCATCTTTTAAAAGTACATTGGCTTGCACGCTTTTACAGACCATAAAGGGAAATTTATCATACCTATCATTAGCATTCATTATCTTCCTTCAACCAAATAAGCCTTTTCAATCAGCTCTCTAACCCAGCGATACGCAGGATCTTTATGTGTCCGTTCGTGCCAAATCAATGTTTTGGTAAAACCTTGAATTTCAAGGGGGGGGCTCAAAGCGTTTGAGATTGGGCAAGTTGCTAATTAAACGTTCAGTCAGGACTACCAATAAATCGCTTTGTTCTAGTAATTCAGGCAAAACAATAAAGTTTTGTACCGATAGACTGACATTTCTTTGTAGCCCCATCGCTTTCAGGGCTTGGTCAATAACACCGCTGAAGTTACCGCCATGATAGGAAATCAAGGCTTGTTCTAACTGGCAAAATTGCTCAAGGGTAAGTTCTGTTTGTTGGGCTATTGGGTGATCGTGGCGAACGGCACAAATATAGCGTTCATCATACAGATTTTTTGCATGAATATCCGGTGCTTGGAAGTCTAGTGTAACCACCGCAAAGTCAATTTACTGCTGTTCAAGCTGATTTTGTACGATGCTTTCGTTAATCGCCAGCACCACCACTTTAATTTTCGGCGCTTGGATTTTAGAAAGCCTGCCTAACAACCGCGTGCGTGTATTAACCGAAGAAAGCCAAATCGGCAAACTCGCCAAAGGCTTGGCAGTAACTGTGCCAAATCCAATGGTAAACGGCCATCAAGCATGGTTAGACGGTTTAACAAAAGCCGCGAAAAAATAAAGCAGCCTGCACTTTGAAAAACAAGGTACAGGCTGCTTTAGGATAATGAGCCGTTTATCAATCCAGTTTCAGGATTTCTCCGTCTTCCGGAACGTTCACACGGCTTTCAATGCCTTGACCGCGTATAAATTTACGCATATCGGTGCGGCTGACGGCGGTATGATTCACGGTATCCATGTGTACGGTGATGATTTTGGCTTTAGGCATGACTTGGCTGGCTTTTAATACATCAGCCGTCCCCATAATAATGCCGTCTGAAATGCCTGAAATCAGCGCGTAGCCCGTGTTCATAATCAGATAATCGGGTTTGTAGCGGTTCAATGCTTTGTTTACATCTGCCGTCCACACAGTATCACCCATAATATAAGCGGTTTTGTGTCCGCTGCTTTGAAATACCACACCCATTGCATCGCCTAAGATTTCGGCTAGCTGAGGGTTGGCATACATGGCTTCTGTACCATGTACGCCGCCGGTTTTGCTGATGGTTACACCGTTGAATACAGTGCTGCCGTTCAACACGCGTACATCAGTAAAGCCTTGGCTGCGGATTTTTGCCGCGTCGGCTTGGTGCTGCACATATACGGGCAGGTTTTTCGGAATGGAACGTGCGGCGGTTTCGTCCCAATGGTCTTCGTGAGTATGGGTAACGACAACTGCATCCACACCGTCCAAAATTTTATTCACGCTCATCGGCAGCCCGACCAGCGGCATTTTGGCTTGGCTGTTGAACGTGCCGGCAAAGCCGTTCATGGAGTGCTTGGGTGCGAAAAACGGGTCAATCAAAAAAGTCTGCCCCGCATATTCGACTTTGGCGGTAGCGTTACGGATATGTTGGTATGAATCGTCTGCCCAAGCGGAAAAGGCTGTCGCGCCCAAAACAGTGGCAAGAATAAATTGCTTGGATTTCATGATGTTGCTCCTTAGAAAATTATGGAGCGTATTTTAAGCTGCAGGTGTATCGGCTAAAATAGGCAATATTGCCAACAAACGCAAGGATAGTGCCAAAATGTCGTCTGAAAACGAGCGTAACGAGTTTCGCCAAAATCAAACTGTTCCCAAAATCGTGCTATATGCTCAATCGGGCATGAATGATTTTGTCTTCAACATTCCCTTTTCTGTTTTTCAGACGACCTATCGGGACAATCCGCTCTTTGACCTGAAAATCTGTTCCGATGATAGCAAAGACGTTATCACGGCACTGGGCGCAAGCATTCCCGTACACGACGGATTGGATTTGACGGAAGAAGCCGACATCATCGTCATCGCAGGCTGGCGCAATATTGAAGAAGCCCCGACGCCAGAACTGGCTGAGAATTTACAGCGGGCAGCGAAACGTGGTGCGCATATCACCGCCCTATGTTACGGCACTTACGCCCTTGCCTACACAGGACTTTTAGACGGCAGAACCGCCGCCACCCACTGGCTTGCCGAAGACGACTTTGTCCGCCGTTTCCCTAAAATTCATCTGGATACCAACCGCCTATATGCAGAAGACGGCAACTTTTTAACATCGGCAGGTGCGGCGGGTGGGCTGGATTGTTGCCTGTACCTCATCCGCAAAATCCACGGTGCAACCGTTGCCAACGACCTTGCCCGTACCTTGGTTGCGGCACCACACCGCGAAGGCGGGCAGGCACAGTTTATCCACCGACCTGTCGAACGTCGTACCGCCGATGACAAAATCAATCACCTATTGGACGAACTGCGCCAAAACCTTGCGACCCCATACCGCTTGGACGATTTGGCAAAAAAATTAGCCGTTTCCCGCCGTACCTTTATCCGCCATTTTTCTCAAGCCACAGGCATGAATTTCGGTGAGTGGCTCACCACAGAGCGGCTATGGCAGGTACAGGATTTGTTGGAAAATACGGATTTGCCGATAGAACGCATCGCCGAACAAAGCGGCTTCGGCAGCGCGTCAAACCTACGTTTGCAGTTCAAAGCCAAGTTTAAAATCAATCCGAATGCCTGGCGGAAAGTATTTGGCAGATAGCTTGCGTTAGTCAATCCAAAATACCTGAGTGCAGGCTGCTTTGGAGGTCGTCTGAAAACCCAAAAAGCAGCCTGTACTTTTCAGACGGCCTTTTTTCTTTTTCAAAGAGTAGAGAAATTTCAAAGAGTTTTTATAAATCATCTTCAAAATCCAAACGCTTGTTCTATCCTAATCATTTATATTCAAAGATGACAATCTCAATCTCATCCTCGCCAATAGAGATAGCGGCTCTTATATGAATACAAGATGCCGTCTGAAAGTTGAGTTTCAGACGGCCTTTGTGTAATGTGAGCTTTCCTACCATTTTTCCTTGCATCGATGAATCATACTCCCTCTACGATGTAAATTATGTAAACACTGTGTTGATGGTTTATCATAGCAAAGCCTGCACCAAGCAATCATAAATACCGCAATATGTATAAAATCAAAAACCAATAAGAGAAAAAATGAATAAACAACAACTTGCAGCCAAAATTTGGCAATCTGCGAATAAAATGCGTTCCAAAATTGAAGCGAACGAATACAAAGACTACATCTTAGGCTTTATTTTCTACAAATTTTTGTCCGACAAACTGGAGAAATTTGCCCTTGAACAAGGCTTAGAAAAATCAAATTTTGCCGATGAGCTTACCGAATCTAACGTGGATCTTGTCAACCATATCAAAAGAAACCTCGGTTATTTCATCAGCTACGAACATCTATTCTCAACTTGGCTAGCCCAAGGCTCGGATTTCAATATTGCCAACGTCCGCACTGCAATGAGCGCTTTCAGCCGCAATATTGCAGAAAACTACATCTCAGTTTTTGACGGCATTTTCAAAACCTTAGAATCCGGTTTGAGCAAATTGGGCGATACCGCCGCCAGCCAAACCAATGCGGTGAAAGACCTTTTCGTGCTGATTGCCGATATTCCAATGGACGGCAAACAAGGCTATGACGTATTGGGCTTTATTTACGAGTATCTCATCGGTATGTTTGCCGCTAATGCAGGCAAAAAAGCGGGCGAATTCTATACGCCGCACGAAGTATCTTTGCTGATGTCTGAAATTATTGCCGACCATCTCAAAGACCGTGAAGAAATCAGCATTTACGACCCGACCAGCGGCTCAGGTTCATTGCTGATCAACATCGGCCATAGCGTTGCCAAACATCTCAAAAGCGCCGACAGCATCAAATATTACGCACAAGAATTAAAAGAAAACACTTACAACCTCACGCGTATGAATTTGGTCATGCGCGGCATTTTGCCGAGCAATATTTTCACCCGCAATGCCGATACATTAGAAGACGACTGGCCGCTGGAAGGCGAGCCGCTGTATCTGGATGCCGTAGTGTCCAATCCGCCCTATTCCCAGCCGTGGAATCCCAAAGACAAAGAAGGCGACATCCGCTACAAACGTTTTGGCGTCGCCCCGCAGGCAAAAGCCGATTTTGCCTTTCTATTGCACGACCTCTTCCACTTAAAGCCCGACGGCATCATGACCATCGTCTTGCCGCATGGCGTGCTTTTTAGGGGCGGAGAAGAAGAGAAAATCAGAAAAAATCTGATTGAATACAATCATATCGATGCCATTATCGGTCTGCCTGCCAATATCTTTTTTGGTACGGGCATTCCCACCATCATCGTCGTTTTACGCCAAGAGCGCGAACGTAACGACGTATTGATGATTGACGCCTCCAAACATTTCATCAAAGTGGGCAAAAACAACCATTTGCAGGCAAGTGACATCAAGCGCATTGTCGATTGCGTGACCCATCGCCGGGAATTGCCTAAATTCTCCCGCATTGTGCCGAAAGCCGAAATTGTAGCAAACGGCTACAACCTCAACATTCCGCGCTATGTTGATTCCGCCGAACCGGTGGAGCAATGGGATATTTTCGCCACCATGCACGGCGGCATTCCCAAAGCCGAGCTGGCACAATTCGCAGACTATTGGGCAGCCTTTGACGGTTTACAGACGGCCTTATTTACCGATAACGGCACACCTTATGTGCAGCCGAAAACCGACAATCTCAAAGCCGCCATGCAAAGCCACGCCAGCGTGCTGAATTACCAAGCGCAATTTGCCCAAAACTTTGCCGATTTCCCCGCTCGCTTGGAAACCCTGCTGATTGAACCGATGGAAACGCTCAACATCTCCCAAACCCAGCAGCAACTCGCCGAACTCATTCGGGAAAAAGTGCAGGCAATGCCCTTATTGGATTTTTATACCGCCTATCAAAAACTCGATGACCTATGGCGCGCCGATGTGGCAGGCATTGCCGCCGATTTGGAGATGATTCAAACCGAAGGCAAACAAGCAATTAAGCAGGTTGATCCATTTATGGTGTTGAAAAAAGACAGCAAAACCAAAAAAGAAGCCGAAGTACAAGACGGCTGGGTAGGGCATATTCTGCCATTTGAATTGGTGCAAGCCGTCAAATTGCCGCAGGAATTGACAAACCTGAAAGCCAAAGAAAATCGCTTAGAGGAAATCACCGCCGAACTACAGAGTATTTTAGATGATTTGAGCGAAGAAGAAAAAAGTGGACCTTATGTCAATGACGATAATGATGCATTTATTGCTAAAGAAATTGCTGCTTATTTCAAAGTAATTTATGCAAGCGTTACAACAGAAGAAACAATCGCATTGGAAAATTACCTAGAATTATTGTCAAACAAGGCTAAAAAAGCTGAAAAATTAGTATTTATTCAAGAAAATACGGTTGTAAATTGGGAAAATATTGAAGCTTCAAAAGATGGCACTTATGCAAAAGCGAAAGTGAATGCATATTTAAAATCTTTGCGTAGCGGTTATGAATTTGACGAAGATAGCTTAGAGAACAAACTATTAACAGTTCAAGCATTATTGGAGGAAGAAAAAGAAATAAAAGCCCAGATTAAAACCGACTCAGCGAACCTCCACAGCAAAACCAAAGCCGCTATTGAAGCCCTGGATGATGCCGAAGCCCTCGCTTTGCTCCGCCAAAAATGGTTTGTTCCGCTCAATGCGGCGATGCGTAGGCTGCCTGAAAACATGCTGGCGCAATTCAGCCAAAAACTGACCGCACTTTGCGACAAATATGCCGACACCTATCAGCATATCAGCCAACGTAAACAAGAAAGCGCCACCGCACTGGCGCAAATGATGGACGAACTCACCGGCAGCGACTTTGATTTGCAGGGTATTGCCGCATGGCAGGCGATTTTGAAAGGCTAAGGGGGAAAAATGAATAAGCAACAAGAGCCACGTTTGCGGTTTCAGGGTTTTACGGGAGAATGGAAGACGGAAGGTTTTGAAAGCGTTGGAGAATTTAATCCTAAAGCAGAAATTCCCCAAATTTTCCAGTATGTTGATTTAGAGTCTGTTGTTGGTACTCAACTAATTTCCTATAGGGAAGAATTTAAGGAAACAGCACCTTCAAGAGCACAAAGATTAGCTAAAAATGGGGATTTGTTTTTTCAGGCTGTTCGTCCTTACCAAAAAAACAATTATCTATTTGAGAAAAATAATGAAAATTTCGTATTTTCAACTGGATATATTCAAATTCGTCCACAAAATGATGGTTATTTTTTATTAACGTTGGTGCAGAAAGAAGAATTTGTTCAAGAAGTTCTATTACGTTGCACGGGGACAAGTTACCCAGCAATTAATACAAGTAGTCTACAAAACATAGCAATCTTACTTCCTCCAACTGCTGAAGAACAAGCCCATCTTGGCAATTTTTTCCGTCGCTTAGACAGCCAAATTGCAGAGAGCCGTACGGTGTTGGAAAAAAGCCGTCAGCTTAAAAAGGCCATGTTGGCAAAAATGTTCCCCGCAAACGGTGAAAAAATACCGAAAATCCGTTTTAAAGGGTTTGAGGGGGAGTGGGAGCGAAATGAATTAGGCTGCTTGGGTTATTGCTTATCAGGTATTGGTTTTTCTGAAAATGAGCAAGGTGGAGAAAATGGCATACCATTTTTCAAAGTGTCAGATATGAATTTATCGGGTAACGAAGTTTATCTAAGAAAAGCCAATAACTATGTAACCCAAGAACAAATTGATAAACAACGATGGCAAGTTATTCAACAGCTCCCATGTATATTTTTTGCCAAAGTTGGAGCAGCTTTACTGTTAAATCGTAAACGGCTGGTTAATACTCCATTTTTACTTGATAACAATACAATGGCGTTTATCTTAGATTCAAGCTTGGATAATTATTTTATGAAAACACTTTTTGATACGATTGATTTGCCTGCATTAGCCCAAATCGGAGCTTTGCCATCCATAAATGCAAAAGATATTGAGAAGAATATTGTGTTTATTCCTACCCCTAAAGAACAAAGCGCCATTGGTAATTTTTTCCGCCAATTGGACGAAACCATTGCCTTACAGTCGGCAGAGGTCGAAAAACTAAACCAACTCAAAAAAGGGCTGTTGGCGGTGATGTTGGTATAGGGCGGGCGTTCCTGCCCATGATTGAGGCCGTCTGAAAAATTGTGGTAGCGCCCTTACGGAGAAAAAGAATGTTTAATAAAGAAGCTGATTTTGAAAACGCACTGATTGCCTTGCTTGCCACCAAAAGCTGGGAAAAGGAAGTGTTGCTCTATCCCACCGAAGAAGAGTTGATTGCCAACTGGCAGGAGCATTTGAATAAAACCAACCAACATATCGACAAGCTCGATGTGCCGTTGCTTCACACGGAAATGAACCAGATTTTGGAGCAGGTGCAGGCATTGAAAACGCCTTATGCTTTAAACGGCTTTATCAACGGCAAAACGGTGGCAATCAAGCGTGAAAATGAGGCAAGCCGTCATTTCGGCAAGGAAGTGTCGCTGGATATTTTTGACCGTGAGGAAATTTCTGCCGGCAAAAGCCGCTATCAAATTGCCCAGCAGCCCCAATTTACTCCTCGTTCGGATTTATACCCTAAGCAGCGCGGCGATTTGATGTTGTTAATTAATGGGATGCCGATGTTCCATATTGAGTTGAAACGTTCAGGCGTGCCCATCAGCCAAGCGACCAATCAAATTGAGCGATACCATAAGGCGGGCGCGTTTTCGGGCATTTTTAGCCTGGTGCAGGTGTTTGTGGCGATGACGCCGGAAGAATGCCGCTATTTTGCCAATACCGGCGGTCAATTAAATCCGGCGTTTTATTTCCGTTGGGCGGATTTCAATAATGTGTATATGAACGATTGGGATAAGGTGGCGACGCATTTCCTCTCGATTCCGATGGCGCACCAGTTTATCGGCGATTACACCATTGCTGATGCGAAAGACGAGCAGCTGAAAGTGTTGCGCAGCTATCAGTATTATGCGGTCAACAAGATTGCCGACACAGTGGCAAAAACCGATTGGACTTCGGGCAATCAGCGTGGCGGCTATATTTGGCATACCACCGGCTCGGGCAAAACGATGTCGAGTTTTAAATCGGCACAGTTAATCAGCCGCCGCAAAGATGCGGATAAGGTGATTTTCTTGCTCGACCGTATTGAGCTGGGCAAGCAATCGCTGGAGGAATATCAGAATTTTGCCGATAGTAAAGATGATGTACAGGCAACGGAAAACACCGCCATTTTGCTCGCCAAGCTGAAAAGTAAACAAGACCGCGACCGCTTAATCGTTACCTCCATTCAAAAAATGAGTAATATCAAAGCGGAAGAAGGGGTAAATGAGGCTGACATCGAGCAAATCAGTGGCAAACGGCTGGTGTTTATTATTGATGAAGCCCACCGCACTACTTTTGGCGATATGTTGCTCACCATTAAGCACACCTTCCCCAATGCGCTTTTCTTCGGCTTTACCGGCACGCCGATTGAAGAAGAAAACGCTAAGAAAAATTCAACCACTGCCACGGTTTTCGGTAATGAATTGCACCGCTATTCGATTGCAGACGGCATTCGTGATGAAAATGTATTGGGATTTCACCCCTTCCATATCCGAACCTTTAAAGACAGCGATTTACGCAGAGCCGTCGCATTGCAAGAAGCTAAAGCAACAGATGAAAACGAAGTATTTGCCGATGATCAAAAGAAAAAAATCTACAATCAATTTATGAACGATGTGCCGATGGCGGGAGAATATACTTCAGACGGGAAATATCAAAAAGGTATTGAAGATTATGTACCCAATGCGCAATATCAAACGCCGGAACACGTTAATGCCGTCATAGACGATATGCTGGAAAATTGGAAACGCCTCAGCCAAGGCAAAAAATATCATGCCATTTTTGCCACCAGCTCTATTCCCGAAGCGGTCAATTATTATCGCTTAATTAAAGCCAAAATTGCTGAGAAAGTCAGAATTGCTGAGGAAGTCGGAAATTTTGAGGAAGCCAAAAATGCCGAGCTGAAACTGACCGCCCTTTTCGATCCGAATATTCTCAACGATGGGCAAGGCAACGACAAGGAAATATGGATTGCCGAAATTTTGGAAGATTACAACGCCCAGTTCCACACAAGCTTCGACTATGCCACTTATTCCCGATTTAAAACGGATTTGTCGGATAGGTTGTCGCATATCAATGCGTATAAGAGAATCAAGCCCGACGAACAGCTGGATTTGTTGATTGTGGTCGATCAGATGCTGACAGGCTTCGACAGCAAATGGCTCAATACGCTCTATTTAGACAAAATTTTGGATTACGCCAACTTGATTCAGGCGTTTTCCCGTACTAACCGCGTATGCGACAAAACGGATAAGCCTTTTGGTTTAATCCGCTATTACCGCAAGCCGCATACGATGCAACGCAATATTGAGCGAGCCGTAAAACTTTATTCGGGCGACCGTCCTATGGGGCTGTTTGTCGATAATTTAGATAAGGTTATCGACAAAATAAATGTCTGCTTTGCCGATATTGCCGATATTTTCAAATGGGCAGGATTAGAAGATTTTTCAAAAAACCCTGATGATACAACCTCATGCGCAAAGTTTGTCAAACTATTCAATCAGTTCAATGAGCACTTACAAGCTGCTCGGCTCTTGGGCTTTTCTTGGGGAAAATCAAGCTATGATGTGGTACAGGAAGACGACAGCGTGATCACTGCCACACTCAATTTCGATCAAGAGACCTACGATAAACTGCTGGCTCGTTATAAAGATTTGTTTAAAGAAAGTTCAGGCAATGGTGGCGGTAGCGATGATGTGCCATTTGATTTGCGTTCGCACATCAACGAAATCGAAACCGATAAAATTGATCAAAATTATATGAATGCCCGTTTTGAAAAATGGCTTAAAACCATCGGCGGCATAGAAGAAGCTGCTGCACTTGAGGAGCTACACCACTCTTTTGCTACGCTTTCTAAAGAAGATCAAAAATTTGCTGAGTTGTTTTTACACGATGTGCAATCCGGCGATATCAAGCTTGATCCAAATTTAGCATTAAGTGATTACATCACCACGTACAAACAAAAAGATGCCAATGATAAGGTGCTAAAAGTAATTAAAGGTTTAGGGCTAGATGGAGATTTGCTACGTGCACTGTTGGCAAGAAAATATACCAGCGAAAATTTAGACTTAGGCAGACTAAATGACCTAAAAGCTACAGTCGATAGGGAAAAAGCCAAAGTTTATTTTAACGAAGAACGTATATTTTATTTAAATATACGGATTGATGAATTTCTAAGGGAACTAATTACAAGATAGTTATTACCTATTGAAAGATTTTTAAGCATCATCAAATGACGTATTCCTATCTGAATATTAGTCCCCTTACCTACCCAACTACAAAGGCTGAGCCAAATCATTTTCCGTGTTGTAGCTGATAAAATCCTGCTCATGAGGGAAATGGACAACCCTCGCGCGCTGTTGCTGCAGCCAACCTCGGATGCTGCGCATTCCTGAATAAAGGTATGGCACGGTGCTTTGTAGGATTTGCGGTCGGATAAACATCACGCTGTAATGCGGCCTGGCAGAGGTCTCTACATAAAACGCATTGCACAATGGCGTGCGCCGCGCGATGGTTTCAAATTGGGACACCAAATTTTCCGGCATCCGCGGCATATCGCAAGATACGATGAGCAGCCAATCGGCAGTAGCAATTTGTAAATCGTTGGCGGCGGTACACAAGGCGGCCAAAGGGCCGTAATGTTGCCATTGGCGCGCATCGGAGAAAACGTGCGCGCTGCGTTGGGCGTAGGATTCGAGATTGCGGTTGGCACTGATGGCGATATGGCTGACTTGCGGGCGGATTTTTTCGATAACGTGATCTATCAAGGCTTTGTTGTGCCACTGCACCAACCCTTTATCGACACCTCCCATCCGGCTTCCCTGCCCGCCGGCCAATATCAGTGCAAAAATTTTCATTTTGGTAGTCCTTTGCAAAGCAGAGTGCGTAAGTGTTATTCGAGATGTTGTATTTATGGAATAAGTTTTAAGGCTTCAGGCCGTCTAAAACCTGATTTTGTGATTTAATTCACTTAAGATGAATTTTATCATAACATGATTTTACATTAAACCCCTGTTTTTTCTTATCATAACCATACAATTATTTTAGACAGGTTGTTTATAGGCCGAAAGAATGATATTTTTATAAGATTATCGGATTAGTCTTCCTGCGTGCTTTATGCGTTTATTCTCCGGATCTTCAGACGGCCTGAGCCTGTCCTCGCGTTTAAAACTGCTGACTGTGTTATGGGTCGGCTCGGCTTTTTTGTCGATTGCCTTTACCCTGCTGCTTTCTTGGCGTTTGGAAAGCGCGGCCAAAACGATTGAAGATGCGGGCAGCTTGAAAATGCAGGTGTATCGCTTGGCTTATATGGCAAGCGTCCGTACGCCCAATGCTCAAATTGACAACCAAATCAAAGAATTTGAACGTACGCTGGCCAATGTAACGCAAAGCGATGCCATTCATCCGCTGATTCCGTCACAAATGCCGCTGGCTTACGATTTGATCCAATCGATGCTGTTAATTGATTGGGAATCCAACATCAAGCCTTCTTTGCAACATTACGAGCGGCCGACCCAAATCGGCTTATACCGTTTTGCCGGCAATATCGAGCTGTTTTTACAGGCGATGGAAAACGCCAACGAGCAAAATACTTTGTGGCTGCGCCGTTTTCAAATGGCGATGATGTTGATGATTTTAGTGGCTGCCGGCTTGATGATTGTTTGGCATTATTCGTGGATCATCCGGCCGCTGGAAAAATTGCGCGACGGGGTAGAAACCATCAGCGAAGGTCGTTTCGGGGTACAAATCGATACAGACCAAATTCGTGAATTCTCCCAAGTCAGCAAGGGCTTCAACCAAATGAGCCGCCGTCTGAAAACGCTTTATACGGATTTAGAAGGACAGGTTGCCCAACAAACCCAAGACTTGGCCCGGCAAAACCGTGACTTGACCCTGCTCTACCAGACTACGCGCAACCTGCACCAAACCTTTACGCCGCAACAGGCCGCAGAAGAATTTTTGGCTCAGATTCTGCCGGCGTTTTCCGCTTTGGGCGGTACGGTATATCTTTCCGATGAGGAACGGAAACGTTCTGATTTGGCGGCAAGCGTCGGTGAAACCGAAGAAGGAAATCGTGTAGAATTTCCGATCGTTTATCAAGACGAACAACTCGGCGTACTGACCCTATATTTTTCAGACGGCCATATGCCTGATGAGCAAGACGAAAAACTGCTGCATACCTTAAGCGGACAGCTGGGCATTTCCATCGCCAGCAACCGCATGGAACAAGAGCGCCGCCTGCTTGCAGTTTTACAGGAGCGTAACTTGATTGCGCAAGGTTTGCATGACAGCATCGCGCAAGCTTTGACCTTTTTGAATTTGCAGGTACAAATGCTGGAAAGCGCGTTTGCTTCAGACCAACGCGAGCAGGCCGAAGAAAATATCGGCTTCATCAAAGACGGCGTGCAGGAATGCTACGAAGACGTCCGCGAACTTTTGATGAATTTCCGCACCAAAATCAGTAATAAAGATTTTCCCGAAGCGGTAGAATCGCTGCTGGCGCGTTTTGAACGGCAAACTGGTATCCCGGTTGATTTAAAATGGCAGGACGACGGACAGGCATTAAATTATGATGAACACTTGCAAATCATCTTCATCTTGCAGGAAAGCCTGTCCAATATCCGGAAACACGCGCGTGCGCAACATGTCAGCGTCGAAATTGCCAACCACGGCGATTTTGTCATGACGATTCGGGACGACGGCGCAGGCTTTAATAAAGAACATCTATCAAACCGGCCTTCAGGCGAACATGTCGGCTTGGGCATTATGCAGGAACGGGCCCAACGGATTAACGCAGAATTGGCCATTACATCGCAGATTGGGCAAGGTACGGCGGTTATGCTGACTTTGCCGCAACAAATGAGAACAGCATCATGACGATTAAAATTACCCTTATTGACGACCACACCCTATTTCGCAGCGGCATCAAAGCCCTGCTCTCCCGCCAGCCCGATTTTGAAGTCGTCGGCGAAGCTTCAGACGGCCTGGCCGGCGTAAAAATGGTCGAACAGCTTAAGCCTGACGTAGTTTTGTTGGACTTGGATATGCCGGTCATGAACGGCCGCGAAGCACTGGCTCAAATTTTGAGCATCAATCCACAACTGACCGTCATCATGCTGACCGTTTCCGAAGACAGCGACGACTTGACCGAATGTATGCGTATGGGTGCAAAAGGCTTTTTGCTGAAAAACATCAACGCCGACTTCCTCTTGGAAAGCATTCGCAAAGCCGTCGATGGCGACAATGTCTTCTCTCCAGAAATGACCAGCCGCTTGGTGCAATCGCTGATTTCCCCTTCTCCTTCACGCTCCGACCACCTGCTGGCGCAGCTGACCCCGCGCGAAATGGAAATCTTGGGCTACCTTGCCGCCGGACACAGCAATAAAATCATTGCCCGCCATTTAAACTTGGCTGAGTCAACCGTCAAAGTGCATGTGCAGAACCTATTGCGCAAGCTGAATCTAAGCAGCCGCGTCCAAGCTGCGGTTTATGCGGTGCAACACAAAGTACCGCAACCGGTATTGTCTTAAAAAGGCCGTCTGAAACCTTCTTTTTAAAAGGTTTCAGGAAAAGCGTTTATTCGCTATAATCACGCCGATTTATATGCAGGGTTGTCTGATTTTTTCAGACGGCCTTTTTATTTGATTTCTCACTGATTTAAAACAACATGTCCGAAAACATTCCAGAAAATACACCCGAAAATACCGTTCCTGAAGAACACAAACGCAGCATCCGCAGTTTCGTCTTGCGTCAAGGCCATATGACCGCTGCCCAACAGCGCGCCATCGATACAATGTGGCCGCAATTTGGTGTGGACTTCCAAGAAGCTCCTTTGGATTTGAACCGCGCATTCGGCCGGGATAATCCTAAAGTTTTGGAAATCGGTTTCGGTATGGGCGTCGCGACAGTGGAAATCGCCAAACGTCTGCCCGATACCGACTTTTTAGCAATTGATGTTCACGGCCCGGGCGTCGGCAATATCTTGAAGCTGATTGAGGAAGAACACATTTCCAATATCCGCGTAATGCGTCATGATGCGGTGGAAGTAGTGGAAAAGATGCTGGAAGACGGTTCTTTAGACGGCATTCATATTTTCTTCCCTGACCCTTGGCACAAAAAACGTCACAATAAACGCCGCTTGGTACAAGTGCCGTTTGTTGAAAAGCTGCTGCCCAAACTCAAAAGCGGCGGCTATGTCCATATGGCGACCGACTGGGAAGAATACGCCGTGCAAATGCTGGAGGTTTTGAGCAGTTTCGACGCTTTGCAAAACACGGCTGCCGATTACGCCCCTACGCCCGATTATCGTCCTGAAACCAAATTTGAAGCCCGAGGCAAACGATTGGGTCATGGCGTTTGGGACTTGGTGTTCCGTAAAAAATAAAGCCGAACATAAAACACAAGGCCGTCTGAAATTTTTCAGACGGCCTTTTATCTTACTGATTAAGCCAAGAAAAGTTTATAAGCCGGATTATCGGTTTCTTCTTTATAAACATAACCCAAGCTCTCCAAGAAGTCGGCAAAGGCTTCATTGTCGCTTTCAGGTACATCGATACCGACCAAAATACGGCCGTAGTCCGCACCATGATTGCGATAATGGAACAAAGTAATATTCCATTCGGCGCGCATATGGTTCAAGAAGCGGGACAATGCGCCGGGACGCTCCGGAAATTCAAAGCTGACCAAGCGTTCGCTGGATACTTTTTCCGTACGTCCGCCGACCATGTAACGGATATGGATTTTGGCGATTTCGTCATTGGTCAGATCGACATTGGGCAAACCTGCGTCAGCCAGTTGTTTGCTGATGACGGCCAAGTCTTGCGCACCGGCGGTTTGCAAGCCGACAAAAATATGCGCATTTTTATCGCTGCCGTAGCGATAGTTGAACTCAGTAATGTTCCGGCTTCCCAGCAAATTGATAAACTTCAGGAAGCTGCCCTTTTCTTCGGGAATGGTAACGGCGAAAATACCTTCGTTGCCCTCGCCCAGCTCACTGCGCTCCGAAACGTGGCGTAAGCGGTGGAAGTTCATATTGGCGCCACTGGTGACGGCAACCAAATTTTGACCTTGGATATTGTTTTTCGCAACGTAAGCCTTCAGGCCGGCAAGAGCCAATGCGCCCGCAGGCTCAGTAATGCTACGCGTATCGTCAAAAATATCTTTAATCGCGCCGCACAACATATCCGTATTGACCGTAATAATTTCGTCCAACAGCTCTTTACACAGGCGGAAGGTTTCCTCGCCCACCACTTTAACCGCCGTGCCGTCTGAAAACAGGCCGACATCTTTCAAATGTACGATTTTCCCTGCCTCAACCGATTGCTTCATACAGCAAGAATCATCAGTTTGCACGCCAATCACTTTAATTTCAGGACAAACTTGTTTGATAAACGCCGCTACGCCTGCTGCCAAGCCGCCTCCACCAATCGGAACAAAAATCGCATTGATATTGCGGTGTTGACGGAGGATTTCCATGCCGATGGTTCCCTGGCCGGCAATCACATCCGGATCATCAAAAGGCGCAATATAAGTCAGCTTTTCCTTTTCGGCCAACTCCATCGCATAATCATAGGCATCATTGTAAGACACGCCTTTCAATACCACTTCGCCGCCACGGCTCTTTACCGCGTCAATTTTGATTTTAGGCGTTGTTTCCGGCATCACGATGACGGCGCGGCAACCCAAATACTGCGCCGATAAAGCCACACCCTGCGCATGGTTGCCCGCGCTGGCAGCAATCACGCCGCAATCCAAAGCTTCTTTCGGCAGCTTCGCCATTTTGTTGTACGCACCGCGGATTTTGAACGAAAACACCGGCTGCAAATCTTCACGTTTGAGCAAAACCTGATTGTTCAGACGGCCTGACAGACTGCGTGCCAAATCCAAAGGCGTTTCTACGGCTACATCATAAACGGAAGCGGTCAAAATACGGGTCAGATAATCGGAAAGAGGAAGAGGATGGTTCATGGTATTCAGTGTTCGAAAATAAATTGTCATTCGGCCGAATCGGCCTGAGGAAAAAGTTAAAACCATACCCCTGAGGCCGTCTGAAGGCAAGAAAAATCTTAGCAAAGCCTGAATGAAACGGTATAATGTCCGCTTACTATCTATTTAGTATGCCAAACTGTTTACTCGATAACAGTATCCACCCATATTCAAATTTACAAACAATGATGAAAAAAACGCTACTTAGCTTAATTTTTGCTGCCCTCCTGAATACCCACGCCCTTGCCGCCGACCCGGTTGCCTCCGCACCTGCCGTACAAGGCGAGGCACAGCCGCAGCCATTGTTGCACAGCATCAACAGTCCGACAACGCCTCCGGAAATCGCGGCAACCGCCTACATCGTTACCGACCTGCACAGCAAGCAAACCTTGGCATCCAACAATGCCGACGCGCCTATCGAACCTGCCGCGTTGACGCAAATGATGACTGCCTACCTTGCCTTTAAAGCATTAGAAAACGGTACACTTGAAGCAAGCCAAATGCTGACCGTTTCCAATGCCGCATGGAAAGTCGAAGGTTCGCGTATGTTCCTCGACCCAAAAGTGCCTGTCAGCGTCAGCTCCTTAATTAAGGGGACAACCATCCAATCGGCCAACGATGCCGCCATCACCCTTGCAGAAGCCATCGGTAACGGCTCTATCGATGAATTCGTCAAACAAATGAATGAAGAAGCCAAACGCTTGGGCATGAAGCACACCCACTTCAACAACCCGACCGGCATTTCTTCTAACGGCCATGTTTCAACCGTTGGCGACTTGGCCATTTTGGCAGCCGCGCTGATCAACGACTATCCGAAATACTATCCTTTGTTTGCAAATAAATCTTTCAAATACAATAATATCGAGCAGCCCAACCGCAATCTTCTGCTCTATCGCGACAGCAGTATCGACGGTTTGAAAACCGGCTATTCTGAAGGAGCAGGCTATCATCTTGCTGCTTCCAGCAAACGTAACAACCGCCGTATTGTTTCCATCCTTGCCGGTGCCGAATCCACCGAAGCGCGCGCAAGCGAAAGCAGCAAACTGCTCAACTGGTCATTGCAGGCATTTGATACGCCTAAACTTTACAACGGCGGAGAAGTGATTTCCCAAGTCAAAGTTTACAAAGGCAGCACCAAAGCCGTAGACATCGGTTTCTTGGACGATGTTTACATTACCATTCCCCACGATACCGGCAAAAACGTCAAACCAATCTTAGAAACGCTTCAGCCCGTCCTCGCCCCGATTGAAAAAGGTCAAGTATTGGGCAAACTGAAAGTCATGAAAGACGGCAAAATCATTGCCGAAAAAGACGTCGTCGCCCTAACCGGCGTGGAAGAAGGCAGCTGGTTGCGCCGTATGTGGGACGCGATTGTGTTGTGGTTTAAAGGTTTATTCAGTTAAACAATCAACCATAACAAAATAAGCCACAAAAAGGCCGTCTGAAACCTGTTTGCCAGATTTCAGACGGCCTTTATTCAGCCTAAAAGACAGCTAATTAGATAATTCCAGCGTTGGCGGTAGATGCTGTGTCATCGTGAACATCAACCGTATCGACAGACGAGTAGCTCATGCGGTCAGTATGCGTATTGACGTCTGACAAATTACTGATATTGTCATTACCTGACAACCTACCCATCAACTCTTGCAGGCTCAATGTGCCTTCATCGAAACGGAAGGTATCAATCACGGCATTGTTAGTGTTACCGGAAAAGAATTGGTCATTGATGGTAATGCTGTCCCCTTCTGATCCCTTAACGGTAATTTTCCAATCGATATTGCCTCGAACATCAGTGATGGCATCAATATGCAGGTCATTAACAGAGATATTTTGGCCAAATTGCAGTGCATTATGTTCGCCCACATTATCGGTAATCGTATCCTTACCTTCTCCAAGGCTGAAAACATAAGTATCGGCACCCTTACCGCCTACCAAGTAATCGGTTCCTTGTCCGCCAAATAAAACATCGTTGCCATCGCCGCCATTCAAACGGTCATTGCCACTTTCACCCCATAAAGTATCGTTGCCGTTACCTCCATGTATAGAATCATTACCCATACCGCCATTGAGACGATCGTTTCCATCATAGCCAAAAATAATGTCATTACCTGAATCACCGTTAATCGTATCATTGCCCAAACCGCCTCTGATACGGTCATTGCCATCGCCGCCGCTGACAAGAGCATGGCTGCTGTCTGTAATTGTGATGATATTATCAGCACCTAAATGATTCGCAGCTTGGGTAAGACTGTGATCATCTATTTCCGCTACATTTTTTGCAGAAGTATTTTCTGCTACCGAAAGGCTATGATTATTTTCGATGGTTAATGTAGTCTCGTTTACAGGCTCCGGAATATTGCCTTCTTTAGGATTACGGGTTTTGGTAATCTCTTGGTCGGAAAGATTATTCACAATAGTGTTATTTTCAATTTTGATATTGTTGAGTTCTCCCAAAATATCTTTTTCGGGAGTAGCATAATCCCTGCCTTCTTCCAAATCGATAGAACCTTTAACACGACCATATGTGTCGGCATTAGTCCCGTTGTTTACCAGTAAGTTATCGTGAACGGAAATACCCGTATCATTGAAATCAAAATTATGGCTGTTTTTGAATACAGTGTTTAAGCGTACGCCACCCCAATTGGCATTATCTTTAATAAGGTTATTGGCTACTTCATGACCTTTGCCGCCAAAGATACCAATACCTGCCGCACGCCAGCCTAATTCAACGGTATTGTTTAAAAAGTGGTTATTTTCAGCAACATGGGCATTGGTATTCTCATGATGACTTGACCATGTTGCTAAGCCATCATCACCATTGCCACGGATATTGGAATTGATAACAGTGGAATTGCTGGTACCTTGTGCAAAGTTAACGCCGTCTGCAAAGTTGTTGCGAATAGTGGCATTGGAGATAGTCAAACCATCAGTGTAATTTAAAGGTTTGTTTTTAGAATAATCCCCAATCCATACGCCAGCTTCAAAATGTTCAATTTTGATATCGTGAATAGAAGAGCCAGTACCTAAAGTGCCGGATATCCCTTTATAATTGGCTTTCTCATCATGTCTTGAATTTAGATTTGAATCCATAGAGAGATTGCCCAAATCTATATCTTTACTACCGGGTTCAAAAGTAATACCACCGCCACCGCTCGCATAACCCTTATCATCGTATTTAGCAGCTTCAGTATTCAAAAAATGTAACTTAGTGTGCCATTGCCCTGCACCGGTAATCTTAATACCATCAGGAACATAAAGGGAAATCGGTCGTGAAAAATCAAATTGACCTTCAGGAATGTAAACAGATTTTTTAGACGCTTTTGCAGATTCAATCGCAGCTATGAATGCTTGGTAATCATCCGAGCCGTCATTGGCGACTGCGCCGAAATCAGTAATGCTGACACTGTTTTCAGGCTGTCTAATGGCGTCCGGTGCCTTTTCCAAATCAACCAAGTCAATGCCTACGGGCGTGCTGTCGATATTAGTGATTGTAACCTTATCCCCTACCTTGATATTGGCCTCTTTAAATAATTGGCTGACTTCGTCAAATTGGAAGCGGGCAAGCCTATCTGCCGCAGGCGTATCATGAACTTTAATATCATCATTCGGATGATATGTATAGTTATCCAAATATTGCCAGTTAGATTTGGAAGACAAATCCAAAGTACCGATCACTGTATTATTGACTTTGACTTCTACTTTACCGCTTTCACCGTCAGGAACGGTATAACGGATGGTTACGGCATTGGCATCTGCTTGTGCAATAAATGACACAGATGCATTAGTAGGCAAATCAACATATGCCTGACCGCTTGCTTCACGGGCAGTTGCGCGTTCTGCCTCTGAAGAAGAGGCATTTTTAACAACGCCGTTTTTCAGTTCACTTTGTTCTGCCTCATAAGTCGTATAGCCAAGTTTGGCACCATATTGAGAGGCATTGGGTACTGCTGTTTTAATGTTTACCATTTAATATATTCCTTCAAAAATGTCGTAATATTGAATTATTCTTTTGTAAAATGCTTTTATTAGTCATAATTTTGGCATAAAAGTTCAATATACTATTGTTTAATTTTGAAAAGAAAATGCCGTCTGAAAATATAGAAATTTTCAGACGGCATCTCAATGCCTTATTAGATTGTTGATAAAGATTTAAGCCAAACCTTTTTTCTCCAGATAGCTTTCGTAATCGCCCAAGTAGTGTTCATATCCGCCTTTGCCATCCAATTCGATGATTTGGGTAGCCAATGAAGATACAAACTGACGGTCATGCGATACAAAAATCAGCGTGCCGTTGTATTTTTCTAGTGCCATGTTCAAGGATTCGATGCTTTCCATGTCCATGTGGTTGGTCGGTTCATCCATGACTAAGACATTGGGTTTCAACAGCAACAGTTTGCCGTAAAGCATACGGCCTTTTTCGCCACCGGAGAGAACCTTCACTTTTTTCACAACATCGTTGCTGCCAAAGAGCAAGCGGCCCAAAGTGCCGCGGATGACTTGCTCGTCATCGCCTTCCTGACCCCATTGGCGCATCCATTCGCTCAGGTCCATATCGACGTCGAAGTCGTTTTCATGGTCTTGCGGATAGTAGCCGACACTGGCTTTTTCCGCCCATTTGATGGTGCCTTCGTCCGGCAGCAGGCCGCCTGAATATTCGGGGTTGTACGCACCTGCCAAGAGTTTCAGCAAGGTAGATTTACCCGCGCCGTTCGGGCCGATGATGGCAAGGCGTTGGCCTGCTTCAAGGATGAAGTTCAGGTTTTTAAACAACTGGGTTTCAAAGCGTTTGGCCAGTTTTTCAACTTCCACAGCCTGACGGTGCAATTTGGCTTTTTCGTCGGCTTCAAAACGAATATACGGGTTTTGACGGGTAGAAGGTTTGACTTCGACCATTTCCGATTTGATTTTGTCTGCCTGCTTCAGACGGCTGGTTGCCTGACGGGCTTTGGATTTGTTCGCAGAGAAGCGTGCAACGAACTCTTGCAGCTCTTGCAGTTTCTCTTTGGCTTTGGCGTTGTCTTTCAGGGCGCGCTCACGCGATTGGGCGGAAGCAAGCATATAGTCGTCGTAGTTGCCCGGATAGATGGTGATGGTGTTGTAGTCCAAATCCGCCATATGGGTGCAGACTTCGTTCAAAAAGTGACGGTCGTGCGAGATGATAATCATGGTGGAGTCGTACTGGTTCAACACGCCTTCCAACCAGCGGATGGTATTAATGTCCAAGTTATTGGTCGGTTCGTCCAAAAGCAATACATCTGGCTTGGAGAACAGGGCTTGCGCCAGCAATACGCGCAGCTTGAAGCCCGGGGCGACTTCTGCCATGGTCGCATTGTGCAAATCTTCGGAAATGCCCACGCCGCTCAACAATTCGGCAGCGCGTGCTTCGGCAGTGTAGCCGTCGTATTCGGCAAACTTAGCTTCCAGTTCGGCGGCTTTCATGTAGTCGTCTTCGGTAGCTTCGGGGTTGGCGTAAATCGCATCACGCTCGGTCATCGCCGCCCACATTTCGGTATGGCCCATCATCACTACGTCCAGCACGCGCATGTCTTCGTAGGCAAACTGGTCTTGGCGCAATTTACCCAAACGCACGCCGTTTTCAATCGCTACTTCGCCGGCAGTCTGTTCCAAATCGCCGCCGAGGATTTTCATGAAGGTGGACTTGCCTGAGCCGTTGGCGCCGATCAAGCCGTAACGGTTGCCTTCGCCAAATTTGACGGATACGTTTTCAAACAGCGGCTTTGCGCCGAACTGCATGGTGATGCCGTTGGTAGAAATCATTATTCGTAAAACCTTTATAAATAGAATGTTATAATCGGACGCGATTGTAGCATATTTTTGCAAAGACCTCAGGATTGAGGCCATAGCAAGTGTGCCCAATGCCTATGCAAGATAAAAACAGACAGCGCTTCACGCAAAAATGCGTTGTAGGCAGCATTTCAGGCCGTCTGAAACGGAGAAACAATATGGAAACGCACAAAATCTATTACGCCGTGATTATTTTGGTATGCGCCGCTTCCATGCTGCTCAGCCCGTTTTTCTATATCCGCCGCACACGATCTGGCGCTGAATTACGACGTGCGCCCAGACAGTGGAAGCCCATCCTCTTCGCCAACATCATCATGATTGCGGCTTTGCTTGTTTGGTGGAAATGGTTTTAAGGAAAAATAAAAATGAACAAAATTTGGATCAGTACATTACTACTCACTTTGACAACTGCAATTTCCGCCGCGCCTATTTTTGAATGTACCGATTCTGCCGGCCGCAAAGTCTATACCCAAGCCGGCGGCAAAAACTGCAAAGCCAGCAATATCGGCAAACCGTCCGTCTATACTTCTGCGCCTGTTTCAACACCGGCAACGCCGATTTCCCCAAGCAAAACCGAGCAAGCGGAAGAAGCTGTCGCCCCGGTCAATCCGGCTGACGTCGGCGCAGCCAAGCGTGCTTTGGATACCGCCAAGAAAAACTTGGAAGAAGGCAAAAAAGTGCGTTATGGCAATGAACGCAACTATGCCCGCTATCTCGAACGGATCAAGGGTTTGGAAAAAGCCGTCCGCTCGGCTCAGGAAAACTATGACGCGGCGCAACACCAGCCTGCATCTCAAGATCCTGTTGCCTATTGATCCTTACCACACCAGCAAGGCCGTCTGAAATTTGGTTTTCAGACGGCCTTTTCATGTCTTCAATATAACAAAATCGTCTTTATACCAAACAAAGCATTCTTTCCAGTTTTCAGACTGCCTTGTTAAAGTAAGCGTGTATTAAATTCTGACGGTTGCCATTATGTTGTTACTCAAAACGCCTTCTGTATTGCCGGGTTTCAAGCTCAGTTTGGGTTTGACGGTTTTATGCCTGTCGCTTTTGGTGGTTTTGCCGTTTGCGATGATGGCGGCCAAAGCAGCAGAAATCGGCTGGAGCGGATTTTGGAACACGATTACCGAACCCAATGTCTTGGCGGCCGTCTGGCTGAGCTTGCGGATGTCGTTTTATGCGATGTTAACCAATATCGTGTTCGGCACGTTGGTCGCCTGGGTATTGGTGCGCTATGAATTTCCGGGCAAAGGGTTGGTAAACGCTTTGGTCGATTTGCCGTTTGCGCTGCCGACAGCGGTAACAGGCATTGCGTTGGCAACCCTGTATGCGCCCAATGGCTGGATAGGCCGTTTTTTCGAGCCTTTGGGTATCAAAATCGCCTTTACGCCCATCGGTATTTGGATTGCGCTGATTGTCGTCAGCCTGCCCTTTATCGTCCGCGCCGTACAACCGGTATTGGAAGAATTGTCGGGCGAGTATGAAGAAGCAGCGGCAACTTTGGGCGCAAGCCGTTGGACTACGTTCCGCCGTGTTCTCTTGCCTGAAATCACACCGGCCTTGTTGACCGGTGCAGGCATGATGTTTGCCCGCTCTACCGGCGAATACGGCTCGGTCATTTTCATCGCGGGCAATATTCCGATGGTGTCTGAAATCCTGCCCTTGATTATTACCGGCAAACTGGAGCAATACGATGCTCAGGGCGCGTCTGCCGTTGCTCTGTTTATGCTGATGATTTCGTTTGTCATCCTGCTGATTTTAAACATTATGCAATGGACTTTGAGCCGCCGTGCCGGAGCGAAGGTTTAACAAACAATAGGCCGTCTGAAACATCAAGCAAACATTTTTTAGACGGCCTAAACGGATACAAGAATAAATAGAGACTTCACTAACATGAAAACCCATTCTACCAATCCAAACCTGAGCGAACCGCGTTGGCTGCGCGTATTGCTGACTGCTACCGCCTTGGGCTTTCTGCTGCTGATGCTGGTCGTGCCTTTGGTTGCCGTATTCTACGAGGCCTTAAAAGGCGGTTGGGATTTATACCTGCAATCCTTGACCGATCCCGAAGCATGGTCTGCCATCAAATTAACCCTGATTACCGCTCTGATTGTTGTTCCTATCAATGCCGTATTGGGTGTGGCGATGGCGTGGCTGTTGACCCGTTTCGACTTTCGCGGCAAGCAGTTGCTGACCACCCTGCTCGATTTGCCGTTTTCCGTATCGCCCGTGGTGGCCGGTTTGATGTTCGTCTTATTGTTCGGCACGCATACGGCATTGGGCGGCTGGCTTGAAGCGCAAGGCATACAGATTATCTTCGCCATCCCCGGCATTATTTTGGCGACGCTGTTCGTTACCTTCCCCTTTGTCGCGCGCGAAATCATTCCTTTAATGCAGGCGCAGGGCGACAGCGAAGAACAGGCCGCGCTAATACTCGGCGCAAGCGGCTGGCAGATGTTTTGGCGCGTTACCCTACCCAACATCAAATGGGCGCTGCTCTACGGCATCATCCTCACCAACGCCCGCGCGATGGGCGAATTCGGCGCGGTCAGCGTGGTATCGGGACACATCCGCGGCGAAACCAACACCATCCCGCTTTTGGTTGAAATCTTCTACAACGAATACAACTTCACCGGCGCATTCGCCCTCTCCGGCGTATTGGCACTTTTAGCCTTGGCCACATTGCTGGTGCAAAACATCATCACAAAATTACAAGACAAAAAACTCGCCGCCGCTGAAAGGAACGCAGCATGAGCATTACTATTCAAAATCTAAACAAACACTTCGGAGCGTTCCACGCGCTGAAAAACATCAACCTCAACGTCCCCACCGGCAAACTCGTTTCCCTGCTCGGCCCATCCGGCTGCGGCAAAACCACGCTCCTGCGCATTATCGCCGGACTGGAAAACGCCGATGGCGGCCAAATTCTCTTTGACGGCCAAGACGTAACCGCCAAGCATGTGCGCGAGCGCAAAGTCGGCTTCGTATTCCAACACTACGCCCTCTTCCGCCACATGAACGTGTTTGACAACGTCGCCTTCGGTTTGACCGTATTGCCCAAGTCCGAACGCCCGTCCAAAGAACAAATCCGCGCCAAAGTCGAAGAATTGCTCAAACTCGTGCAGCTTTCCCAACTCGCCAAATCCTATCCGCACCAGCTCTCCGGCGGCCAACGCCAACGCATCGCCCTCGCCCGCGCCCTCGCCGTCGAACCCAAACTTCTGCTCTTGGACGAACCCTTCGGCGCGCTGGATGCCAAAGTGCGCAAAGAATTGCGCACCTGGCTGCGCGACATCCATCACAACCTAGGCGTAACCAGCATTCTGGTGACGCACGACCAAGAAGAAGCCCTTGAAGTTTCCGACGAAATCGTCGTCATGAACCACGGCAAAATCGAGCAAACCGGCAGTGCCGAAGCCATTTACCGCAAACCTGAAAACGCCTTCGTTACCGAATTTCTCGGCGAAACCGACGCCTTCGAAGGCAGAATCGAAAAAGGCATCTGGCATTACAACGGCTTCGCGTGGAAATTGGACACGCACTACAAATGGCAGGAACAAACCGCTATCGGCTACATCCGTCCGCACGAATGGCAGCTTGCCGCCGAAAACGAAACCCCGATGATCCGCGCCAAAATCGAAAAAATCCACGCCGTCGGCGCATTGACGCATATTGTGGTAAAACACGACAAACAAGACGTGCATATCACGCTGGCAGGCAGCGATGCCGCGCGTTACCAAATCGCCGAAGGCAAAGAATTGAGGCTGATTCCGAAACAGGTTTATGTCTTTTCTCAAAACGAGCTGATTGAATATTCGATTTGAGACTAAAGCATAAGGCCGTCTGAAAATCTGCTTTCAGACGGCCTTTCATCTTATTTAAACCTGCCAATCAATCGGCTCTAAACCATGTGCCTGCAAATAAGCGTTTGCCTGCGAAAAATGTTTGCAGCCAAAAAAGCCGCGATATGCCGATAAAGGCGAAGGGTGCGGCGCGGTCAGCACCAAATGGCGATTGCGGTCGATAAACGCGCCTTTCTTCTGCGCATGGCTGCCCCACAGCATAAAGACTAAATGCTCGCGTTCCTTATCCAATTGTCGGATGACTTCATCGGTAAACGCCTCCCAGCCAAAAGTCGCATGGGAATGCGCTGAACCGGCACGGACAGTCAATACCGTGTTCAACAGCAACACGCCCTGTTCCGCCCAATGCTGCAAATAGCCGTGTTGCGGAATCTGAAAACCCTCAATATCCGTCGCCAACTCTTTATAAATATTGACCAGCGACGGCGGCACCGCAATTTCAGGCTGGACGGAAAACGCCAAACCATGCGCCTGACCCGCACCGTGATACGGGTCTTGCCCTAAAATCACTACCTTTACATTTCCGAATTCAGTCGTCCGAAAGGCATTGAATACATCGCGCTCGGGCGGATAAACGGTTATCCCCGCCTGCCTTTCATGGCGCACCTTCTCCAAAATCGTTTGAAAATACGCCTTTTCTTTTTCCGCACCAATTGCCTCGTGCCAAGTCTGCATTATTTGCCGCTCCGTATTTGAATGGGCTTATTATAAAGGATATGCCGCATAACGATATGGTTTGTTGTCGCCGCAGGACTGAAGATTATCGACAGCAACAAACCTAAAGCGTCATAATAGCGTTCTGACTCAGGCCGTCTGAAAACCCAATACGGCTTTTCAGACGGCCTTTTTATATCGTTCGATTTTTATATGAATACACAAACCATCAAAACCTATCTTGTCGGCGGCGCTGTCCGCGACCATCTTTTAGGCCTGCCCGTCAAAGACCGCGACTGGGTAGTCGTCGGTGCAGATGCGCAAACCATGTTGGCTCAAGGCTATCAACCTGTTGGCAAGGATTTTCCCGTCTTTCTCCACCCGGACAGCCACGAAGAATACGCCCTCGCCCGTACCGAGCGTAAAACTGCCAAAGGCTATGCCGGATTCAGTTTTCATGCCGATAAAGACGTTACGCTGGAACAAGACCTAATGCGCCGCGACCTGACCATCAATTCCATGGCTCAGGATTCAGACGGCACGATCATCGATCCTTTTGGCGGACAACAAGATTTGGCGGCCGGCATCCTGCGCCACGTTTCGCCTGCCTTTGCCGAAGACCCTGTGCGGATTTTGCGTATCGCCCGTTTTGCCGCGCGTTATGGTTTTCAAATTGCCGATGAAACCATGTCGCTGATGCGGCAAATGGTAGAAAACGGCGAAGCGGATGCCTTGGTTGCCGAACGTGTCTGGCAGGAATTGGCCAAAGGCTTGATGGAGAAAAATCCGCGCCGAATGATTGAAGTTTTGCGCGAATGCGGCGCACTCAAAGTTTTACTGCCAGAAGTCGATGCCCTTTTCGGCGTACCGCAACGCGCCGACTATCATCCCGAAATCGACAGCGGTATTCATACGCTGATGGTTGTACAACGAGCCGCCGAGATGAACCTGTCCCTCGCTGAACGCTATGCTGCCTTATTGCACGACTTGGGCAAGGCAAAAACACCGGCCGATATACTGCCGAAACACTACGGACACGACCTTAACGGCGTCGAACCCGTCCGCGAAGTCAATCAACGCCTGCGCGCGCCCAAACACTGCGCCGAGCTTGCCGAACTCGTCTGCCGTTGGCACATCATGCTCCATCAAGTCGGGCAGTTCAAAAGTAAAACTATTTTGAATGTTTTGAAAAAAACCGACGCATTCCGCCGCCCCGAACGTTTTCAGACGGCCTTAAACGTCTGCGTGGCCGACAAACAAGGCCGTCTGAATCTTGAAAACACGCCTTATCCGCAACGTGAACACTGGCTGGCCTTACTTGAGGCCGCCAATCAAGTAGATGCAGGCAAAATTGCCGCCGAGTGCCGCGCACAAGGCAAAGCCCATTTAATTGCCGAACAAATCGATCATGCCCGCTTGGCGCAAATTAGGCCGCTGCAAAAAGCGTATCAGGCTGAAAAAATAGGAGGCTATTGATGGCATCTTCGCGTTATAAAATCGAACGCATGCCCGACGGCATTGCCGTATCTGCTCGTGTTGTACATGACTCGCAGGAAATCGGTTTTACCGCGGTATTTCTTATGTTTTCCTTTGTTCTTACATGCATCGCGCCGTTTTACCTTGAAGAGCACTATTTCACTAATTTAGAAGCCATTCTCATCCCTTTACTTTTTACTTTCTACTTAGTCGGTTCACTTGTTTACGGCCTTCTTTGGCAACTTTTCGGACGTGAAAACATCAAGATCCGTAACCATACGCTGTCTCATGGTTATACCTTGTTTTCCATTGGGCGTTGGCGTAGTTTCCCGTTGTCAGAAATCTCCGAATGGCATTCTCGTGACCATATTCCCCAAGCTCCTGTTGCACAAGGAAGGAAACAGAGGTTGCCAAACGAAAACCTCTACCAAAATGGTATGAAACGAAAAATTCACAATGTCCCCAATATTTTACGTATCCAAAAATGTGTACAAGGTGCATGGTCTTTCGATTATCAGGGAAAAACCATACGTATCGGCGATTTTTTTGATAGCCGCGATTTTCAGGCAGTCAATATTGAATTGAACAGATTTATCCCCACATTCGCCAAAGCCCGTCAACTTAAAGACGCCCTTTGAAACAGCCGACACGATATCCGCTATAATCCGCACCTTAACCATCTTATTTCAACAATAAAATCATGACTATCCAGACCAATTTACTTCACGAAAAAATCAGCAATAAAGATTATCAACGCCTCATTGTCAAACACAGCGAATCTTTCAGCGACGGCGAAATCTGCCTATTGAATGAGATTTTGGAAAAATTTGAATTTGATGTCGTACAGGAACAAGCATTGGCGCAAGCTGTGATGCAGCAGGTGCGCTTCGATCCAAACGACTACCATATCGACAGCGACGATGAAGACACAACCGGCATCTGTCCGCACTGCATCAATCCGCCCATGCCACCCCTGCGCGATTATTTGGTTTGGCGCGAAACACGCGGCTGAAAATTTTCCTAATCGATTTTGATAAGTTATTAACAATTCGCTATCGAATAAGGCCGTCTGAACAGGTGTCATCGTTACATATGTTCAGACGGCCTTTTGTAAATAAATGTTCACAATTAGGATAAATCAGTATAATCTGCGCCATTTGAATTTTCTTCGGAGCTTTTATGAATCAGCTTAAAACGGCGGTAGCCGGTGCGCAGATTTTGTTTGTCGCATTCGGTGCCATGGTGCTTGTGCCGCTTCTGACGGGACTGAACCCGGCTTTGGCATTATTGGGCGCAGGCTTGGGCACTTTGTTGTTCCAATTGGTTACCAAACGTAAAGTGCCGATTTTCCTCGGCTCTTCTTTTGCCTTTATTGCACCGATTATCTACTCCATCGGCGAATGGGGCCTGCCTTCTACCATGTTCGGCCTGTTTGCGGCAGGTTTCATGTACTTTGTCTTTGCCGCGCTAATTAGATGGCGCGGTCTAGATGCGGTACACAAGCTGTTGCCGCCCGTGGTTATCGGTCCGGTGATTATGGTAATCGGTTTGTCCGTGGCCGCTGCAGCCAGCAGCATGGCCATGGGTCAGGCGGATGGAAAACAGGTCATCGACTATATCGACTCGCTGATTCTGTCCGGCTTTACCTTTGCGGTAACCGTCATTGTTTCTGTCTTCGGCAGCAAAATGATGAAGCTGATTCCGATTCTGATCGGCGTGGCTTCAGGCTATGTGTTGGCTTTGATCATGGGCTTGGTCGATACCAGCGCCATCATCAACGCTCCTTGGTTTGCCGTCCCTCATTTTGAAACGCCTCAAGTCAACTGGCAGGCTGCCTTGTTTATGTTGCCCGTTGCCATCGCCCCGGCCATCGAACACATCGGCGGCATTATGGCCATCGGTAATGTAACCGGCAAAAACTACACTAAAGACCCGGGCTTGGACAAAACCCTCGCCGGCGACGGCTTGGGCGTGTGCGTGGCCGGTTTGATCGGCGGCCCGCCTGTGACCACTTACGGTGAAGTGACCGGCGCGGTGATGATTACCAAAAACAGCAACCCCGTTATCATGACTTGGGCGGCAATTTTTGCGATTTTCATGGCATTTTTCGGTAAGTTCAACGCGTTTTTGGCTTCGATTCCTATGCCGGTTATGGGCGGCATTATGTTGCTGCTGTTCGGTACAATCGCCTCTTTGGGCATCAAAACATTGATTGATGCGAAAGTCGATTTGATGCAGCCGAAAAATCTGGTTATCGTCAGTTCCGTATTGACGACAGGTATCGGCGGCATGATTATCAAAGTAGGTACTTTGAGCTTCGCCGGTGTAGGTTTATGCGCCGTATTGGCCATTATCCTGAACTGCGTTTTGCCCAATACAAAATCAGAAGAAGCATAAATAGCTGGCTCATAAACTCAAAGGCCGTCTGAAAATGAGATTTCAGACGGCCTTTTTATTACGCTTTATACAATGAAAAATGCCGGAGACTTAACCATCTCCGGCATTTTTGAATAAGGTGGCGAGCCGAACCCCCGGCACTGGCTCATCAGAGTGGGCTGCTGGCTTCCGCCCCTGACCCGGTGTTCCGAATTACCATGCGGGGAGACCCGCCATAGAAGAAACGCATTATAGCGGTTTTACAGAAAAACTCAAGCGATAAAATCTGTCAGGCCGTCTGAAAATCATTTACATGACAAGATTGTAAACAATATTACCTAGTTGAAAATCATTCCCATTGAAATGTTTATTGTCTTTTCCGTTGAAAAATATCGAAAATTACACTACATTAACACTTTACGCCATCAAGAAGAAATTGCATTTTTCAGACGGCCTTTAATATAAAAACATTACATCCATCAACGGAACACGACCATGACCACGACTACTGCCCCTCAGCGTATTCGAGAAATTCCCTATAACTATACTTCTTATACCGACCGCGAAATCGTCATCCGACTGTTGGGCAACGAAGCGTGGCAAATCCTGCAAGACCTGCGCGGTCAACGCAAAACAGGACGTTCGGCACGAATGCTGTTTGAAGTATTGGGCGATATTTGGGTGGTCGTGCGTAATCCGTATCTGGTCGATGATTTGCTGGAGCATCCGAAACGCCGCGCCGCGCTGGTGCGGGAAATGCGCCACCGCTTAAATGAAATCCGCAAACGCCGCGACGATAATCGGCAAGTGGATGTCTTGGTTGCAGCAGCAGAAAAAGCAGTCGAGCGTTTTGATAGCAGTTTTGATGAAACCAGCCAAAAACGCCATCAAATTTTGGATCGCTTAAGCAAAATTACCAAGCCGCACAATATTATGTTTGACGGATTGGCTCGAGTAACGCACGTTACCGATGCGACTGACTGGCGCGTGGAGTATCCGTTTGTTGTCGTTAATCCTGATACCGAGGCAGAGATCGCGCCTTTGGTGCGCGCTTTAATTGAGTTGGACTTGGTCATTATCCCACGCGGTGGCGGTACCGGCTACACTGGTGGCGCAGTACCTTTAGACGCAAACAGCGCAGTCATCAATACCGAAAAACTCGACAAGCATCGCGGCGTCGAATATGTTGAGCTGGCAGGCTTGGACGGCAGACATCCGATTATCCATTGTGGCGCAGGCGTAGTAACCCGCCGGGTGGAAGAAACCGCGCATCAGGCGGGTTTGGTGTTTGCCGTTGATCCGACTTCCGCCGATGCGTCTTGCGTGGGCGGTAATGTGGCGATGAATGCAGGTGGCAAAAAAGCTGTGCTGTGGGGTACTGCCTTGGACAACCTCGCCTACTGGAACATGATCAACCCTCAAGGCGAATGGTTGCGTATCGAACGCGTTCGCCACAATTTTGGCAAAATCCACGATGAAGAAATCGCCTTGTTTGATGTACATACGTTGGATTCAGACGGCCGCAATATCGTCAATACCAAACGCTTGGAAATCCCCGGCCACAAATTCCGCAAAGTCGGTTTGGGCAAAGACGTTACCGACAAATTCTTGAGCGGTCTGCCCGGCGTGCAGAAAGAAGGCACAGACGGCATCATCACCAGCGTCGCCTTCGTATTGCACAAAATGCCGAAATACACGCGTACTGTATGTATGGAATTTTTCGGTACAGTCGCCACCGCAACGCCTTCCATCGTCGAAATCCGCGATTTCCTGCTTACCCATGAAAGCGTTCGGCTGGCGGGTTTGGAGCATTTAGACTGGCGTTACGTCCGCGCCGTCGGTTATGCCACCAAAGCGGCAGGTAAAGGCCGACCTAAAATGGTCTTGCTGGCAGACGTGGTTTCCGATGACGAAGCCGCCGTACAGGCAGCCGCCGAACACATCTGCAAACTTGCCCGCGCCCGCGACGGCGAAGGCTTTATCGCCATATCTCCAGAAGCGCGCAAAACCTTCTGGCTTGACCGCAGCCGCACCGCCGCCATCGCCAAACATACCAACGCCTTTAAAATCAACGAAGACGTAGTGATTCCGCTGGAGCGGCTCGGTGAGTATTCAGACGGCATCGAGCGCATCAACATTGAGCTTTCCATTCAAAACAAACTCAAACTCTGTGCCGCCTTAGAGCAATATCTGTCCGGCAAACTCCCCATCGACAAAATGGGAACAGACCTGCCAACCGCCGAACTATTGGGCGAACGCGGCAAACACGCCCTAGCCCACGTTTCCGCTGTCAAAGCGCGTTGGGAATGGCTGCTTGCTAACTTAGACGCGCCGCTTGCCGACTATAAAGCACGCTATGGCGCAGCCGTCCACGCTGCGCCCGAAGCCAAAAACAATGAAAGCTGCTTTATTGCCTTCCGCGATTTCCGCCTGCGCGTGTCTGTCAAAGCGGACGTAATGAAGCCGCTTTCTGAAATCTTCAGCGGCAAAACAGATACCAAAATTATCCAAGGCTTGGGCAAAATCCACGCCAAAACCGTACGCAGCCGCGTCTTCGTCGCCCTGCATATGCACGCCGGCGACGGTAACGTTCACACCAATATTCCGGTTAACTCAGACGATGCCGAAATGCTTCAGACGGCCTACCGTTCTGTGGAACGCATCATGAAAATCGCCCGTTCGCTCGGCGGCGTAATTTCCGGCGAACACGGCATCGGCATTACCAAGCTCGAATTCCTGACAGATGAAGATTTGCAACCGTTTTGGAATTACAAAAACCAAGTCGATCCCAAACACACCTTCAACCGTCACAAACTGATGAAAGGCTCGGACCTGCGCAACGCCTATACGCCGTCTTTCGAGCTTTTGGGTGCGGAATCGCTGATTATGGAAAAATCAGACCTCGGCACCATCGCCGATTCCGTCAAAGACTGCCTGCGCTGCGGCAAATGCAAACCTGTTTGCTCTACTCATGTTCCGCGTGCCAACCTACTGTATAGCCCCCGCAACAAAATCCTCGGTGTGGGCTTACTGACCGAAGCCTTCTTATACGAAGAACAAACCCGTCGCGGCGTTTCCGTCAAGCATTTTGAAGAACTGATGGACATCGGCGACCACTGCACCGTGTGCCACCGCTGCGTTAAGCCCTGCCCTGTCAACATCGACTTTGGCGACGTTACCGTAGCCGTCCGCAACTACCTTGCCGATTCCGGCCACAAACGCTTTGCGCCTGCAGCTTCAATGGGTATGGCATTTTTGAACGCCACAGGCCCGAAAACCATTAAAGCCCTTCGCGCCGCCATGATACAGACCGGCTTCCCAGCGCAAAACTTTGCCTACAAAATCGGCAAGCTTCTTCCGATTGGCACTAAAAAGCAAAAAGCCGAACCGAAAGCCACCGTCGGTACCGCCTCAATCAAAGAACAGGTTATCCACTTCATCAACCGTCCTTTGCCGAAAAGCGTGCCTGCTAAAACTCCACGCTCCATGCTGGGTATAGAAGACGACAAGAGTATTCCTATCATCCGCAATCCGGCTTCTCCGGAAGATGCCGAAGCCGTGTTCTACTTCCCCGGCTGCGGCTCTGAGCGCCTGTTCAGCCAAATCGGACTAGCCGTTCAAGCCATGCTCTGGCATGTCGGCGTACAAACCGTCCTGCCGCCGGGCTATATGTGTTGCGGCTATCCGCAAGACGCAGGCGGAAATAAGGCTAAAGCCGAAGAAATGAGCACCAACAACCGCGTGGCTTTCCACCGTATGGCGAACACCCTCAACTACCTCGACATTAAAACCGTCGTCGTCAGTTGCGGTACCTGCTACGACCAACTGGAAAAATACCGTTTTGAAGAAATCTTCCCAGGCTGCCGTATCATCGACATCCATGAATATCTGCTTGAAAAAGGTGTGCAGCTAAACGGCGTACAAGGTCAGCAATACCTCTACCACGACCCTTGCCATACCCCGATCAAAACCATGAATGCCACCCAAATGGCCAGCAGCCTGATGGGACAGAAAGTCGTCTTAAGCGACCGCTGCTGCGGCGAGTCCGGTATGTTTGCCGTCAAACGACCCGACATTGCCACTCAGGTCAAGTTCCGCAAACAAGAGGAAATTGAGAAAAACCTCAAAGAGCTGCCTCAGGGCGAACCCGTCAAAATGCTTACCTCCTGCCCAGCCTGCCTGCAAGGCCTGAGCCGCTACGCCGACGACAACAATATGCCTGCCGACTACATTGTCATCGAAATGGCGAAACACATCCTCGGCGAAAACTGGCTGGATGAGTTTGTAAAAAAAGCCAATAACGGCGGTGTAGAAAAAGTATTGCTCTAAGGACTTAGACAAAAACTTTTGGATGTAATAAAGGCCGTCTGAAAATCTTTCAGACGGCCTTTTTATTCAAAAGAATCAAAATACAATAATCAAATCAAATGCCTTTACAAATAGCGATGCTACACCAGCAGTATTCAATAAAAAATAAAACTTGAGGCTTTTATCCCCCAGGTTTTATTTTCAAGTCTTATGCTTTTTCTTGCTGACGTTTTCTTTCTGCCATCATCTCATGCAATGTTTGCTTGGCAGGTTTCATCGGAACATGGTTATTGGTCCAGCTTAACTGCTTGCTTGGCGTCAATGCACGGAATTTGGTAGCAGCCCAGCCGAATGCTCGATAAGCCTTACTGCCGCTGAAAATGCCGTTAAACGTACGCCACGCCATTTGCTCGCCGAAGGTATGCGATGCGCCTTGACCACGGATAGGATGAGGAACGGTTTCTGTTGGCGAACGTTGCGCTTCAACACGCAGACGTTGCATTTGTTCGGTAATCGGAATGCGTACCGGACAAACCTCAACACAGGCGCCACACATGGTACATGCAGTCGGCAGATCGCGTGTCGCATCCAAGCCTAACAAATGCGGAGAGATAATCTCGCCAATCGGGCCGGGATAAGTCGTACCGTAGGCCGCGCCACCGATACGGGTATAAACCGGACAGTGGTTCATACACGCACCGCAACGGATACATTGCAAGGTACGGCGCATTTGATCTTCTGCATACGCTTGACTACGGCCGTTATCAAGCAGTACCAAGTGCATTTCTTGAGGGCCGTCCAGCTCTTCGCTACGGCGAGGACCGGTAATCATATTAAAATAAGTGGTAATGTTCTGACCGATGGCGGAGCGTGGCAGCAGGCTGTACAAAGGCGGAACATCCGACAGCTTCGCAACCACTTTTTCAATACCGGTAATGGCGATGTGCACAGGCGGTACAGTGGTACTCAAGCGGCCGTTGCCTTCATTTTCGACCAGACACAAAGTGCCCGTTTCAGCAACGGCAAAGTTCACACCGCTCAAACCGACATCGGCAGTGCTGTAAATATCGCGCAATGCTTTACGCGCAAATCCAGTCAACTGGTCTACATCATCTGTTAATGGAGTGCCGAGGTTTTGATGGAAAAGCTCGCTAACCTGCTCTTTGGTTTTATGAATGGCAGGCATCACGATATGGGTTGGTTTCTCGCCGGCCATTTGAACGATAAACTCGCCCAAGTCGCTCTCAATCGCTTTGATGCCTTGATCTTGCAGATAATGGTTCAGCTCAATCTCTTCGCTGACCATAGATTTGCCTTTCACCATCAGCTTACCGTTTTTATCGGTAATGATGTTGTGAATGATTTGGCAGGCTTCGGCAGGTGTTTCTGCCCAGTGGACTTTAACGCCCAACTTGGTCAGGTTTTCTTCCAGCTGTTCCAATAATGCAGGCAATTTGGACAACGAACGTTGACGGACATGCTCACACAAGTCACGCAGGCTTTGCAGCTCTTCTTCATCTGTCAAAACGGCTTTGCGCTTGGTCATCAGCATGTCCATCGCTGTGCGCAAGCTTTTACGCAAAGGTTTGTCTTGCAAAGAAATCGCGGCGTTTTGCTTGAACGTTTCCGGCTTCATATGGAATTTAATGGTTTGGGAACTCATGCTTTTTCCTCCAAATCGGCAGGGGAAATGTGATCAGGCAGAACGGCCAAAACCACCAAATCGCGCGGGCCGTGTGCACCATAGGCCAAAGTCAATTGAATATCAGCAGTCTTAGACGGGCCGGAAATCAAAATAACGTTGGTAGGCATGCCTTTTTCTACCAGTTTTTCGCCTTCAACAGCATTATGTAATTCGTTGTACATTTTGCTGGTGTCAAACAAGCAGAAATGCACAGGCGGAACCAAACTCAGGCTGCGTGGCTCGACAGGACTGGACTCCAGCATAATCGTACCGGTACGGGCAATACCGCATTTAGAGCCGCTAAAACCAGCCTCAATATCGGTAAAGAATTCGTTTTTCCAGTCGTCGATTTTTCGCTCAAAACCACGCGGTTCAATATCGGTATCGGCCAAAGCTGCACGGGCCAGCTGACCATGTTCTGTTTCCAATGGAAGCAGAATGTTTTTCAAGCCCTTGCCTTCGGCGGCTTGACGGAATACTTGCGGCCAGTTGGATTTGGTAACCCAATAGATTTCAGTTTTGACGGCACGCATGGCAGCCGCCCAATGTTTCAAGCGTTCGACATCGTTTGCCCAAGAAACACCCATTTCACGGTAATAATCGAAAACCGGCGGTTCTTCCATCGGCAAGGCATCGGCTTTTTTCAATTTCGCTAAAATATTTTCGCGCGCGCTCATGCTTTACCTCCGGTGCGTTCCAACAGGAAAGATGCAATATGTTTCGGACGTGGCATATTGGGTTCGTCTTTAGCGATTTTGCCGCCAATATTCATCATGCAACCGCAGTCCGCGCTGATGATTTCAGTTGCGCCGGTTTCTTTCAGCGCGGCAACTTTGTCGGTTACCATCGCTCCGGAAATATCGGCTTGTTTCACAGAGAATGTACCGCCAAAACCGCAGCACTCGCTTTCATGGTCGTGAACGATACGTTCAACATTTTCCATGCCGTCGATCAACTGCCAGCCTGACAAATGTACATTCATCTCGCGACGCGCCGCGCAGGAAGTATGAACAGCCACTTTAACCGGCTCGCCTTTATCTTCAGGTTTGTAACCAATCGCCAGCAGGAAGTGGGTAAATTCAATGATACGATTGGCGCAATCAATGGCTTTTTGCTCGTACTCGGTACCTTTGAACAAAGTCGGCCAGTGGTGTTTCATCATGCCGCCGCAAGAACCGGAAGGCACGACAATCGGCCAATTTTCAGGGAATAAATCCAGTTGCGCTTTGGCAACATCAAAGGCTTCTTTAGGATGGCCTGACGAATAGGCCGGTTGACCGCAGCAGCTTTGCTCCATTGGATAATGGACACGGATACCCTGTTGTTCGATTAAAGTAATGGCATCCATGCCTGCTTCAGGCATGAAAAGGTCGAGAACGCAAGTACCGAAGAAATAAGCATCGGTTGGCTTGCTGTCGAATACAGTGATTTGTGGTGGTTTGATTGCGCTCATTTTTTAGAACGGGACAACCCGTTTTCTTGTGTAAAAATAAGATGGATACTTTAAGTAATTGCTTGTAATGGGTCAAGTCTAATTTTAAAAAATAATATTAAAAAAGCATGACAAACCAGACAAACACCTTTTCCTTATTAACTTGATAATCTACATAATAACCACTATCAATAAGAAAACTGATGGATTCATTTTTTAATGAATGAAGCTCGTACATTCTCTCTATTTAAAACACAATAACTGCCTCTTTATAGAATCTTGATTTACATCAGAAGTCATGAACTTAATCTCTATGACTCATTTTTAAACAAAATAAGCGACCCATTATGCTGTACATATGTTTCAGACGGCCATATCTGAATAAAAAGATGTCTAAGATAATAAAAATAAAAGTTTTTCTCACAAGACTCAGGTCGTCTGAAAGATAAGTTCGTCAAAAGGCCGCTTTCCATATGCTCAACCTTACTTTTAATCAAAATCAAACACTTGAAAAATCATCCTTCTTAACCTTGAAAACTCTATGCACACTCAAGCACTTCCAGTATCATTGAGACAGTCTCTTGACGCAAAATTACAGTCTTAGCCGCCCACAATCGGCATGGATTTGTAAAAGAAGTGAAACCAAGCTTCAAAACAATTTCACCTTAATTTCAGAGTAGGCATTATGTTGACCCAGACTCAACAGGTTGATTTGACCTTGCATCACCTTAAAGAACGCACCCTATCGATTTATACCCCCGAACAGCGTGCAAGCATCGAGACATCTGAAGACTGGAAACAGTTTGACAGACGACTTGAGGAACACTTCCCAAAACTGATGCATGAGCTGGACAACGTATACAACAACAACGAAGCCGTCCTCCCTATGCTGGAGCAACTGATTGCCCAAGCATGGCAAAGCTATTCCCAACGCAACGCATCTTTAAAAGATATTGATATCGCGCGAGAAAACGATCCTGACTGGATTTTGTCCAACAAACAGGTTGGCGGCGTGTGCTACGTCGATTTGTTCGCAGGCGATCTGCAAGGGTTGAAAGCCAAAATCCCTTATTTCCAAGAATTGGGCCTGACCTATCTACACCTGATGCCCCTGTTTAAATGCCCTGAAGGCAAAAGCGACGGCGGCTATGCGGTCAGCAGCTACCGCGATGTCAATCCAGCACTGGGTACAATAGACGACTTGCGCGATGTCATTGCCGCCTTGCACGAAGCAGGCATTTCCGCCGTTGTCGATTTCATCTTCAACCACACTTCCAACGAACACGAATGGGCAAAACGCTGCGCTGCCGGCGATCCACTCTACGACAACTTCTACTATATTTTCCCTGACCGCTGGATGCCCGACCAATACGACCGCACCCTGCGTGAAATCTTCCCTGACCAACATCCGGGCGGCTTCTCCCAACTGGAAGACGGACGCTGGGTATGGACGACGTTCAACTCCTTCCAATGGGACTTAAATTACAGCAACCCGTGGGTATTCCGTGCCATGGCAGGCGAAATGATGTTCCTTGCCAACTTGGGCGTTGATATTCTGCGCATGGATGCCGTTGCCTTTATTTGGAAGCAAATGGGCACAAGCTGCGAAAACCTGCCTCAGGCACACGCCCTGATTCGCGCGTTTAACTCTGTAATGCGTATCGCAGCGCCAGCCGTGTTCTTCAAATCCGAAGCCATCGTCCACCCTGACCAAGTTGTCCAATACATCAGCCAAGACGAATGTCAAATCGGCTACAACCCTCTGCAAATGGCATTGTTGTGGAACACCCTCGCCACGCGCGAAGTCAACCTGCTCCATCAGGCACTGACCTACCGCCACAACCTGCCCGACCACACTGCATGGGTCAACTACGTCCGCAGCCATGACGACATCGGCTGGACCTTTGCGGATGAGGACGCATGGCAGTTCGGCATCCACGGCTACGACCACCGACAATTCCTCAACCGCTTCTTCGTCAACCATTTTGACGGCAGCTTCGCGCGCGGTGTACCGTTCCAATACAACCCCAACACTGGCGACTGCCGTGTCAGCGGTACAGCCGCAGCATTGGTTGGTTTGGCTCAAAATGACCCGTATGCCGTTGACCGCATCAAACTTTTGTACAGCATCGCTCTGAGTACCGGCGGTCTGCCGCTGATTTACTTGGGTGACGAAGTGGGTACGCTCAACGATGACGACTGGTCGCAAGACAGCAATAAGAGCGACGACAGCCGCTGGGCACACCGTCCTCGTTATAATGAAGAGTTGTACAACCAACGCCATGACAGCTCGACCACTGCCGGTCAAATCTTCCAAGGTTTGCGCCATATGATTGCCATTCGCCAAAGCAATCCGCGCTTTGACGGCGGCAAGTTGGTTACCTTCAATACCAACAACAAACACATCATCGGCTATATGCGCAACAACGCACTATTGGCATTCGGCAACTTCAGCGAACATCCGCAAACCATCAGTGCGCATACGCTGCAAGCCATGCCGTTTAAAGCACACGATTTGATCAGCGGTCAAACCGTTTCCCTGAATCAGGATTTGGTACTGCAACCCTATCAAGTCATGTGGCTTGAAATTGCATAAGCCGAAATTTTGATACACCACTCAAGGCCGTCTGAACAAATCAGCGTTCAGACGGCCTTTTAAGAAACTAAGATGTATTTTGTATTTTGGGCAGTTTCGCTTAGAATGCATGCTTTAATACCAGATGACACACTAAAAATCAGGAGTAAAAATCCATGTTGAAAAAATTCGTACTTGGCACCATCGCTGCAGTAGTTTTGGCTGCTTGCGGCGGCGAAAGCAGCAACTCAGCTTCTTCTGCACCGGCCCAATCCGGCGCGGCCTCCGGCTCACTGATTGAGCGTATCAACAACAAAGGTACCATCACTGTCGGCACAGAGGGCACTTACGCACCCTTCACCTACCATGATAAAGACGGCAAATTGACCGGCTACGATGTCGAAGTTACCCGCGCCGTTGCCGACAAATTGGGCGTAAAAGTCGAATTTAAAGAAACACAATGGGACTCCATGATGGCAGGTTTGAAAGCCGGCCGTTTCGACGTGGTTGCCAACCAAGTCGGCCTAACCAGCCCTGAACGTCAAGCAACTTTTGACAAATCCGAGCCTTACAGCTGGAGCGGTGCTGTATTGGTTGCACGCAAAGACAGCAACATCAAATCCATCGACGACATCAAAGGCGTGAAAACCGCACAATCCCTGACCAGCAACTATGGCGAAAAAGCCAAAGCGGCAGGAGCTGAACTTGTACCGGTAGACGGCTTGGCGCAATCCCTGACCTTGATTGAACAAAAACGTGCCGATGCAACTCTGAACGACGAATTGGCGGTATTGGACTACCTGAAGAAAAATCCGAATGCCGGCGTGAAAATCGTTTGGTCTGCACCGGCTAACGAAAAAGTCGGCTCCGGCTTGATTGTCAATAAAGGCAACGATGAAGCATTGGCTAAATTCAGCACAGCCATGAACGAACTGAAAGCCGACGGCACGCTGAAAAAACTGGGCGAACAATTCTTCGGAAAAGACATCAGTGTTAAATAATTTCCTTGCCTCTCTGCCGTTTATGACGGAAACACGCGCTGATATGCTCATCAGCGCGTTTTGGCCCATGGTCAAAGCCGGCTTCGCAGTATCTTTGCCTTTGGCGATCGCTTCTTTCGTTATCGGCATGATTATTGCCGTAGCAGTTGCTTTGGTGCGGATCATGCCCTCCGGTGGTGTTTTCCAAAAATGCTTGCTGAAGCTGGTAGAATTTTATATTTCCGTCATTCGCGGTACGCCGCTTTTGGTGCAGTTGGTCATCGTATTCTATGGTTTGCCTTCCGTCGGCATCTATATCGATCCGATTCCTGCCGCCATCATCGGCTTTTCGCTCAATGTCGGCGCATACGCTTCCGAAACCATACGCGCGGCAATCTTGTCCGTACCTAAAGGCCAATGGGAAGCCGGTTTCTCCATCGGTATGACCTATATGCAGACGTTCCGCCGCATTATCGCGCCACAGGCATTCCGCGTTGCCGTACCGCCTTTGAGCAACGAGTTTATCGGCTTGTTCAAAAATACCTCGCTTGCCGCCGTAGTAACGGTAACCGAGCTTTTCCGTGTTGCCCAAGAGACAGCAAACCGTACTTATGACTTTTTGCCCGTTTATATCGAAGCCGCATTGGTTTATTGGTGCTTCTGCAAAGTGCTGTTTATGATTCAGGCGCGCTTGGAAAAACGCTTTGACCGCTATGTCGCCAAATAAGGAGTTGTCATGATTAAAATCCGCAATATCCATAAAACCTTTGGCGAAAATACCATTTTGCGCGGCATCGATTTGGATGTCGGCAAAGGACAAGTGGTTGTTATCCTAGGCCCGTCCGGCTCGGGCAAAACCACGTTTTTACGCTGTTTAAACGCTTTGGAAATGCCTGAACAAGGTCAGATCGAGTTTGACAACGCACAGCCGTTAAGCATCGATTTTTCCAAAAAACCAAGCAAACACGATATTTTGGCACTGCGCCGCAAGTCCGGCATGGTGTTCCAACAATACAACCTCTTTCCGCACAAAACTGCGTTGGAAAACGTCATGGAAGGGCCGGTTGCCGTACAAGGCAAGCCTGTCGCCCAAGCGCGTGAAGAGGCTGTCAAATTGCTTGAAAAAGTCGGTTTGGGCGACAAGATCGACCTCTACCCCTACCAGCTTTCCGGCGGTCAACAGCAGCGCGTCGGTATTGCCCGAGCATTGGCGATTCAGCCTGAACTGATGCTGTTTGACGAACCGACTTCCGCGCTTGACCCCGAATTGGTGCAAGATGTTTTGGATACCATGAAGGAGTTGGCACAAGAAGGCTGGACCATGGTTGTCGTTACTCATGAAATCAAGTTTGCCTTAGAAGTGGCAACCACCGTCGTCGTGATGGACGGCGGCGTTATTGTCGAACAAGGCAGCCCGCAAGATTTGTTCAATCATCCCAAACATGAACGGACACAAAAATTCCTGCGCCAAATCCGTGCGGACAATGGCGATCTTCAAATTTAATTGAAACGACAGACAATTTGAAAGCATTTCCGACTGTCATTTCATAAAGGCCGTCTGAATAAGTAAAATAGAAATCAGTGATTTCGTTTTCATACTTGTTCAGACGGCCTTTTATATGTCTTTTCAGGTAAAATAATGCCTTTCGTTTTACACCCCCTTGCCTGCCATCATGATAGAAATTAAAAAACTCACCCTCCAACGCGGTTTGAAAGTCCTACTCGACAAAGCCGATGCCGTAATCAACCCCGGCCAACGCGTTGGTTTAATCGGTAAAAACGGTACGGGAAAATCCAGCCTGTTTGCGCTGATAAAAGGTGAAATCACACAAGATGGCGGCGAAATTCTTATTCCCAAAACATGGCGTCTGGCTTCTGTCTCTCAAGAAACGCCTGATTTAGATATCTCCGCTTTAGATTACGTTTTGCAAGGTGACGCTGAATTGCAGGCTTTTCAGACGGCCTTGGCTCAAGCAGAAGCGCAAAACGATGGCATGAAGCAAGCCGAATATCACGCCAAACTTGAAGAAATCGATGCCTATACTGCTCCGGCACGCGCCGCCAAACTGCTTAACGGCTTGGGTTTCGCACAAGAAGAACATACCCGTCCCGTCAAATCTTTTTCCGGCGGCTGGCGTATGCGCCTCAACCTTGCCCAAGCGCTGATTTGTCGTGCTGATTTGCTGCTTTTGGACGAACCGACCAACCATTTGGATTTAGAAACCGTACTATGGCTGGAAAACCATCTCGCTTCCCTGCCCTGTACGCAAATCATCATCTCCCATGACCGCGACTTTTTGAATGCCACCACAACGCACACCATCGAACTGTCGCAACAAAAACTGACCCAATACGGCGGCAATTACGATTTCTATCAAGCCGAACGCGCCCAACGTCTGGCGCAACAACAAGCCGCCTACGTCAAACAGCAGGCGCAAATCAAACATCTGCAATCCTTTATCGACCGTTTCAAAGCCAAAGCCACAAAGGCCGTACAAGCTCAAAGCCGCATGAAGGCATTAGCCAAGCTCGAGCGCATCGCCCCTGCTCATTTGGATAGCGAGTTTTCCTTTGAGTTTGCCAATCCGACCCACCTGCCCAACCCATTATTGAAACTCGACCATGCCGACTTGGGCTATGGCGACAATACCGTTTTACACGATATCACCTTGTCTCTGGAAAGCGGCGCACGTTACGGCCTATTGGGCGTTAACGGCAGCGGTAAATCCACATTTATCAAAGCATTGGCAGGAAAAATCGATTTACTTTCCGGCAGCATCGTACGCTCCGAAAAGCTCAATATCGGCTATTTTGCCCAACACCAACTGGACACATTGCGCGCCGATCAAAGTCCGGTTTGGCATATCCAACAGCTTTCGCCCGAAGTCCGCGAACAGGAAATCCGCAACTTTTTAGGCGGTTTCAACTTTGTCGGCGATATGGCGGTTCAAAAGACCGAGCCTTTTTCGGGTGGTGAAAAAGCGCGGCTCGCCCTTGCCATGATTATCTGGCAAAAACCTAATCTGCTGCTGCTTGACGAACCGACCAACCACCTAGACTTGGATATGCGCCACGCCCTAACACTTGCCCTGCAAAGTTTCCAAGGCGCATTGATTGTCGTATCGCACGACCGCAGCCTGCTTGAAGCGACTACCGACAGCTTCCTCCTTATCGACAAAGGCCGTCTGAACAACTTCGACGGCGATTTGAACGACTACCGTCAATGGCGGTTGGCACAAGAAAACGCTGCAGCAGCCCCCGCCGCATCTGCCCAAAGCCAAAGCCGCAAGGACACCAAGCGCATAGAAGCACAAATCCGTCAGGAAAAAGCCAAACGCAGCAAACCGATTCAGCAGAAGATCGACAAAGCCGAAAAAGAAATCGCACGATTGACTGATATTCAGACAGCCTGTGAAGCATTTTTGGCACAAGAATCTGCTTATTCAGAAGAAAATAAACCCAAATTGCAAGAGACACTCGCACAATTAACAGAAACTAAAGTAAAATTAACGCAACTGGAAGAAAACTGGCTGCAATGGCAGGAAGAGCTTGAGCAAATCCAAGTTGATGTCGAAGCCGAGTTTTCCCAATAAAAATAGAGCCATCAGGCCGTCTGAAATAAAACACAATACGGAAAAACATGACTTCAACCATCAAACAAGCCGGATACTTCCTCGTATCCTCTTTCGTCTTGGGCATTTCTCTTCATGCAGCCGCCGCAGTCTACTCCTGCGGCAACGGCAGCTATACCTCCGAACCCAAATCCTCCTGCGCACAGGCTCAATTGCCTAAAATCAGCGGCCATCAAGGCAGCGGTTACCACCTTAACATCCGAAGCCTCAATGCCTCTGATGAACGCGCAAGTGCAAAGCCTAAGAAAAAGGCACGCGCGGAAAAATCTGATAAACAAGAGAAAAAAGCCGACAAACCGAGCAAAAACAAAAACAGTGCAAAAGCTAAAAAACAGCAGCCCATACCGTCTGAACAAGAATAAAATGCTCAAGTGCAACGAATCAGCCCTATCTGAATCATGAAAAAATATCTGCTTACCCTATCCCTGCTGCCGCTCGCTGTTTTCAACAGCCAAGCCGACGCCGCAAAAATTTACACCTGTGAAGTCAACGGCTCGATTGTCTATACCTCGCGCCCAAGCGGCAACTGCCAGGCCGTCAACGATTTGCCGATTGTCGGAAAATACAGCAGCAGCCGATACGATGCCCCGGTCAGCGATGCGCCTACACTCAACGCGCCGACATCACAAGCGGCTCCGGCAAAAAGCAAAAATACGGCTGCAAAATCCAACCATAAGGTAACGCCCAAACCTGCCCCTGTCCGCACCACTTCTGAAACAGCTCCTCCTCCGGTTCCAAAATCCTCCGGCGTCAACAGTCGCCGCTCTATTCTGGAAACCGAGTTATCCAATGAACGCGCAGCTTTGGCCGATGCCAAAAAGCAACTGAGCCAAGCGCGGACAGCCAAAGGTGGCAGCGTCAATCAACAGGCCATCAGTACGCTGCAAGGTGCGGTTCTGGATAGAGAGAAAAACATTCAAGCCCTACAACGCGAACTGGGCAGAATGTAAGTCCAAATCAATCAAAACATCAGGCCGTCTGAATAGGTGGAAACGAAATCCAAAATTTTCGTCACGCCAAACAGACGGCCTGAATCCCATAATGATTACGCCCGTTTCAATTTCTTGTGCCCAGTAAATACGGTATAATTTGCCCTTTACGCACATTACCTCCGGTCTTTTCAGACGGCCTTTATCTCATGACTGCAAAATCTTCTAAAACCCAAACAAAAAAACGCGTCTCTACCAAACCGGCAGCCAAACCGACCACACGCAAATCCACCAAAGCACAAACTCAAGCCGACAATAAAGTCTCCCAACGCCTCAAGGCCGCCAAAGAGCTGCAAAGAAACGAAGAAAAAAAAGCGCGCCCCGAGCATGTCGTAAACTTGATTAATGATGCTTTATGGCTGTTTGGCTTGGTTATCACCATTTATCTGGCTATTTCCTTGGCCAGCTTCAGCATGGACGACCCTGCATGGTCGCGCAGCGTTCCCAAAAGCAACGATGTCGCCAACCTTGGCGGCCTCTTTGGCTCCTATCTTTCCGATGTCGGATATTATCTGTTCGGCCTGTCGTTTTGGTGGTGGATAGCTGCATCTTGCGTTTTCCTCTACAAAAACTTCCGCCCCATGAAAAAGCAGGAAAACCACAAGCCCTACAATCATGGCGTAGCCGCTTTGGCATTGTTTCTCCTGCTGGTGTGCAGCCCGATTATCGAACATTTTCTGTTTGACAACGCATTGAGCGAATCCCTTCCCGTTGGTGCCGGCGGCTTGGTCGGCTTACTTGCGGGCTCAGGCTTGGCTTGGCTATTGGGCAAATCAGGCAGCCTGTTGATTATGCTGGTGATGTTACTTTTATCCATTTCCCTGTTGGCTCAGGTGTCATGGTTGGAAGTCATGGCCAAATCCGGCAGCCATATGGGCGGCCTGTTTGGCAGCCTGATGAAAAAACTGTCTCAATTCCAAAATAGAAAAGAAGATGTCCGCACCGAAGCTTTGGAAACCCAAAATACGCGCCGCATGGTTAAAGAGGCCAAAACCATTACCGCCACTCCGGTTGCTCCGTTGGCAGGCAGCAGCAGCAACCGTAAAACTGTTGCCGTATCCGTTGCGCCGCCCCCTAAAATCCAAACTTCCCTGTTTGACGATACAGAACCTAAAAACAACGGCGAATACCACAAACCCAACATGAACCTGTTGCGTATGCCGTCTGAAGAACCGGTTGCCGTCAATCCGGATGAATTGCAACAGACCGCAGAATTGATTGAAGCCAAGCTGGCTGAATTCGGCATCGGCGTACAGGTTGTTTCCGCCACTTCCGGCCCCGTGATTACCCGCTACGAAATCGAACCGGCACAAGGTGTCAAAGGCAGTCAAATTGTCGCCCTGTCCAAAGATTTGGCGCGCTCGATGTCTCTGCAAGCGGTACGCATCGTAGAAACTATTGCCGGTAAAAACACCATGGGCATTGAATTGCCCAATGAGAAGCGCCAAGACGTCATGTTGAGCGAAATCCTCTCTTCATCCGTGTTTACCGACGCCAAGTCCAAACTGACCGTTGCCTTGGGTAAAGATATTGCGGGTACGCCCGTTGTCGGCGACTTGGCAAAAATGCCGCATCTTTTGGTCGCTGGTATGACCGGCTCGGGTAAATCCGTCGGCGTGAACGGCATGATTATGTCCATGCTCTTTAAAGCCACGCCCGACGAAGTCCGCTTCATCATGATTGACCCGAAAATGCTGGAATTGAGCATTTATGACGGCATTCCGCACCTGCTCTGCCCGGTTGTGACCGATATGCGCGAGGCCGGACAAGCATTGAACTGGTGTGTTGCCGAAATGGAAAAACGCTATCGTCTGCTTTCCCATGCCGGCGTGCGCAATCTGGACGGTTTCAACCAAAAAGTCGAACAAGCCAAAGCAGCAGGCAAACCATTACTCAATCCGTTCAGCTTAAATCCTGATGATCCTGAGCCTCTGGAAAAACTGCCGTTGATTGTGGTCGTTATCGACGAGTTGGCTGACTTGATGATGACCGAACGCAAATCCGTTGAGCAGCAAATCGCACGCCTTGCCCAAAAAGCGCGTGCGGCAGGTATTCACATGATTGTCGCCACCCAACGCCCAAGCGTTGATGTGGTTACCGGCCTGATTAAAGCCAACATTCCGACACGCATGGCCTTTACCGTACAAAGCAAAATCGACAGCCGCACCATTCTTGACCAAATGGGTGCGGACGAATTGCTCAAATACGGTGACTCATTATTCCTGCAACCGGGCAGCGCGGAACCGACACGCCTGCAAGGTGCGTTTGTTTCCGATGATGAAGTGCATCAGGTCGTCAATTTCGTCAAAGAACAGGCTCCGACCAATTATGTGGAAGGTCTGCTCAGTGGTGAAGCAGCCATCGAAACCACCAATATTGTCAATCCGAATGCAAACAGCGATGAGCTATTCGATCAAGCCGTTGCCTTCGTATTGGAAAGCCGGAAAACTTCCATTTCTGCACTGCAACGCCAATTACGCATCGGCTACAACCGTGCCGCCAATTTAGTAGATGCGCTTGAAAATGCCGGTGTTCTCTCTCCTGCAGACATCAACGGCAGCCGACGGATTCTGGCTCAAAAAGACCAGCTGTAAAAAACAACAATATTGAAACGCAAAGGCCGTCTGAAAAGAATTTCCTACTTTTCAGACGGCCTTTTTATGTTATTCGTGAAACATTGTGTTATACTAAGCAGCTAAATTTTGACCTTATGCACGCTTCCGAAATCTTTCGGAATACTGAGCAGAAGGATAACCGTTTAAACACAACAAATTTAAGGGCTTACGATGAGCGTAACTGTTGAAACTTTAGAAAATCTGGAACGCAAAGTAGTATTGTCTCTGCCTTGGTCCAAAATCAACGCAGAAACTGAGAAAAAACTGAAACAAACCCAACGCCGTGCAAAAGTTGACGGCTTCCGTCCGGGTAAAGCACCGTTCAAAATGATTGCCCAAATGTACGGCGCAAGCGCACAAAACGACGTTATCAACGAATTGGTACAACGCGAATTCTACGAAGTTGCCGTTGCTCAAGAATTGAAAGTTGCCGGTTACCCACGCTTTGAAGGCGTTGAAGAACAAGACGATCAAGAGTCTTTCAAAGTTGCCGCTATTTTTGAAGTCTTCCCCGAAGTAACCATCGGTGACCTTTCTGCCCAAGAAGTAGAAAAAGTTATTGCGACTGTTGGCGATGCCGAAGTTGACCAAACTGTAGAAATCCTGCGCAAACAACGCACCCGTTTCAACCATGTTGACCGTGAGGCCCAAAACGGCGACCGCGTCATCATCGACTTCGAAGGCAAAATCGACGGCGAACCTTTCGCCGGCGGCGCGTCTAAAAACTACGCTTTTGTATTGGGCGCAGGTCAAATGCTGCCTGAATTCGAAGCCGGTGTTGTCGGCATGAAAGCCGATGAAAGCAAAGACGTTACCGTAAACTTCCCTGAAGACTACCGCGGTAAAGATGTTGCCGGTAAATCTGCCGTATTCACCATCACTCTGAACAACGTTTCTGAAGCTACTTTGCCTGAAGTTAACGCTGACTTTGCTAAAGCTCTGGGCATTGAAGACGGCGACGTTGCCAAAATGCGTGAAGAAGTGAAGAAAAACGTCGGCCGCGAAGTTGAGCGCCGCATCGGTGAACAAACTAAAGAATCTGTAATGAACGCCCTGCTCAAAGCAGCCGATTTGCAAGTTCCTGTTGCTTTGGTCAACGAAGAAGCCGCTCGCTTGGCAAACGAAATGAAACAAAACTTCGTTAACCAAGGTATGGCTGACGCTGCCAACTTGGATCTGCCTTTGGATATGTTCAAAGAACAAGCAGAACGCCGCGTTTCTTTGGGTCTGATTTTGGCTAAATTGGTTGAAGAAAACAAACTTGAGCCAACTGAAGACCAAATCAAAGCCGTTGTTGCCAACTTCGCTGAAAGCTACGAAGATCCTCAAGAAGTTATCGACTGGTACTACGCAGAGCCTTCCCGCCTGCAAGGTCCGACTTCTTTGGCAGTAGAAAGCAACGTTGTTGATTTCGTTCTGAGCAAAGCTAAAGTAACTGAAAAAGCGCTGTCTTTTGACGAAGTAATGGGCGCACAAGCTTAATTGCTCCAAGGCCGTCTGAAACAGACAATCAAAAGCACCGAAGCGCTTTAAATGCTTTGGTGCTTTTCCATCATTAACAGGAGACAAAAATGTCCTTCGATTTCAATAATTACCTTGTCCCTACCGTTATCGAACAAAGCGGTCGCGGCGAGCGCGCATTCGACATCTACTCACGCCTTTTGAAAGAGCGCATCGTTTTCTTGATCGGCCCGGTGACAGACGAATCTGCCAATCTGGTTGTTGCGCAATTACTGTTCTTGGAAAGTGAAAACCCTGATAAAGATATCTTCTTCTATATCAACTCTCCGGGCGGTTCGGTTACTGCCGGTATGTCGATTTACGACACTATGAACTTCATCAAGCCTCATGTTTCTACCTTATGCTTGGGTCAAGCGGCAAGTATGGGCGCATTCCTGTTGTCCGCAGGCGAAAAAGGCAAACGCTTTGCCCTGCCAAACAGCCGCATCATGATTCACCAACCGCTCATCAGCGGCGGCTTGGCTGGTCAGGCTTCCGATATTGAAATTCACGCTAAAGAGCTGCTGAAAATCAAAGAGAAACTGAACCGCTTACTCGCCAAACATTGTGATCGCGATTTGGCCGACTTGGAACGCGATACCGACCGCGACAATTATATGTCTGCCGATGAAGCTAAAGAATATGGTTTGATTGACCAAGTTTTGGAAAACCGCGCCTCTCTGCAAGCCTAATCTTTATAGTTTTTAAATCAAAAGGCCGTCTGAAAAATATATATTCAGACGGCCTTTCTTCAATCTTACTTCGTGTTGTCTTTGTTATTCACTTGAACCGGATACAGCAAAATCAAAGGATTGGCTTTCACTTGACTCCAGAAACTCTTCAGCAGATTACGCATACTGCCCAAACGCGTGCCTCGAGAGCGGAGCGCAACGGCCAAAGCTAAAGAAAAGCTGACCACCAGATTCACCATGCCGATTGCCAATACACTTGCCAAGCCAAGCATAAAAGTGAATATATCTGCATGACCGCTAATCGCGGCATAACCCAAATTTGCCGAAGAAAACGCCACATGGCGAATATCCAGCGGCAAGCCGAAAAGATGGCCAAAATAGCCGGTCATACCTAAAAGCATACCGAAAATAAAATTGCCCATAAGCGAGCCGTAATGCTTATGAATATAAGCGGCCAGAAGGCGGCGTGGCTGCGGGCGCATGATTTTTCGTAACAACGGATTAAACGGCAGACGCTGACGCAGGTTCAGATAATCGGAACGATTGTCAAAAAAGCCGGCAATAATACCCGAACAAAATAACCATACACCGGCAATAGCGGCATACCATAAGGTCGGCTGAGTAAAAATCTCAATAGATTTAAGCTGGTAGGCTGTAACCGCCTCGTTTAATAAAGGCTGACCATGCGTGTAGGCATAACCCCAAGCGATCCCCGCCGCCAACAATATGGCAATCGATACATTGCCAAACACGGCAACACTTTGCGAACGGCACACATCAATCAGCAGTTTTGCCAATTTATTGTCCACCGCTTTGCTACCTTCATTTGAGTCCACCTGCTCGGCAAAGCTCGCCGCCGTCATGGCTGGCTGCTTGGTCGCAACAGTGCAGTGCAGCATATGAATCAGCATAAAGCCTAAGCCGTAGTTAAGTCCGGCAAGGAATGAAGTCGTAAACTCGCCGAACCCCAAAGACGCAATATGGATTTTATTCAATGCCATCAAAGCAATAATTACGCCACCGCCCGCTGCGGAATAAAACATTTTGAAATATTCGCTACGGTTGCGCGTAATGTAATGCTCGCCATGATGACTTTTGTTTTCCGTAATACTGCGTGCCAGCATTCGGATACTGCTTTTACGCAAGTGGCTGGTGCTGTATTGCTCCACCGCCGCATAAATCATCGCATTCATCAGATTGACAGTTAAGCGGGTACGGCTAGTTTCGATTTGAATATTGGTCAACAATTTCAGGCGGTCTATGGTTTGTTGCAGGCGTTCGAGCAAGTGGGCAACTTTTACTGACGAACCAGACCCGGCTCCGGTACCACGACGGCGCAAATAGTCAATTTGCTTTTCACACTGGTCAAACATAACCTCCAAATGCGCCGTGTCATAAGCTTCTTCGCTATGGCGATAGTGTTCCACCATCTTCGCAATTTCGCGCTGTAAAGCGACAAATGCAGAATCCGCTTCCAACAAACGGGGGGCAATCCGTATTAAATCTGGCTCAATCGCTTCGGAAGCAATCCAAATAGACAGCATTTCTACCGCTCGCAAACGGGCATCCGCCAACTGTCGGCTGGCCGTCTGAAGCAAAGCAGGATCCGCCTTACCCTGCAACAATTCATACATGCTCAACCATTGTCGCAAACTCAGTGTTTGCAACCATTTATCATCGTTTTCAGAATGAAAAAGATATAAAAACACTTCGCGCAAGTTGGAAAAATCTTTATAAGACGGACTGAACCGCTCATAAATCCGTATGCCCATTTCCCGGGTAAAACTATGGCGCGAGAAAATACCCAGTTTAATCAGCGCAGGATAAATGTGAACTTTAGACAGCCAAGTATAAAAGCGCAGGCTGAATTGACGGCATAAAGCATCGTCTTGTTTTAAAGTAGATAAAATCAAATCGAAACGTTCGGAAGCCTGTTTTTTACCTCCTCGGCGCAAAAATTTGATTAATGCATTGAGAATAAGAACAAAGTCGGTATCATTTAAGCGTTCCGACAAAATAATGTGAAGATTTTGATTAGTCAGTTTCTGCATTGTAGCATTATTACATAAAATGAGATATTTAGCAAGAACCTCGGCAAACAGGTCGAATTATATCGTATTCTTTATCAACCCATGTCACAAGATTTTCAATTAATATTCTCTAAAATTCAATGAATAATCAAATTACATAATAAATATATGATGTGAATCAATAACTAAGAAAGGCCGTCTGAATTCTTTCAGACGGCCTTTTACAACAACATACTACATTGTTTAAATCCTATGCAAACAAGAGCTTACCACCCTCTTCTTTAACATGGATTGTGCTATCAGGTGCATATTTGCCTTCAAGCAATGCTTTTGCCAGCGCATTTTCGATTTCTGACTGGATGGCGCGTTTGAGCGGACGGGCACCATACACAGGATCAAAACCGGCTTCGGCAATCAGATCCAAGGCAGCATCATCGACTTTCAGATGCAGATGTTGCACTTCCAAACGTTTTTCCAAACCTTTAAGCTGGATTTTCGCAATGCTGCGGATATTGGCCTGATCCAAACCATGGAACACGACTACTTCGTCAATACGGTTGATCATTTCAGGACGGAAATGTTCTTTCACATCCTCCATCACAACTTCTTTCACCGCTTCATAGTCTTGAGTACCCATTTGTTGGATATGTTGGCTACCAATATTAGAAGTCATCACGATAACGGTATTTTTGAAGTCCACAGTGCGGCCTTGTCCATCGGTCAAACGGCCGTCATCCAAAACTTGCAACAGGATGTTGAACACGTCGGGATGGGCTTTTTCCACTTCGTCCAAAAGAATCACGCTGTACGGTTTGCGGCGGACTTGTTCGGTCAGGTAACCGCCCTCTTCGTAGCCAACATAGCCGGGAGGAGCACCGATTAAGCGGGCAACAGCATGTTTTTCCATGTATTCGGACATATCGATACGAATCAGATGATCTTCGCTGTCAAACAGGAAGCCTGCCAATGCCTTACACAATTCGGTCTTACCCACACCGGTCGGGCCTAAGAACAAGAAGCTGCCATAAGGTTTATTCGGATCGGCCAAACCAGAACGGCTACGGCGGATAGCGTCGGACACAGCACGCACGGCTTCGTCTTGACCAACCACGCGGCGGTGTAATACTTCTTCCATCTTCAGCAGCTTATCGCGTTCACCTTCCATCATTTTTGACACAGGAATGCCGGTCATACGGGAAACGATTTCGGCCACTTCGTCCGCACCAACTTCGGTACGGAAGAGTTTGTTTTGTTTTTTGCCGTCGGGGTTACTTTCCGCAGCTTGCAACTGTGCGCCCAATTTCGGCAACTCACCGTATTCGAGTTCGGACGCACGGGCAAAATCGCCTTGGCGTTTGGCCTGCTCGATTTTGACTTTGATGTCGTCCATCTGTTTCTTGATGTCGGCGGTACTGGAAGACGCCGCTTTTTCGGCTTTCCAGATTTCGTCCAAATCGGCGTATTCTTTTTGCAGGCCGTCAATTTCTTCGTCTATCAGTTCCAAACGTTTTTTGCTGGCGTCATCGCTTTCTTTGGCAACGTGCATTTTTTCCATTTTGAGCTGGATAATGCGACGGTCAAGTTTATCCATTTGCTCAGGTTTGCTATCCAGCTCCATTTTGATGCGGCTGGCTGCTTCGTCGATCAAATCAATCGCTTTATCAGGCAGGAAGCGGTCGGTAATATAACGGTCGCTCAACTCCGCTGCGGCAACGATAGCAGGGTCGGTAATATCGATACCGTGGTGGATTTCATAACGCTCTTGCAAACCGCGCAAAATAGCGATGGTGTCTTCCACGCTGGGCTCGCCGACCAATACTTTTTGGAAGCGGCGTTCGAGTGCCGCATCTTTCTCGATGTACTGACGATATTCGTCCAAAGTAGTCGCGCCTATGCAGTGCAGTTCGCCGCGTGCCAAGGCCGGTTTCAACATATTACCTGCGTCCATCGCACCGTCGGTTTTACCTGCACCAACCAAAGTATGGATTTCGTCAATGAAAATCAAAGTGTTACCATCATCTTTAGCCAAGTCGTTCAAAACGCCTTTCAAGCGTTCTTCAAATTCGCCACGGTATTTCGCGCCGGCAATCAAAGCCGCCAAGTCCAGAACCAAAAGGCGTTTGTTACGTAGGGATTCAGGCACTTCGCCGTTAACAATACGTTGCGCCAGGCCTTCAACAATAGCGGTTTTACCCACACCAGGTTCACCAATCAGCACAGGGTTATTTTTGGTACGGCGTTGCAATACCTGAATTGCACGACGGATTTCATCATCGCGGCCGATAACAGGGTCGAGCTTACCGTCTCGGGCGCGTTGAGTCAGGTCAAGTGTGTATTTTTTCAAAGCATCGCGTTGGTCTTCGGCATTCGCATCGTTCACGTTTTGTCCTCCTCGTACCGCATCAATCGCGGCATTGATATTTTGTTCGGTTGCACCGGCTTCTTTCAAAATTTTGCCGGTCGCATCATTCTGCTGAACCAAAGCCAGCAGGAAAAGTTCGCTGGCGATATAGGCATCGCCACGTTTGGTCGCAGCCTTGTCCATCAAGTTCAATACAGCTTGCAGCTCACGGCTAGGCATAATATCGCCACCTTGACCGGATACTTTTGGCAAGCTGCTCAAATGTTGCTGCAAACGTTGTTTTACTTGAGGCACATTCACACCTGCATGAGCCAGTAACGCAGCAGTACCACTGTTTTGATCGTCAAGCAACGCTTTTAAGATAAAGCCTGCCTCTAGGTAGCTGCTGTCCGCAGCCAAAGCCAGACTTTGACCTTCTTGCAGAGCTTGCTGAAATTTGGCAGTCAATTTATCAAATCTCATTTTAAGTTCCTCTTCAAATATATTCTGTTAGGGCCTATATAAGCGCAAATGTGGATAACTCAAGAGCCATTTATCCCATTAATCAACAATTTTTACTATATTATTGTTTTATAACGTTTTATTTTTATGATTTTATGTGCATAACTTTTATTATCCATCTACTCTTTACTCAAAAGGCCGTCTGAAAAATCAAGAATAATCAGGTATAATCGGCACCATATTTATTTTCAGACGGCCTTTGTGCCGAAGGATACTTTCATGAGCAAAAAACGAGTTTTAACAGGCGTTACCACAACAGGTATTCCACACTTGGGCAACTACGTCGGTGCCATCCGCCCGGCCATCCGCGCGGCGCAAGATTCCAATACCGAATCATTCCTCTTTTTGGCCGACTATCACGGCATCATCAAATGTCATGAGCCGGAAATGATTCATCAATCTACTCAAGCTGTTGCCGCCACATGGCTCGCCTGCGGACTCAATCCGGAACAGACCACTTTCTACCGTCAAAGCGATATTCCCGAAGTGATGGAGTTGAACTGGATTCTGACCTGTATTACCGCAAAAGGCCTGATGAACCGCGCTCACGCTTATAAAGCCGCAGTACAGGCAAATACCGAAAACGGTCAGGAAGATCCGGATCATGGCGTGGAAATGGGTCTGTACAGCTACCCTATCCTCATGACTGCCGACATTCTTATGTTCAATGCCCATGAAGTACCAGTCGGTCGCGACCAAATCCAACACGTTGAAATGGCACGCGATATTGCCGGCCGCTTCAACCACCGCTTCCAAGAACTCTTCACCCTGCCAGAAGTGAAAATTGACGAAAATGTCGAACTCTTGGTCGGCTTGGACGGACGCAAAATGTCCAAGTCCTACGGCAATACCATTCCGCTTTGGGAAAACGACAAGAAAACCCAAAAATCCGTTAACAAAATCATCACCAACATGAAAGAGCCCGGCGAACCGAAACAGCCTGATGAAAGTCCTCTGTTTGAAATCTACAAAGCCTTCTCCACGCCGTCTGAAACTGCCGAGTTTACACAAATGCTGGCCGAAGGCCTTGCTTGGGGTGAGGCTAAGAAACTCTTGGGCGCAAAAATCAATGCCGAGCTCGCAGAACCGCGCGAGCGTTACAATGAGTTGACAGCCAAACCCTCTCAAATTGAAGACATTTTGCAGGCCGGCGCACAAAAAGCGCGTAAAGAAGCACGCGAATTGTTGGATAAAGTACGCGATGCAGTAGGTATTCGTCCGTTGAAATAATAATAGTAAGGCCGTCTGAATATTTTAGACGGCCATAATATCGTTTATCATTTGAAATATAATCGTTTTCTAGGGTTTCTCATATGAAAAAAACCTTCCCCCTTATCTTGCTCAGCCTTTCATTGGCTGCCTGCGGCGGTAAATCTGAAGATACTGCCGCCAATGATGCTGCTTCAGGCAAAGCGCCCAAGCCTACCTTCAAAGTTAAATATATCGATGAACAAGCCATAGCCGGTTTGGATTTAGGTACAGCTCAAGACGGCGAAACGAAAGAAGGTAAGAAACAACGCACCTATCCGATTAACGGCATAGAGGGCGGTGTTATCAATCTGATTGGTAAGCACCCTACCGACTTAGAAGTCATCAGCGGCCAATGCATGGAAAAAAATGAAAAAGGCGTTTCAGCCGGCTGGTCAGCCAACGGCGTCTGCCACACTGCCTTTGCAAAAATGGTGGACAATATCGCCCAAGACGGCAGCAAACTGACCGACTATCTGATTTCACACGCTGCTTTGCAGCCTTATACCGAGGGCAAAAGCGGTTATGCCGCCGTCCAAAACGGCCGCTATATTTTAGAAATTGACAGCGAAGGCATGTTCTATTTCCGTCGCCGTCATTACTAAAATCCTGCCTATCCTATTTTCCTCCTGACACAAGGACTGAATCATGGCTCAAGTTACTTTCCAAGGCTCTCCTATTTCTACAAACGGCAATTTGCCTGCCATCGGCCAAGTTGCACCTGATTTCACATTGGTAGCAGCAGACCTATCTGAGAAATCATTGGCTAACTTTGCAGGCAAACGCAAAGTGCTGAATATTTTCCCTAGCATTGACACCGGCGTATGTGCCCAGTCCGTCCGCACTTTCAACAAATGCGCCTCTTCTTTGGACAATACCGTCGTCTTGTGCATTTCTGCCGATTTACCGTTTGCACAAGCCCGTTTCTGCGGCGCAGAAGGTTTAGAAAATGTTGTGACACTTTCTACATTCCGCAGCAGCTTTTCTAACGATTACGGTGTTACACTGACAGAAAGCCCATTACGTGGCCTTACTGCCCGCGCAGTGGTGGTTTTGAACGAGCAAAACCAAGTTCTCCACGCTGAATTGGTTTCTGAAATTGCGAACGAGCCTGACTACGAAGCAGCTTTGGCTGTTTTGTAATTAACCAAATAAAATCAGGCCGTCTGAAAATTTTCAGACGGCCTGAGACCTTTGCAAAATTCCTTTTCCCCCGACAGCCGAAACCTAAACAAAGATTTTCGGCTGTTTGTGTTTCAAATATCCACTGATTCTACCCAAATACCCCCTTAATCCCTCTTGGATACCTGATTAATCAGGCATCCAACCGCCTTTTAGGCAGCAACAGGCGCACTTAGCCTGAGACCTTTAGCTTATCTTCAAAATAAAAACGGTAGCTTAAAAGCTACCGTTTTCTGTTTCAAACCTTATACAGATTTATCTGTTTTGTCTGCTTCTACTGACTCAGTATTCTGAACCTCATTTTGCTCAACAGGTTCAACAGCTTCAGCAACAGGAGCTTCAGGCTCTTCTACTTTGTCATCGCGGACATTGTGGCTGTAATCCTTAGGCGGACTAGGCTGTTTACCAGCCATAATTTCCAAAACTTGGTCTCGATCGATGGTTTCCCAATCCATCAGTGCCCTGCACATGGTTTCCATCTTATCACGACTTTCATCCAAGATTTTGTAAGCCACTTGGTATTGCTCTTCTAAAATACGGCGGATTTCCGCATCGATATCTTGTTGGGTTTTCTCGGAAATATTTTGAGAACGGGTTACGCTACGACCCAAGAATACTTCACCTTCGTTCTCAGCATAAACCATCACACCCATTTTGTCGCTCATACCATAACGCGTTACCATCTCGCGTGCCATTTGAGTTGCACGCTCGAAGTCGTTAGATGCACCGGTAGAAATACGGCCAATAAAAATATCTTCAGCAATACGGCCACCAAACAAGATTGAGAGCTGGCTCAGCATTTGGTCTTTGTACATACTGATGCGGTCACGCTCAGGCAGTTGCCAAGTCAAACCCAATGCACGGCCACGAGGCATAATCGTTACTTTGTGAACCGGATCGGTAAACGGCAGGCTTTCCGCTACGATTGCATGACCGGCCTCATGATAGGCTGTTGCACGTTTTTCATCTTCGTGCATCACCATGCTGCGACGTTCCGGACCCATGTAGATTTTGTCTTTCGCATCTTCAAAGTCGCTTTGATCAACTTTAACTTTATTGCGACGGCCGGCAAACAAAGCTGCTTCATTGACCAAGTTTGCCAAATCCGCACCTGAAAAACCAGGTGTACCACGAGCCAAAGAAGTCAAATCTACGGAGGCATCCAAAGGTACTTTTTTAGCGTGTACTTTTAAGATTTGCTCACGGCCACGAATATCAGGCAATGGAACAACGACTTGACGGTCAAAACGGCCCGGACGCTGCAACGCAGGGTCAAGTACATCAGGACGGTTGGTTGCTGCGATCACAATAACAGTTTGGTTGCTTTCAAAACCATCCATTTCAACCAATAATTGGTTTAATGTTTGCTCACGCTCATCATTGCCACCGCCCAAACCGGCACCACGCTGACGGCCGACCGCATCAATTTCATCAATAAAGATGATACATGGAGCGTTTTTCTTGGCCTGCTCGAACATATCGCGGACACGGCTCGCACCGACACCGACAAACATTTCTACGAAGTCAGAACCTGAGATACTGAAGAATGGCACCCCTGCCTCACCAGCAATCGCTTTGGCCAGCAATGTTTTACCCGTACCAGGGCTACCAGCCAACAAAATACCACGCGGCACACGACCGCCTAAGCTTTGGTAACGATTGGGGGCTTTTAAATAATCTACGATTTCTTGTACTTCTTCTTTTGCCTCATCACAACCGGCAACATCGGCAAAAGTCACTTTATTGGAATCTTTATCCAACAAACGCGCACGGCTTTTACCAAAAGAGAAGGCGCCGCCTTTACCGCCACCGCCGCTTTGCATGCGCATGAAGTAGAACCATGCACCGATCAACAACAAAACAGGCAGCAGGCTGTAAAACAGACTGGCCAGCATGCTTGGTTTTTCTTCCGGAGTCACTTTGACGCGTACTTTGTTATCCAACAGTGTTTTAACCAAGTTGTCATCCAAAGGCGCATTGGTATAGAAGGCAGTTTTATCGGTGCGCTCACCTTTAATCAGATAGCCGCTGACAACAGATCCTTCAATATTGACATTGGATACTTCGCCACTATTAACTTGCTGAATAAATTGAGAATATTCGATTTGCTGTTTATCTTCCTGCTTATCGCTGAGTGCATTGAATGCTGCTAAAAGCATAGCACCACCCACTACCCAGACTAATATGTTTTTAATGGTATTCCCCACTGAACAGGCTCCATGGTTACAAAATAAATAAAATCAAGGGAAAGAATTTTAAAGCACCTACCCTACATTGTCAGCGTTTATTTTTACCTAATAGGTAAATCTCACTGGAACGATTGCGGGAAGCATCCGGCTTTCGAGTTTGTACACTGGCAAAAATTTCACGCATAGCCGCCGTATACTCTTGATAACCCGCGCCTTGAAACACCTTCACTAGAAAACTGCCTCCGGTTTTCAAATGTTGGGAGGCAAAATCCAAAGCCAGTTCACACAAATAAAAACTGCGTGCCTGGTCTGTTACGGCATTGCCTGACATATTGGGTGCCATATCACAGATTACAAGGTCTAACGGACGATTATCCAATAAGGCTTCAAACTGTTCCAAAACAGCATCTTCCCTAAAGTCGCCCTGAATAAACGACACGCCTTCAATAGCATCCATCGGCAAAATATCCAAAGCAAACACTGCCCCTGTTTTACCGACCAGCTTGGCCGCTACCTGTGACCAACTTCCCGGCGCGCTGCCCAAATCCGCCAAAACCGTACCCGGCTTGATTAATTTATCTTTTTGATTGATTTCCAATAATTTATAAGCCGCTCTGGCACGATATCCGTCTTTTTGTGCCATATGGACATAATGATCGTTGACGTGCTCATGCAGCCATGCTTTTGAAGATTTTGAGCGTACAGCCATCTTGATTTGAAATGCTTAAGTTGAAATCAGCATTGTACGTTATTTCCCCCGTAAATGTTCTAAATCGCGTACAATATAGCCATTATTCTTTTTAATTGGATACTTATCAAAATGAGCGACAACAAACTAAGCACCAAAGAAATTTTGGCCTTGAAAGCCCAAGCACACCACCTTCATCCCGTTGTTATTGTTGGCCAACAAGGTTTGACCGACTCCGTCATTAAAGAAACCGACGCCGCATTGACAGCACACGAATTGATTAAAGTCCGTGTTTTTGGCGATGATCGTGCTGAACGTATTGAAATTTGTGATGCCCTGTGTGAAACACTGGGTGCTCAACTGGTGCAACATATTGGCAAATTACTTGTTTTGTGGCGTAAAAAACCGGATGATAAATAATTTAAACTGAATAAACAGCAGAAGTATTTTCTCAACCCACTTTATCATATCCTTCTGTTGTATTTATGCAGCATAAAAAAAATTATTCCATTATTCTAAGTATAAAAGTACAAATACGGTTGCCTGTTTTTGTAAATAACCTCAAAATTACAAAATCATAACGGCCGCACCCTGTCGGCCGATTATTTTATTCCTAATCCTTCACAAAATATAAAAGCAAACCGATGAATGCTCAACAATATGAAGAATCTTTTCTGCTAGCAGAAAAATTAATCACTCAAGACCCACCTGACTTTGCACGAGCCATCCCATTGCTCTGCGAAGCAGCAGAAGCCGGGCATGTTGAGGCTGCATTTCAGCTGGCAGGATGCCTGTTCGAAAACCAAGAAAACGAACAAGATTTAGCAATTGCAGTTGAATATTTAAAACAAGCGGCAAGAGCCGGTCATCCCTATGCCCGCTACAATCTTCTCCAATTACAAGAAAATAACGGCGCAGAAGTAGAAACGCTTATTTCAGCCTATCAAGAACTTGCCAAAGAAGACTTGGTCCCGGCCCAGCTGCGCCTGATGCGTTTATATGCGGATAGCGGCAATGACCAAGAAGCAGTCAAATGGGCATTGAAAGCTGCCGAGCAACAAAACCCTCAGGCGCAATATTTCTTAGCCCAACACTACCAATACTCAAGCACCCCTGATTTAGAATACTCCCATAAACTCTACCAGCAATCTGCCGCACAGGGGTTTATTGCAGCACACTGGCAACTTGGTCTTCAATATAAATTGGGTCAAGGTGTCGCACAAAATCCTGAAAAAGCAATCGAACATTTACGCATTGCCGCCAATTACGACATTGTTCCGGCGCAAACTTCTCTTGCAGAACTCTTAGTCGCATCAAATCCTGCTGAAGCATTGGAATGGTTTGAAAAAGCTGCCGCACAAGGTGACAGCAATGCGCATGTAGCACTTGCCGAAATCTATCTTTTGGGAAAAAACACCGAGCGAAACCCTCAAAAAGCCTATCAACACGCCAAGTCTGCTGCGGACCAAAATGATCCGGAAGGCTTGCGCCTTTTGGGAGATATCCATCGCTACGGATTGGGACGAGCAGTTGATGCAAACACCGCCCGTCAGTATTATCAACGCGCAGCCGACTTAGGCAATCTTGTCGCTTACCAAAAACTTCTATCTGACAGTGCGTTGAATAACCAGCAAAACTATGAGTTAACCAAAGAAATCGCCCTCCAACGTCAAGAGGCCGAGCGCCTATACAAACTGGCATTTGCAGCGCACTATGGCTTAAAACGTCAACAAAATTACGCTGAAGCACTGGATCTATACCATCAATCCGCAGAACATGGACACAGCAAATCCCAAACCAATCTTGGCATGATGTATTACAGTGGACAAGGTGTACCTGTCGACTATGCCCAAGCTGCAAAATGGTTTGAAGCTGCAGCCAAACAAAGGGATACAATGGCCCAATATAATCTTGCCTGTCTCTATTACCACGGCCTAGGTGTAGAGAAAGACATCAATAACGCATGTTTTTGGCTGCAAGAAGCCATCCAACATGGACATGAGCAGCAAGATGTTCTCAAAGAGCTTTTAGCTCAATGGAAGCAATTTGCCCAAAAATCCTCTGCAGTTTAAAGGCCGTCTGAAATTCTAACTTCCTACATAAATGACATGTTCAGAGCTAAACTAAAAGCCTGTACATGTCATTTTTTCATTTACTCTTCCTAAATAATTATCATCTTCAAATCCCATTTCCTCTTAATCTCTTTAAAGTCTTCAGACGGCCTATTCTCTTTGTAAAGAATCAGATAATCTAAATTTTCTCTTTCAAACCCTAAATCCAATATAAACTTTCAATTTAAAACGAAATTTGAAAAATATTTTTCGTATTCGAATCCATTTACTCAAATATCTGATGCTTTTTTACTGTATCCACTCAATATCCCGATTTAAAAACAAGCTCCATAACTCTTTTAAAAAATCTTATTTTAACCTTTACATCCTATCAATATCTACAGCATGATTTGCCAGTTTGCCCAATTACTGATAGCATTTGCAGGTTGGCCGGTTCGCAAAAAGTTCTATTCTTTCTGATTTTTCATCAACGGTTATAACGTATTGAAAACATTTCAGTAATTAAGACTTTTTCGAATTTGACTCTAGGAATTTTCGTTTTTAACTCATATATGTTCACAAACGAAAATATCGGAGTAATACTCCGTCATTGAAAAACACTCAACACAAGGATAGATATTATGTCCACCCAATTACACGATGTTGACCCAATTGAAACCAAAGAATGGTTAGACGCGTTAAGCTCTGTTTTAGAATATGAAGGCAGCGAACGCGCCCAGTATCTGCTGGAAAGTTTGGTCAAATACAGCCGTGACAAAGGCATCCGTATGCCCCATGGCACCACTACTCCATACTTGAACACCGTTTCCGTTGAAGACGAAAAAGGCATCCCTGGCGACCAAAACATCGAACACCGTATCCGTGCATTCGTTCGTTGGAACGCTGCCGCTATCGTTTTGCGCGCAGGTAAAAAAGATTTGGAATTGGGTGGACACATTGCATCTTTCCAATCAGCCGCCACTATGTACGAAGTCGGCTTCAACCACTTCTGGAAAGCTAAAGGTGAAGGCGAAGAAGGCGATTTGGTATTCTTCCAAGGCCACGTTGCCCCTGGTATCTACGCACGCGCTTTCGTTGAAGGCCGTCTGACTGAAGACCAATTGAACAACTTCCGTCAAGAAGTTGCCGGTCATGGTCTGCCTTCCTATCCTCACCCTCACCTGTTGCCTGACTTCTGGCAATTCCCAACCGTATCTATGGGTCTTGGCCCATTGATGGCGATTTACCAAGCCCGTTTCCTGAAATACTTGGAATCTCGCGGCCTAGCTAAAACCAAAGGCCGTAAAGTATGGGTATTCTGTGGCGACGGCGAAATGGATGAACCTGAAAGCCAAGGTGCTATTGCTCTGGCTTCACGCGAAGGCTTGGATAACCTGGTATTCGTCATCAACTGTAACCTGCAACGTTTGGACGGTCCAGTACGCGGTAACGGCAAAATCATTCAAGAGCTGGAAGGCAACTTTGCCGGCGCCGGCTGGAATGTTGTGAAAGTCATCTGGGGTCGTCGTTGGGACCGCCTCTTGGCAAAAGACAAAGATGGCATCCTGCGCAAACGTATGGAAGAGTGCCTGGACGGTGACTACCAAACTTACAAATCCAAAGACGGTGCATACGTTCGCGAACACTTCTTCAATACGCCTGAACTGAAAGCATTGGTCGCCGATATGACTGATGAACAAATTTGGGCATTGAACCGCGGTGGTCACGACCCTCAAAAAGTGTACAACGCTTACGACCGCGCAGTGAACCACGCCGACGGCAAACCTACTGTCATTTTGGCTAAAACCATTAAAGGTTACGGCATGGGTGCATCCGGCGAAGGTCAAAACGTTGCTCACCAAGCCAAGAAAATGGACAAAGCTTCTCTGAAACAATTCCGTGATCGCTTTGACATTCCTGTTACCGACGAGCAAATCGACAGTGGCAACCTGCCTTACCTGACTTTTGCTCCCGACAGCGAAGAATACAAATACCTGCATGCACGCCGTGAAGCTTTGGGTGGCTACCTGCCTCAACGCAAACCTACCCAAGAAGTTCTGGAAGTGCCTGAACTGTCAGCATTTGAGACTCAACTGAAATCCAGCGGTGACCGTGAATTCTCAACCACCATGGCTTTCGTCCGCATCCTGTCTACTTTGTTGAAAGACAAAAAAATCGGCAAACGCGTGGTGCCTATCGTTCCAGATGAAAGCCGTACGTTCGGTATGGAAGGTATGTTCCGTCAATACGGTATTTGGAACCCTAAAGGCCAACAATACACTCCTCAAGATAAAGACCAACTGATGTTCTATAAAGAATCTGTTGACGGTCAAATCTTGCAAGAAGGTATTAACGAACCAGGTGCTATGGCTGACTGGATTGCTGCTGCGACCAGCTACGCAAACAACGACTTTGCCATGATTCCTTTCTACATCTACTACTCTATGTTCGGTTTCCAACGCGTCGGCGACTTGGCATGGGCAGCAGGCGATATGCATGCACGCGGTTTCCTGCTGGGTGGTACAGCCGGCCGTACAACACTGAATGGCGAAGGTTTGCAACATGAAGACGGCCACAGCCACATTCAAGCAGATTTGATTCCAAACTGTGTAACTTACGATCCGACATTCCAATATGAAGTAGCCGTTATCGTACACGATGGCTTGCGCCGTATGTATGTTAACCACGAAGACGTGTTCTACTACATCACCCTGATGAATGAAAACTATACCCATCCGGACATGCCTGAAGGCGTAGAACAAGACATCCTGAAAGGTATGTACTTGCTGAAAGCCGGCGGCAAAGGCGATAAAAAAGTCCAATTGATGGGTTCCGGTACCATCCTGCAAGAAGTCATTGCCGGTGCCGAATTGTTGAAAGCCGACTTCGGCGTAGAAGCAGACATCTGGTCTTGCCCATCATTCAACCAGCTGCACCGCGATGCCATCGAAGTGGAACGCTTCAATCGTCTGAACCCATTGGAAACTGCAAAAGTACCGTTTGTTACTTCTCAACTGCAAGGTCATGACGGTCCGGTTATTGCCGCTACCGACTACATCCGCAGCTATGCTGACCGTATCCGTGCCTACATCCCTAACGACTACCACGTCTTGGGTACCGATGGCTTCGGTCGTTCCGACAGCCGTGCCAACCTGCGCAGCTTCTTCGAAGTTGACCGCTACAACGTTGCCGTTGCTGCATTGAGCGCTCTGGCCGAACAGGGCAAAGTCAGCAAAGAAACCGTTCAACAAGCCATTGAAAAATATGGTATTAAAGCCGATGCAGCTCCTAGCTGGAAACGCTAATTGATGTTTCAGACGGCCTGTTAACATTAGGCCGTCTGAAAACCAAATGTTTGAATGGTTTGAACAGACAAACTGTACCGATGCCGTGTGAAACAGTTTTCAGACGGCATCAAACTGAAAATATTAAAGGAACTCAAATGAGTATCGTAGAAATCAAAGTCCCTGATATCGGCGGTCATGAAAACGTCGACATCATCGCTGTAGAAGTTAAAGCAGGCGACACCATTGCCGTTGACGACACCCTGATTACTTTAGAAACCGACAAAGCCACTATGGACGTACCTGCCGATGCAGCCGGTGTCGTGAAAGAAGTTAAAGTTAAAGTTGGCGATAAAATCTCTGAAGGCGGTGTTATTCTGACCGTTGAAACCGATGCCGCCGCTGCCGATGCAGCCCCGGCTCCTGCAGCTCCCGCTGCCGATGCAGCCCCGGCTCCTGCAGCTCCCGCTGCCGCTCCTGCCGCAGCCCCTGCAGGCGGGGCAACTGTAAAAGTTGTTGTCCCGGATATTGGCGGTCATACAGATGTAGACATTATTGCCGTTGAAATTAAAGTTGGCGACACTGTTGCCGTTGACGACACTCTGATTACTCTGGAAACCGACAAAGCCACTATGGACGTACCATGTACAGAAGCCGGTGTTGTTAAAGCCGTATTTGTAAAAGTTGGCGACAAAGTATCTGAAGGTTCTGCCATTATCGAAGTAGAAACCGCCGGTTCCGCCGCAGCTGCTCCTGCTCCTGCCGCTCAAGCTGCCGCACCTGCACCAGCCGCTGCTCCGGCTCCTGCTGCTCCCGCACCAGCCGCTACGCCTGCTCCAGCTGCACCTGCAGCTGCCAAAATTGACGAAGCTGCTTTTGCCAAAGCCCATGCAGGTCCTTCCGCACGTAAACTGGCGCGCGAATTGGGTGTAGATTTGGGTCAAGTTAAAGGTACCGGTCTGAAAGGCCGTATCATGGGCGAAGACGTTAAAGCCTTCGTTAAATCCGTTATGCAAAGCGGTGCAGGCAAACCTGCCGCTGCCTCTTTGGGCGGTGGTCTGGACTTGTTGCCATGGCCTAAAGTTGACTTCTCTAAATTCGGCAGCGTCGAAGTTAAAGAACTGTCTCGCATTAAGAAAATCTCTGGTCAAAACCTGTCTCGCAACTGGGTTGTGATTCCTCACGTTACCGTACACGAGGAAGCGGATATGACCGAATTGGAAGAATTCCGCAAACAGCTGAACAAAGAATGGGAACGCGAAGGCGTGAAACTGTCTCCATTGGCCTTCATCATTAAAGCCTCTGTTGCTGCACTGAAAGCCTTCCCTGAATTCAACGCCTCTTTGGATGGCGACAACTTGGTGCTGAAAAACTACTTCAACATCGGTTTCGCAGCAGACACGCCAAACGGCTTGGTTGTTCCAGTAATCAAAGACGTGGATCAAAAAGGCTTGAAACAAATCAGCCAAGAGCTGACCGAATTGTCTAAAAAAGCCCGCGAAGGCAAGCTCAAACCACAAGAAATGCAAGGCGCATGCTTTACCATTTCCAGCTTGGGCGGTATCGGCGGTACAGGCTTCACGCCAATCGTGAATGCTCCTGAAGTTGCCATCTTGGGCGTGTGCAAATCCCAAATTAAACCGGTTTGGAACGGCAAAGAATTCGCTCCTCGCCTGATGTGCCCATTGAGCCTGTCCTTCGACCACCGCGTCATCGACGGTGCCGCCGGTATGCGCTTTACCGTATTCCTGGCTAACCTGTTGAAAGACTTCCGCCGCATTACTCTGTAATCCGAGCATTTTCAGACGGCCTTTTTACTCAGGCCGTCTGAAAAAAGAAGTCCGAACATCATTCAGAAAGATTAGACATGAGCTTAGTTGAATTAAAAGTGCCCGACATTGGCGGTCACGAAAACGTAGATATTATTGCGGTTGAAGTAAATGTAGGCGACACCATTGCTGTGGACGATACCCTGATTACTTTGGAAACCGATAAAGCCACTATGGACGTACCTGCCGAAGTTGCAGGTGTCGTTAAAGAAGTTAAAGTTAAAGTCGGCGATAAAATCTCCGAAGGCGGCTTGATTGCAGTCGTTGAAGCCGAAGGTGCGGCTGCCGCTCCTAAAGCCGAAGCACCAGCTGCTCCTGCGCAAGAAGCACCTAAAGCAGCCGCTCCTGCTCCTCAAGCTGCTCAATTCGGCGGTTCTGCCGATGCCGAATACGACGTAGTTGTATTGGGTGGCGGCCCTGGCGGTTATTCTGCTGCATTTGCCGCTGCTGACGAAGGCTTGAAAGTTGCCATCGTCGAGCGTTACAAAACTTTGGGCGGCGTTTGCTTGAACGTTGGCTGTATCCCTTCCAAAGCCCTGTTGCACAATGCTGCCGTTATCGATGAAGTGCGTCACTTGGCTGCCAACGGTATCAAATACCCAGAGCCTGAACTCGATATCGACATGCTGCGTGCTTACAAAGACGGCGTGGTTTCCCGTTTGACTACCGGTTTGGCAGGCATGGCCAAAGGCCGTAAAGTAGACGTTATCCAAGGCGACGGCCAATTCTTAGATCCGCACCACTTGGAAGTGTCGCTGACTACCGGCGACGTGTACGAGCAAGCGACTCCTACCGGCGAGAAAAAAATCGTTGCCTTCAAAAACTGTATCATTGCAGCAGGTAGCCGCGTAACCAAACTGCCTTTCATTCCTGAAGATCCACGCATCATCGATTCCAGCGGTGCACTGGCTCTGAAAGAAGTACCAGGCAAACTGTTGATCATCGGCGGTGGTATTATCGGTCTCGAAATGGGTACGGTTTACAGCACTTTGGGGTCTCGCCTGGATGTTGTTGAAATGATGGACGGCCTGATGCAAGGCGCAGACCGCGACTTGGTTAAAGTATGGCAAAAACAAAACGAATACCGTTTTGACAACATCATGATCAACACCAAAACTGTTGCTGTTGAGCCTAAAGAAGACGGCGTTTACGTTACTTTTGAAGGTGCAAATGCGCCTAAAGAGCCACAACGTTACGATGCCGTATTGGTGGCTGCCGGTCGTGCGCCTAACGGCAAACTCATCAGCGCCGAAAAAGCAGGCGTTGCTGTAACTGACCGCGGCTTCATCGAAGTGGACAAACAAATGCGCACCAACGTGCCGCACATCTACGCTATCGGCGACATCGTCGGTCAACCGATGTTGGCACACAAAGCCGTTCACGAAGGCCACGTTGCTGCGGAAAACTGTGCCGGCCATAAAGCCTACTTTGACGCGCGCGTTATTCCGGGTGTTGCTTACACTTCTCCTGAAGTGGCATGGGTTGGCGAAACCGAGTTGTCTGCCAAAGCTTCCGGCCGCAAAATTACCAAAGCCAACTTCCCATGGGCTGCTTCCGGCCGTGCAATTGCCAACGGTTGCGACAATGGTTTCACCAAGCTGATTTTTGATGCTGAAACCGGCCGCATCATCGGTGGCGGTATCGTTGGTCCTAACGGCGGCGATATGATCGGTGAAGTCTGCTTGGCGATTGAAATGGGCTGTGATGCCGCCGATATCGGTAAAACCATCCACCCACACCCAACCCTGGGAGAATCCATCGGTATGGCTGCGGAAGTGGCATTGGGCGTATGTACCGACCTACCGGCTCAGAAAAAGAAATAAGTTCACTCAAATAAAATTTGAACGAACTTGATGGAACAAAGGCCGTCTGAATGTTTCAGACGGCCTTTTTGCAAACAAGGAGACTTAATATGAAAAAAATCGAAGCTATTATCAAACCTTTCAAACTCGACGATGTACGCGAAATCCTGACTGAAATCGGCATTACCGGCATGACCGTCAGCGAAGTCAAAGGTTTCGGCCGCCAAAAAGGCCATACGGAAATTTATCGCGGCGCAGAATACGCAGTTGATTTCCTGCCTAAAGTGAAAATCGAATTGGTATTGGCTGACGACAAAGTCGATCAGGCTGTTGATGCCATTTTAGAAACCGCACATTCCGGCAAAATCGGTGACGGTAAAATCTTCATTTATCCGGTTGAAGAAGCTATCCGTATCCGTACCGGTGAACGCTCGGAAGCAGCGCTTTAATAGAAATCGCAAAACACAGAATACAAATGCCGTCTGAAAATAAGTCGTAGCGTGGTTTGCTCAGGACTTATTTTTCAGACGGCATTAATTGAATACCCCCCATTCTCTAAAGTCTATCCAAGTAAACCTATTATCGAAAACTTCACGCTATCAAGCATGGAGGAGTTCGAGGCAATGCTTCACCTGACCTTCGTGAACGACTTTACCGTATCAAATAACTCTTTCCAAAGCAGGGCTAACCCCAATCCCATACTTGCAAAACCTCAACGCCCTCCTTTTAAAATCAATTCTTCGCATTTTTTCCTATTCTTGTTGTTGCCTAACTTTTCAGACGACCCCTTTCTTTATCCAAACTCCGTTATAATGACGGCTTTAAAATTAATTTATCCAAAGACAGTCTTATCATGAAACACATCCACATTATCGGTATCGGCGGCACATTTATGGGCGGCGTAGCGGCTATTGCCAAAGAAGCAGGTTTTAAAGTCAGCGGTTGCGACGCAAAGATGTATCCGCCGATGAGCACCCAGCTTGAAGCCTTGGGCATAGACGTACATGAAGGTTTTGATGCCGCTCAATTGGACGAATTTAAAGCCGATATTTACGTTATCGGTAATGTTGCCAAACGCGGCATGGATGTGATTGAAGCCATTTTGAATAAAGGCCTGCCTTACATTTCCGGCCCGCAATGGCTTGCTGAAAACGTATTACACCATCATTGGGTACTCGGTGTAGCCGGCACACACGGCAAAACGACTACCGCCTCCATGCTCGCCTGGGTCTTGGAATATGCCGGTCTCGCTCCGGGCTTCCTGATTGGTGGCGTACCGGAAAACTTCAGCGTTTCCGCCCGTCTGCCACAACCCCCGCGCCAAGACCCTAACTCAAAATCCCCATTCTTCGTTATCGAAGCCGACGAATACGATACTGCCTTTTTTGACAAACGCTCCAAATTCGTACACTACCGTCCGCGTACCGCCATTTTGAACAATCTTGAATTCGACCACGCCGACATTTTTGCCGATTTGGGCGCCATTCAAACCCAATTCCATCATTTGGTACGCACCGTGCCGTCTGAAGGCCTCATCGTCTGCAACGGCCAACAGCAAAGCCTGCAAGATACTCTGGATAAAGGCTGCTGGACGCCCGTAGAAAAATTTGGTACCGAACAAGGCTGGCAGGTTGGTACCGTCCATGCCGACGGCTCGTTCGACGTACGTCATCACGGCGAAACAGTCGGACACGTCGCGTGGGAACTGATGGGCGAACACAACCGTATGAACGCCCTCGCCGTTATCTCCGCTGCACGTCATGCCGGCGTCGATATTCAGACGGCCTGCGAAGCTTTAAGTGCATTTAAAAACGTCAAACGCCGTATGGAAATCAAAGGCACGGTAAACGGCATCACTGTTTACGATGACTTTGCCCACCACCCGACCGCCATCGAAACCACTATCGAAGGTCTGCGCCAGCACGTCGGTAACGCACGCATCCTCGCCGTCCTCGAGCCACGTTCTAACACTATGAAACTCGGTACCATGAAAGCCGCCCTGCCCGCAAGCTTAAACAATGCCGACCAAGTGTTCTGCTACGCCGGTGGCGTGGACTGGGACGTCGCCGAAGCCCTCGCGCCTTTAGGTGACAAACTGCACGTAGGCAAAGACTTCGATGCCTTTGTTGCCGAAATTGTGAAAAATGCCGAAGCAGGCGATCATATTTTGGTCATGAGCAACGGCGGTTTCGGTGGAATACACGGGAAGCTGTTAGAAGCATTGAAATAGCCTTCTCCAATAACTAAGGCCGTCTGAAAAGTTTTCAGACGGCCTTTTATCATATGCCAATTTAAAATCTATATTTACAAAAAATGTTTTGGTAATACCCAAATAACACTCATCTATTATTTGCCCGTACATACTTGCTCAAGACCATTTTTCCATTATGCATTGCCAACCCACTCAAAAATCTGATAATAATGCAGACAACATCTAAGCCGTGCATATATCATGAAACACAAAATAGCCTTTAAGCCCATAGTTCTCAGTATTGCGCTTTCTATCCTTCTGATTACAACAGTTGTATTTTTTGCTCGTCATCACAATTCTATCCTAAGTATTAATACCGATTTCCTACAACAAAAAATTACCGAACCCAAAGGACCATCACCGAAAATCGTACAATCTGCGCGCAACCAAATCGGCAAAACCCTTCGTTACGACCCAGCTTACACGAAGCTCACTTATCCGATGGGAGATGTGCCGATATCAAAAGGCGTTTGCACAGACGTCATTATCCGTGCCTTGCGCGACCAAAATATAGATTTGCAAGATCTTGTTCATCAAGACATGAGCCGCAACTTTTCCGTCTATCCGAAACGCTGGGGTTTGAAACAACCTGATACCAATATTGACCACCGCCGCGTACCTAACCTAATGACTTATTTCACGCGTCAAGGCTGGGCCGTTCAAGATACAAACTATCAAGCTGGCGATATTGTAACTTGGGAACTGAAAGGCAACCGTCCCCATATCGGTATCGTCTCCGATCGAAAAATCGGAGACAGGCCCCTGATTATCCATAATATCGGTTCAGGAACCCGTGAAGACGATGTCCTCTACCGCTACACCATCACTGGACATTTCAGGCTTCCCGTTCAATAAATCCTGGTGCTAAGCTCTAAATACCTAGTTTTGCATCTGAAAAGCCATAGAGCAATAAAAAAGACCGTCTGAAACCATTTCAGACGGCCTTTTACTTTTACCTAACCCTCTTTATTTAACCACAACCGCCGCATTTACCGCAGCCGCTGCTGCAGTCGCGTTTTTTCGGTTTGAATACGAATTTTCGCAAGAGGAAGAATACGCAGGCAAGCATAATCAAGCCGACGATAATATATTGAGTCATGATGATAGTATCCTTGAAGAAATTTGGTAAACCACGAATGCGGCAAAATAAGCCATCAGGAACAAATAGCCTGTAATCATAAGCATATTTTTCGTGGATTTGGTTTCGCGTCTAATCACGGTCAAAGTCGCGGCACACATCGGAGCATACACATACCAAGCCAAGAAGGCAAAGGCGGTCGGCAAGCCCCAGTTGTTGTGTATGATGGGAATTAATGCGTTTTGTACGGCATCTTCAGACGACGCGCTGACGGCATAAACGGTACCCAATGCGGCAACGACCACTTCGCGCGCGGCAATACCCGGAATCATGGCGATACACATTTCCCAAGTAAAACCCAAAGGTGCAAAAAACGGCTGAATAGCATGACCAAGCGTACCTGCCAAGCTGTAATCGATGGCGGCACCGGTTGCGCCTTCAGGCGGTTGCGGCCAGCTTACCAAGCCCCACAAGACCACGGCCAACGCAAAAATGATGGTACCCGCGCGTTTCAGGAAGGCTTTTACCCTATCCCACAAGCTGGTCATGATGTGTTTGAAGTTAGGCGTACGGAAAGTCGGCAATTCCATCAAAAGTGGGAATTGTTGCACATTGCCTTTCATCCGCGCCAAGCGTTTCATGATATACGCTGCCAATGCAGCCGACAGAATGCCTACGATATAAAGAATAAACAATGTCAGGCCTTGCAGGTTGAAAATCCCACCCACTGTACGGTCAGGAATAACAGCGGCGATAATCAGCGCATACACTGGCAAACGTGCGGAACAAGTCAGCAACGGCGCAACCGCGATGGTAACAAGGCGTTCGCGCGGGTCGTTAATGGTACGCGCCGACATCACGGCAGGAACGGCACAGGCAAAGCTGGACAAAAGGGGAATAAACGAACGGCCGGACAAACCGCTTTTTGCCATGATGTTATCCAGCAGGAAGGCTGCACGCGGCAGATAGCCTGAGTCTTCCAATAGCAGGATAAAGGCAAACAAAATCGTAATCTGCGGCAGGAACACCAACACGCTGCCCAAACCGGCAATGACGCCGTTGACGAGCAAGTCGCTGAGGATGCCCGGCTCCATGTTGGCGCCTATCCATTCGCCCAGCGCGGTAAAGCCGCCTTCGATGGCGTCCATAATCGGCGCCGCCCATGTGTAAACCGCTTGGAACACCATAAACAGGATGACCAGCAGCATAATCATGCCCCAGACGGGGTGCAGCACGATGTCGTCGAGTTTTTTGTGCCATGCGGGCAGCGTCATCTGGGTGCGTACCACTTGTGCCAAAATCGATTCGACTTCTTGATAAAGTTTGTCGCTATCCAGCGCATCGAGCGTGCGTTCGGCAGAGGCGGGGTTTGCGGGGAAAGAGCGTTTGCGCGGCAGCTTCGCCACGGCTTCGCGTACAGCCTGTACACCCGACGCGCTCACTGCAACTGTTTCCAAAACAGGTGCATCCAACAACTCGCTCAGTTTGGCCGCGTCGATATTCAAGCCCCTTTTGCGGGCCACGTCGCTCAAATTCAGCGACACCACCATAGGCAGTCCCAGCGTTTTCAGTTCCAAAATCATGCGCAGGGTCATACGCAGGTTGGTCGCGTCGGCAACGGCAATAATGGCATCGGGCGGAATGCCCATCTTGCCTACCATTACATCTTTCGCCACCGCTTCGTCGGGGCTGGTCGTGCGTAGGCTGTATGTGCCCGGCAGGTCGATAATGCGGACGGCCTCGTCGTCGAGGAAGGCGCCCTCGCGCTTATCGACAGTTACGCCCGGATAATTGGCAACCTTGGCATGTGAGCCGGTCAAACCGTTGAACAAAACGGTTTTGCCGCAGTTTGGCGCGCCAATCAAGGCAAAATAGCTTAGTTCCATCATTTTTCCTTATTCTTTCAGACGGCCTTAAACGGCCTCAACGATACGACACATAATCTTCCCGGCCTCTTCCAACCGCAGGGAAAATTGGGATTGATTGCCCAAGCGTACTGCAAACGGTCCTCTTCCAAAACCGCCCACGGCAATCACTTGCAACGGCATTCCGCTGGAAAAACCCAAATCCGCAAGACGACGGGTTACCAAGGAATCCAATTCACCAAAAACAGGGTTGGAAATAATAGAATCAATATGTACGACTGCGCCTTTTTTCAGGCGCGACAAAGGAATGGTAGACATAAGCCTCTCTTTTCATTTGTTTTAAAAGTAGATTATTAAAAAACGTGAGAAGAATGACGAATGTGTGGCACATTTGAAAGATTGGTTATGAGTGGCTATTTGCCTCTTCTTTCGATAAGTGCGGTTTGTTTTAAGTATTGTTATTTTCTTTGCTAATGATAAATCTTATTAATGTAAAAATCAAGTGTAACAAGATAAACTAAAAAGGCTGAAATCCTTTTATCATTAGGATTTCAGCCTTTTTATACACTCAACAAACTAAAGGCCGTCTGAAAGGTTTCAGACGGCCTTCAAAATAAAAAACCGAATCAAATCGGTTTTTTATTCCCATTCAGGGAAAGACTCTAAATTACAGAGCGTCTTTCAATGCTTTACCGGCACGGAATTTAGGAGTTTTAGCAGCAGCAATAGTCAAAGGCTCGCCAGTTTTAGGGTTGCGGCCTTGACGTTCGGCGCGTTCGCCGACGTAGAAAGTACCGAAACCGACCAGAGTAACAGTGTCGCCGTTTTTCAACGCATTGGTTACGGCATTAGTAGTAGCATCCAAAGCTTTTTGCGCAGCAGATTTGGAAATGCCGGCTTCTTGAGCAATTGCTTCGATCAATTCAGACTTGTTCACAATTAGTCCCTTCCTATCGTAAAAAATGATGAAATGCCCGAATACTCGGGGCTTAAGCACTTTTAAAGCACATACGCACTTTATAGCAATTCTGAAATTATCATGTCAAGTAAAAGATGTGGAATTGCCCTATTTTTGTGGCATTCAGGGCAAAACCACATTTTTTGCAACATCAGACGACCAACTTAATGCTTGGTTGCTTTTGTTCTTGACTTCGTCTTAGAAGTTTGCGGGGTCTCGGCAACCGCCAATTCAGCCGCCCATTGCTCAGGCTGAGCTTCCAAACCCAAAGCCAACACTTCATCAATCCATTTGACCGGATGAATGGTCAGACCGGTTTTAACATTTTCAGGGATTTCTTCCAAATCTTTGACGTTGTCTTTTGGAATCAATACATGCTTGATACCGCCGCGCAAAGCAGCCAGCAGTTTTTCTTTCAAACCACCAATCGGCAAGACTTCGCCACGCAAAGTGATTTCGCCGGTCATCGCCACGTCTGCACGCACCGGAATTTTGGTGAAGGCAGAAACCATCGCCAAAGTCATGGCGATACCTGCGCTCGGACCGTCTTTTGGCGTCGCACCTTCAGGCACATGAACGTGAATGTCTTTCTTCTCGTAAAAATCAGGCGCCAAACCCACTGATTCAGCACGGGAACGGACAACCGACCATGCAGCCGATACCGATTCTTTCATGACATCGCCCAGTTGGCCGGTGCATTGAATCGTACCTTTACCCGGCAAGGCAACCGCCTCTACGGTCAATAACTCGCCACCGACTTCGGTCCAAGCCAGACCGGTTACCTGGCCGATGCGGTTTTCGCTTTCGGCCACACCATAGTCGAAACGGCGCACGCCCAGATAGTCATGCAGATTTTTCTCAGTAACTTTAATCGCTTTAGGCTTGGCCTTGCTTACTGTTTTGGATTTGGACGCTTTTTTCTTGTCCTCATTCAAAGTAACCTGCATCACCACTTTGCGACAGATTTTGGCAATTTCGCGATCCAACGAGCGGACACCGGCCTCGCGGGTGTAGTAACGGATAATATCGCGCACCGCACTTTCATCAACCACCAACTCACCCTCTTTCACACCATTGCGCTTCATTTGTTTCGGCACAAGGTATTGCATGGCGATATTGATTTTTTCATCTTCCGTATAACCGGACAGACGGATAATTTCCATACGGTCAAGCAGCGGAGTCGGGATATTCAAGCTGTTTGAAGTGGCAATAAACATCACATCGCTCAAATCATAATCGACTTCGGCATAATGGTCAGCGAACTTGTTGTTTTGCTCAGGATCCAGCACCTCAAGCAAAGCACTGGCAGGATCACCACGGAAATCGCTGCCCATCTTGTCGATTTCATCAAGCAGGAACAATGGGTTTTTCACACCCGCTTTCGCCATATTTTGCAAGATTTTGCCCGGCATAGAGCCGATATAGGTACGGCGGTGGCCGCGGATTTCGCTTTCATCACGCACGCCGCCCAACGCCATACGCACATATTGACGGCCTGTGGCTTTGGCAATCGACTCACCCAAGGAAGTTTTACCCACCCCCGGAGGGCCAACCAGACATAAAATCGGGCCTTTGAGCTTGTCCATACGTTTTTGAACGGCCAAATATTCCAAAATGCGCTCTTTAACTTTTTCCAAACCATAGTGGTCGGCATTCAAAATCAAATCAGCCTTGGCAATATCTTTGCTGACACGGGATTTTTTCTTCCACGGCAACTCAAGCAAAGTATCGATGTAGTTGCGCACGACGGTAGATTCCGCAGACATCGGCGGCATCATTTTCAGTTTTTTCAATTCAGACAGACATTTTTCTTCAGCCTCTTTGCTCATGCCTGCTTCTTTGATTTTGTTTTCCAGCGCATCCAGCTCGTCGCGCTCGTCTTCTTCGCCCAATTCTTTCTGAATCGCTTTTACTTGCTCATTCAAGTAATACTCACGTTGGGATTTTTCCATTTGACGTTTCACACGGCCACGGATGCGTTTCTCGACCTGCATGATATCGAGTTCGGCTTCCAACTGCGCCAGCAGAAATTCCAAACGGTCAACAATGCCGGCAGTCTCCAGTACATATTGACGCTGCTCTAATTTCAGCTGCAAATGCGCGGCAATAGTATCGGCAAGACGGCTGTTGTCATCGATACTGCTGATGGTACTGATAACTTCGGCAGGGATTTTTTTGTTCAATTTCGCATATTGCTCAAATTGAGTCAGCAAGGTACGGCGCAAGGCTTCAATTTCGGGATTGTCCTTGTCGCTGTTTTCATCAATCGCCTCCACATGGGATAAAAACAGTCCGCCTGTTTCGTCAACCGTCAATGCGCGCGCACGACGGATACCTTCTACCAACACTTTAACGGTGCCGTCAGGCAGCTTCAAAACCTGCAAAACTTGGGCAACCGTACCAGTTTGGTGCAAATCTTCAGCTTTAGGGTCTTCTGTATTAGGGTCAAGCTGGGCCAACAGGAAAACCGGATCATCATTAGCCATTGCCGCCTCAAGGGCTGCAATCGATTTAGGACGACCGACGAACAGCGGCAATACCATATGCGGATACACCACGACATCGCGTAAAGGCAAGGTAGCCAGCGCACTGTATTCCTCGAAATATTTGTCTTTTGTCGGCATAGTTAGAAATCTCAATCATTGTTAAATCAGAATGTAGCTCAAAATTGGGCTGAAGCGCTCCATTTCAAGACTTGAAAACAGCTTATCCGCACCTATTTTCTAAAACATCATTTTTAATAGCCCGATATGGACGTTTACGATAAAATATATCGGATTTTGGGCCGTCTGAAAACTTTTCAGACGGCCCTGGCTAACCAAAAAAGGTAGTAAACCATGACAGACTCAACCGAAAAAAAATCATTAATTGAATTCCCTTGCACCTTTCCTGTAAAAGTCATGGGCGTGGTTCATCCGGAATTTGAATCCGCCATCTTGGAAACCGTGCGCAAACACGCTCCCGATACCGAGCCGCACCACATTACTACGCGCCCAAGCAGCAAAGGCAACTATACCGGCGCGACTGTCCATGTAAATGTTGAAAATCAAGAGCAGCTCGACAATATCTACCGCGACCTGACTTCACACGAATTGGTAAAAGTGGTGCTGTAATGAAAATCGTGCACAAAGGCTTGGTCGATTACCTGCCGACTTTCGAAGCCATGAAGGCATTTAATGCCTCGCGTGACGAAAATACCGAAGACGAATTATGGGTGGTCGAACATCCGCCCGTATTCACTCAAGGCTTGGCCGGTAAGCCCGAACACCTCCTCATCCGCGACGATATTCCCGTTGTCCAAATTGACAGAGGAGGTCAAATTACCTACCACGGTCCTGGCCAATTGGTCGTTTATACGATGATCAATTTCAAACGCCGTAAGACCAGTGTGCGCCATATCGTTTCCGCACTTGAAAACAGCATCATCGCCACCTTGGCAGAATACGGCATCGAAGCAGCCGCCGACCCCAAACGTCCCGGCGTTTATGTCGGCGAGCGTAAAATCGCTTCCCTGGGCCTGCGTATCAAAGACGGCTCCGTTTACCACGGCTTGGCGCTTAACGTGAACATGGATTTAAGTCCGTTTACCCATATCAACCCCTGCGGTTATGCCGGTATGGAAATGACCCAAATTGCCGACTTTGTCTCTCCGGCACCCGGCTTGGCAGAAGTTTCAGACAAACTGACCAAGCATTTACAGAAAGAGCTGGCATAAGGCCGTCTGAAAATATTCGACCCCAACACCATCTTTTAACTGCCCCTCTGAACCCACAAGCCCTTAGTTCATAAAGACTACAATAAGCTTTTCAGACGGCCTTTATAACGACAGAAAGAACACATCACCATGAGTGAAGAAGTAAAAAACGACCCAAAACGCGGCATCAAACTGAAAGGCGCAGATAAAACTGCACGCATTCCGATTAAAGTTGTTCCATTGGAACAAAAATTGAAAAAGCCCGAATGGATCCGCGCCAAATTACCGGGCAAGAAATTCTTTGAAATCAAAAACATTCTTCGCGAACAAAAAATGCATACCGTGTGCGAAGAAGCATCTTGTCCAAATATCAGCGAATGCTTTACCAAGGGTACGGCCACATTCATGATCATGGGCGATATTTGTACCCGCCGCTGCCCGTTCTGCGACGTTGGTCATGGCCGCCCCAATATGCTGGATCCTGACGAGCCTAAACACTTGGCCGAATCCGTTAAATCCATGAACCTGCGCTATGTCGTGATTACTTCCGTCGACCGTGACGACCTGCGTGATGGCGGCGCCCAACACTTCGCCGACTGCATCAAAGCCATCCGCGAAACCAGCCCGAATACCAAAATCGAAATCCTTGTTCCCGATTTCCGCGGCCGTTTGGACATCGCACTGGAAATCTTGGCAGAAACACCGCCCGACGTGATGAACCACAACTTAGAAACCCATCCAAGCCTGTATAAAAAAGCCCGTCCGGGTGCCAATTACCAACACTCCCTCGAGCTTCTGCGCCGTTACAAAGAAATGATGCCCCATATCCCGACAAAGTCCGGCATCATGGTCGGCTTGGGCGAAACAGACGAGGACGTACGCGAAATAATGCGCGATATGCGTGCCAACAATATCGAGATGATTACCATCGGCCAATATCTGCAACCTTCAGACGGCCACCTGCCCGTCCTACGCTATGTAACGCCTGACCAATTTAAAGTTTTTGAAAAAGAAGCATACGAATTGGGCTTTACTAATGCCGCGATCGGCGCAATGGTTCGCTCCAGCTACCACGCAGACGAACAAGCAGCCGAAGCTTTGCGTGAAACCCACGGCGGTTGCAGCCACCACTAAGGTTTAAATCATATAAGGCCGTCTGAAAAATCAGGGGACTATTTTTTCAGACGGCCTTTGTTTATGCAAAACTCTTTAGATTTTCAAAAAATAAACCTTAGTCGGGCCCTATTGAGCCAATCTTAAGTAATACAAAAAAGCGGCTAAACAGGATAAACACTGTTTGCCGCTTTTTAATTTATTTCTTTATTTTACTTCTTCAACAATTTTGCCGCTTCAATCGCGTAGTAAGTCAAAATACCATCGGCGCCAGCACGTTTGAATGCCAATAAGCTTTCCAAAATGGTTTTTTCGCCATCCAGCCAACCGTTTTGAATGGCAGCCTGAAGCATGGCATATTCGCCGGAAACTTGGTAAGCATACGTCGGTACGCCGAATTCGTCTTTGACTCGGCGGACGACATCCAGATACGGCAGACCCGGTTTTACCATAACCATGTCTGCGCCCTCTTGAATATCCAATGCTACTTCGTGCAAGGCTTCGTTAGTATTTGCAGGATCCATTTGGTAGGTTTTCTTGTCTGCCTTACCCAGATTGCCGGAACTACCGACGGCATCGCGGAACGGGCCATAGAACGCTGAAGCATATTTTGCCGAATACGCCATAATGCGCGTATGGATATGTCCGGCATCTTCTAAGGCTTCACGGATGGCAAGAATACGTCCGTCCATCATGTCTGACGGGGCAATGACTTGTGCGCCTGCATCGGCATGACACAAAGCCTGTTTTACCAAAACTTCAATGGTTTCATCGTTGAGGACATAGCCATTTTCATCGGTTAAACCGTCTTGACCGTGAATGGTGTAGGGATCCAAGGCAACGTCGGTCATGATACCCAGCTCTGGGAATTTCTCGCGCAGGGTTCGTACTACTGTCGGCACCAAGCCTTCAGGATTATAAGCTTCCTCCGCAAACTCGGTTTTGTTTTGCGTTACCACGGGAAACAAAGCCAGCATAGGAATGCCGAGCTTCAGTGCTTCTTCAGCAGTGAACAACAATTTGTCCAAACTTTGGCGTTTGACACCCGGCATGGATGGGACTGCCTCTTCCTGATTCTGGCCTTCCAATACAAAAACCGGATAGATCAAATCATCTGCCGTCAAAGTATGCTCGCGCATCAGACGACGTGAAAAATCATCTTTACGCATACGGCGCATACGGGTGTTTGAGACATAACGCGGAGGGAAATTCATAACAATTGCCTTTCAATAATGAAGTCTTAAAATCAGTCTTCGACTTGACGTATGGCTTTGACCGAACGTTTGATTTCGCTGAACGTACCGGTTTTATAACTATTACGTTCCTGTTCGGTCATACCGTTTTGATCCAATTTGGCGATATTTTTCAATGCCTCGGCATACTGGCCGTCTGAAAGTTTTTCCTGTTTGATGCGCCAACGGTTGTTCACTTCGGAAGCCGTCCATAAGCCTACTTTGTTGTAGTAGAACAAAATGCTTGCCGCCAGCGTCTTCATATCGCTGTCGGGTTTGGCACTGCCGATACTGCGGCCGATACGGTTATTACGTTGATCGACTGCCTGGTCGGCAAGGTAGCGGCTGAAGTAGTCGTCTTTACCTTCTCGCAACTCCATATCCGTCAGACGCGCATTACCTGCTTTTTCTGCAATAATGCTGTCGAATTTAGAAGCAATCGCCGCCTGCCACAATGCTTGGCGTACGGCATTGACCTGTGTTCCCCTGCTGTCGCCGTTTGCTTTGTCGTCCAAACCTGTACGCTCGGCAAAGCGTGTGGCATTACTGGTCATATTGATTAAGCCTTCGTCTTCCATCCCGATAACTTGGGCGGCCACGGGATGGTTAAGCGCGAATTGAGCCATTTTACTGCGGCGGCTTTGATCTTCCTGATACGATTGGCAACCGGACAATACCAGCATGCCGAAAACGGCGCATTGAATGTGTTTTTTAATATGTTTCATGATGTAACTATCGATATTATTGTGTGAGTTCAACTTCTTTGTTTAACATAGAAACGCCCGTAAGCGCAAAATAATTTCCACACGGCCAAATCAGCGCATGAATGGCTATTTTATAATAAAAATAAGGCCGTCTGAAAACTTTCAGACGGCCTGAGTATTTTTAACCCAGTAAGCTGCGAATCTGCGGCCAATAAAACAGGCAGGCTATCGAGCAAATAGCAATACTGATACCGGCTGCATTAATGCTGCTGATTTTTTCCTTAAATATTGCCGCACCGATCAGCGTACCCAAAACAATCACGCCAATATTCATACCGGCAAAGACCAAGGTTGGATTATCCTTCATGATTTGGTGTGCCGAGATGTAGGTAACAATATTCAAAAAGTTCAGACAGCCCAAAATCATACCGCCCACTATGCCCTCTTTGGTCCATTTGCTTCCTTTGGCAAACAGGTAGCCAAACATCAAGATACCGGCCAAACAAAACGCCACCAGCAAATTACCGGCAAAAGCGGTACCGCTTTTCGCCACTTGTTTGAACAAAATATCGATGACGCCGTAGCCGCACCAGACGCTCAAAAGCAGCATTACTTGCGTGCTGAAGCCGCCGGATTTCTTGCCGCCATCGCTTTTCCAAAGCAAGAAAAACAGTGCCGTAAATGCCAATACCAAACCGATCAGACGGCCTTCGGTCAACTGCTCATGGAAAAGCGTGAATGAAGCGACAATCGGCAGAAACAGCGATAAGCGTTGTGCCGCGTCCGATTTGACGATACCTGCCGCATCTACGGATTTGCCCATAATGACAAACACGCTTGGCAGCAATATGCCCAAGGCCGCAAAAAGCCACCACGTCGGTAAAAATACCTGCGGATTGCTCAAATCGGGTTTTAACACCAGCATGGTCAAAGTGACGGCAACGATATAATTCACCGCCACCGCCTGCTCGATATTGATTTTTTGCTTGCGCGCCACTTTCAGCAAGACAGACACCAACACGCTGCAAACGATACTTGCCAATAAATATGCCATGCTTTAAAACCATCCTTGATTGGAAACAGGCTTATCTTCATTCAGTTTAATCAGTCCGACGACTACACGGTAAATAAACCAAATGGCAGTTACCAATAAAATCAGCCAACCAATTAAGATCAGTGTAGTAAAAGTTCCCAAAACCGTACCCACTAAAGACACCCAAAATGTCTTAATCAAATAATCGATATGACTGGCGTAAATACTGCCTTGAGCCTCATCGCGTTTAACATACGCCATAATCACACCGACAACGGGGGTAAACAAAATCAATAAGCCCACAGCATATGTAACATAAGCAATAAAAACATAGTTTTTTACGTCAGAGCTGGGCGTGTTGACCACATTTGTCGCCGTATTATTGAAGCTGTTGTCTTTGGCTTCCTGACGCTCGTACTGCATAGCCGCATCATAAGCCAAACGTTTTTCCGGATGAGACAATACTTCAAACGCCTGTCCGATGGCTTTGAAACGCTCCGCATCTTTCTGAATATCCGGATTGGCCACCAATTTGCCGTAAGCTTCGCGGATAACGTTGATATCCGCATCCTGAGATACACCCAAGATTTCGTATAAATTCACTTGTTCCATCTGTATTCCCCTCCTTTACGCGTCCACTGCAACATGAACATCTTGCGGATTAAGCGTCCGCAGGTTTTCAGGCTTCATGCCTACGATAAACCCACGTTTGCCGCCATTGATAAAAATCTCGTCCAAAGCCCAAATACTTTCTTCCACATAAACCGGCAACGCGGTTTTCATACCGAACGGCGACGTCCCGCCGACCAAATATCCTGTCCATTTCGCCGCCTGATCTGCCGTTGCCGGTTCGATGTGTTTCAAACCCAGTTCGCGCGCCAGATTGCGGGTGGAAATATGTTTGTCACCGTGCATTAAAACAACCAAACCTTTTTTATGCTCATCCTGCAAAACAATCGTTTTGATGACCTGATGCTCGGGCTTGCCCGTACATTCGGCAAAACGCGCCGTACCACCATGTTCTTCATATGCGTAAACATAAGGGACAAAATCGATTTTCTTACTGCGTAAAAAGCGTACTGCCTGCGTAACCGGATATTCTGCTTTACTCATGGGTTGTTTTCCGCCATCCTTTTCAGACAGCCCCTCTTAAATGTGGAACGTAAACAGTCGCAATGTTACCATACCTTCTTTTTGAAATCAGGAGACAACATGGACATCCGCTATCTTGGCACAAACAAACGCTATTCGGAAGCCGTCGTGGCCAACGGCTTGGTTTTCCTCTCCGGCATGGTTCCCGAAAATCCTGAAGCCGATGCCAAAGCGCAAACTGAAAATGTTTTGGCGCAAATCGATTCATGGCTCACCCAATGCCAATCCAACAAAGCCCACATTTTAGAAGCCACCATCTATCTGCCCGATATGAACGACTACGCCGCTATGAATGAAGCCTGGGACGCATGGACAGCGCCCGAACGCGCTCCGGCCCGCGCCTGCGTGGAGGCGAAACTGGCTTCGCCCGACTGGAAGGTTGAAATCAAAATCACCGCCCTTCAAATCAAATAAAGCACAAATATCAGGCCGTCTGAAAACGCCGCTTCAACCAAGCAGGCGCAGTTTTTCAGACGACCTTTATTCTTTTGCGGTACAATACCGCCCTTAAATTTTTCTATTATTTCAAAGCACAAACAGCCATGTCCAAAAAAACCAAGCAAGAATTAGAAAACAACAAACTCAGCAAACGCCTGCGCCACGCTGTCGGCGATGCGATTAACGATTTCAACATGATCGAACCGGGCGACAAAATCATGGTCTGCCTCTCAGGCGGCAAAGACAGCTACGCCCTTTTAGACATTCTGCGCCAGCTTCAAGCCAGCGCGCCGATTGATTTCGAACTGGTCGCCGTCAATCTCGACCAAAAGCAGCCGGGCTTCCCCGAAGAAGTATTGCCAACCTATCTCGAAAGCATCGGCGTTCCCTATAAAATCGTTGAAGAAGACACTTATTCCACCGTCAAACGCGTGTTGGACGAAGGCAAAACGACTTGTTCGCTGTGCAGCCGCCTGCGCCGCGGCATCCTCTACCGCACCGCAAAAGAATTGGGCTGCACCAAAATTGCCTTAGGACACCACCGCGACGACATTCTTGCCACTATGTTCCTGAATATGTTCTACGGCGGCAAACTCAAAGCCATGCCTCCCAAACTAGTCAGCGACAACGGCGAACACATTGTCATCCGTCCTCTGGCGTATGTCAAAGAGAAGGACTTGATCAAATACGCCGAGCTGAAGCAATTCCCAATTATTCCATGCAACCTCTGCGGCTCTCAGCCCAACCTGCAACGCCAAGTCATCGGTGACATGCTGCGCGATTGGGACAAACGTTTCCCCGGCCGTATTGAGTCTATGTTCTCCGCGCTACAAAACGTCGTTCCATCACATTTGGCCGATACCGAACTTTTCGACTTTGTCGGCTTGGAACGCGGTCAAAGCCTGAAACACGGCGGCGACTTGGCATTTGACAGCGAAAAAATGCCGGAACGTTTCTCCGACGGCAGCGAAGAAGACGAAAGCGAAATCAAAATCGAGCCGCAAAAAGCTGAACGTAAAGTCATCAATATTTTGGCAAACAAACCCAAAACCTGCGGTTTATAATTCCATTTAATTTTCAGACGGCCTTTTGGTAGCTATTTACCGAAAGGCCGTCTGAATATTCATATTTGAAATTTTTTCTATTCTTTTTTATCTATTCTTTCCCTGACAAACCGTGCAGCAGCAACCCCAATATATCCTGCGGCAGCTTTTGTGGTGCAGCGGTATAAAGTGCAGTCAGTTGCGGATGGTGCATCAATATATCTGCCTGACGGATGAACAGGTCAATGAGCTCCACCGGCAAATCGGGCTGAATCAGGCGGCGTTGTTGTAGAGTATGGAAGAAGCCGCGCATAAAAGCGTATTTTTCTTCGTTCAATTCGTGGAAAAATCGCTCCAGCTCCAAATCGGTGTTCTCTTCAATGTCGCGCAGGAAAGCGGCGGAATAAAGTTCTTCAAACGATTGTTTTTGCAAGACAAACACAGCCTCGGCGGCTTCGCGCAGGCTGCATTGCCGTTCAAGCAGATTTTCAAATTCGGCACGGACGCGGTTTTTCTGCTCGGTAACAATTTCCTGCAAGAGTGCGTTTTTACCGCTGTAATATTTGTAAAAAGTGACGCGGCTGACGCTGGCCTCGGCGCAGATACTGCCTACGAATACGGCGGAAAAGCCATGTTCGCGGAATAGGCGGCGGGCGGTGTCGGCGATGGTTTGTTGTTTGCTGGCAGTCATGACGGTAAGAAGATTTTGATTTTGTTCATAAAGGTTTTTCATTAAAGTTATCCGCAAGTCGGATACTCATCATATTTCCCCACAGCGGCAATGGCAATATAACGGCTTTCAGACGGCCTCTTTCCTTATCCTTCCGCTCCGCCCTACGAATGAGGACTATCGGATGCTTGGCAGGCCAAATTCATGAAGATTACAGAATCTGCCTCCTCCAACCTTCTCCCAAAAATAGGAGAGGGATTTTTTTGGATGATTCACAAGATAAGAGGGAAGTAAAGTGAATGATAAACACTTGCATTCCTGTTTCTTATTTCTTATACTTTACATTAATAGTTTGTTTTATGTAAATGTGTAAATACAAATATTTGCATACTGACGGAGCAATTGGATTACCTGATGTTCAATCCACCCCGACGTATGCCGTCTGAAAGGATAAGGAAATGCAGAAACACACCCTCCGCCGCCTCCCCCTATTGATTGCCGCCGCTTTCGCCTCCGAATGGATTTATGCCACCGATGCGGTGCAAGATGCGGAACAGGTGCAGTTGGAAGAAGTCGTCGTCACCGGCGAACGCACCAACCGCAACGGCTTTGAAACCGCCACGTCCAACCGCGTTTTCTCCACGCCGAACATCGACCGCAGCGGCCACAATCTTTCCGCAACCGACCTGATCAAACAGACTGTGAACACGGTGGACTTGGGCAGCGGCAACGATTTGCCGACCGTGCGAGGCGTGGACGGCTCCGGCCCTGCCGTCGGCGCGGTAGCGTTCTTTGCGGGCACGCGGCCGCGCCTGAACCTGTCCATAGACGGCCGCTCCGCCACTTACAACGAATACGCCTTCGGCACGCAATCGCTGTGGGACATGCAGCAGGTGGAAGTCTTGCGCGGGCCGCAAAGCCATGTGCGCGGGCAGAACGCGGTGGCGGGCGCGGTGGTGATGCGTTCCAAAGACCCGACCGACGAATGGGAAGGCGCGCTACGCTTGGGTTTGGGCAACCAGAAAACGCGCAACATCGCCGGCGTAGTGTCCGGCCCGATTGTGAAAAACAACCTTGCCTTCAGATTGAGCGCGGAACGGCAGCAACGCGAAAGCTACGAGCCGTTCGTGTCCTACGAGCCAACCGGCAATCCGCGCCGCGTGGAAAACACCAACGTGCGCTTCAAACTTCTGCTCACGCCCGAAAACCATCCCGATTTTTACAGCCGCCTGACGCTGAACCACATCCGTTCGCGCGCGCCGCAAAACGAAATCATGGGCAACACTGCCAGCCGCCGTTTTTTAAAAGAAAAACCCGTGTTCGTAACCGGCTCGACATCGGGCATCTGGGACGTATCGTGGCAGCTTAACGACTATCTGAAACTGGAAAACAAACTGGTTTACGGCCGCTACCACAACGAGCGGCTGCACCTGCCAATGACCGTCAGCCCGCAAGGCGTGCCCGCCGAACTAAAAGGCCGCGAACTGCAATGGGAGCCGGTATTGCATTTTTCAAACAAAGGCCGTCTGAAAGGCCTTGTCGGACTGCACTACTTCCGCAGCAAACAAGACGAATGGGTGGACATCCGCAGTGTCGGCGGCCGCAACACCTTTGACGACCGCAACAGCGTACGCGCCCTGTTTGCCGAAACCACATACAGCCCCAGCGAAAAATGGGACATCACGGCCGCCGCCCGCCTTGAAAAAGAAACGCACAAAAGAAGCGGCGGCAGCGGCGCACTGCACCTTAATTTAGACAAAGGCCAGACCGTGTTCCTGCCCAAAATCGACATTGCCTTCAAACCCACCGACCAATGGGTCAGCGGCATCAAAGCCGCACGCGGCTACAACCCCGGCGGCGCGGGCATCACCTTCGGCCGCCCCGTCGTAACCTACACTTATGAACCCGAATATGTGAACAACTACGAGTGGTACACCCGCTGGCGCAGCGCAGACCGCCGCCTGCAACTCTCCGGCAACCTGTTCCTGAACCACTACCGCGACATGCAGCTCCCCTTCTATCTCGGTACCAACTCCGTCGTCATCCGCAACGCCAAAAAAGTCCATACCTACGGCGCGGAACTTGCCGCCGACTGGCAGGCGACCGACAGCCTGAAACTCACCACCGGACTGGGGCTGCTCAACACCAAAATCAAAAGCTATCCCGACAGCGGCATCGAAGGCAACAAACTCGGCCGCGCGCCCAAATACACCGCCAACATCGGCGTGAAATACCTGAACGACAAAGGCTGGGAAGCCGGCGGCGACGTGCGCTTCTACGGCGGCTACTACTCCGCCGCCGATAATGCCGAATCGGGCAAAATCGGCGCATACAACCAAGTCAATCTCTACACCGCCTACAACTTCAAACAAGGCCGCGTCTCACTCTACGCCGACAACGTGCTCAACCGCCGCCAACCCATATTCATTTCCAGCGCCGACCGCCAAGACGCGCTCTACCAACGCCCCAGAAGCGTGGGCGTGAGTGCGGAATGGAAGTTTTAAATGAAGCTGAAATGATAGAGGCCGTCTGAAAAAACATAGGTCGGACATTTATGCCCGGCCTACCGTTTATTCCTCCAAAACACCCAAAGGAATCCCATGCACTACTTCACCCCCGCCAAAACCCTGCCCGAAGGCACCATCTACCTGACCGACCTGACCCACGTCGCCGACTTCGCCGGCTGGCTGACCGAATTCGAAACCCTGTTAAACCAAAACCCCCGCTTCGCCACCGTCTGCACCCCGATGCGGCGGCAGGTAAGCGACGAACAGCGCATTGCCGACCGTAAAACTTACATCGAATGGATAAAGGCACATCGGCCGCAACTGTCCGAACGCTGCGCCGCCATGCTCCTTATCGAACCCGACGCGGCACAACTGGCGTTATTCCGCGAACAATCGTCCAAACTCGGCCCCGCGCTGGGCGTGAACTACATCGTTGAAGCAGATGAAACAACCGCCCTACTTCGCGCAGAAGAAGCGTTGAAGGCCGTCTGAAAAGATACTAAACCTATTTAAATACAAATCAAGTATTACCACCCAATATGTTCAGACGGCCTTGTCCCTTTATTTGCCTCATCTTCAAAAGAATCATGTGATGTCCGACAATCAGACTTCCCCAAACTCACGCGACTGGCTGCTGCTTATCGGCGGCAGCACTTACAAATTCACGCTAACCGGTTTTTATCTGGTCGCACTGGTCGCTATTTTGAAAAATCACGGTTATAGCCTGAATCAACTGAGCTGGATTCATTTAATCGGCAGTATCGAAGCAGCGAAGGTATTGTTTGCCGCACTGATGGAACGGCGGCCGGCGGGGCGGTTTCGCGGCTGGCTGCTGGCGGCGACGCTGGGACTTTCGGCAGTGTTCGGGCTGATGGCCTGTACCGACATAACGCAGAACTTCGCGCTGCTTTTGACCTGCTGCGTACTGCTCTCGGCGATGTCGGCGGTGTACGGCTGCGCGATGCTGGGTTTGTCATGCATCGTCCTGCCGCACCGCGAACGCGGTTTCGGCGGCGTGATTCAAACGATGGCCGCACGCGGCGGCAAAATGATCGGCGGCGCGCTGGTATTGTGGCTGTATCAGGAATACGGACAGACGGCGGCGGCTGGCTTTATGCTGGCGTTCAGCCTGCTGATGTTGCTGCAACTCTTGTACTACCGCGAGCCGGAAAGTCCGACTGCGCAAGGTAGTTGGACGGCGTTGGCAACGCGGCTAGTTTCTTTTTGGCAGCAACCTGAAACGGGCTGGCGGTGGCTGGTTTTGCTGTTTGCCGTTGCCGTACCGTATGCGTTTATGGCGGCAACCTTTGTGCCCAAGCTGGCGGATTTGGGCTTCAACCCGAAGCAGACGGGCGGGATTCTGGCGGTGGGCATTCCTGTTGCCTGCCTGATTGTAACGCCGCTGTCGGGCTGGTTTTCGCGCAATTATCCGCGCCGCAAACTCGTATTCCTGCTCTACGCGCTGCAACTGCCGCTTTTGGTGTCCATGACCGCCATCGATACGCTCGCACGTGCCCACCCTTGGCTGCCGCCCGCGCAAATCATCGCCCTGAGCCTGAGCTACACGCTGCTGCTGCCGGTGATACTGGCGTTGGTGATGGACAAATCAGACCGCGCCACCGCTGCACTCGACAGCAGCCTGCAATTTTCCGTCGTCCTGCTCGGCAGTTACGCAGCCGGTTTCGCCGCCCTACGGCTGGCAAAGGCTATTGGTTATACAGATGCGTATTGGGTTGCAGTGTACTTAGCCGTATTGGTAGGCCTGCTTTTATATTTGAATAGAAATTTATTCAATCATTCAGAACATGATTCACAATAATTCGCTTAGATATTTATCCATCAATTTTAATTGAGCGCGCCTCCGGATAATTTTTCATTTTATTGCACAATCTCTCATGAAAATATAACAAAACGTGCCCATAATACTGCCGTTATTACACTCTTAAATTTAAAAGGAACCTCATGACTGCTGTTCTCATCGTTCTCGGCTTGATCGCCATTGTTGTCGGTATTTTAGGCACTATTTATCCTGCCTTGCCCGGATTGGGTTTGATGTTTGGTGGTGCATGGCTGTTGGGTTATGCCGGCGATTATCAAGTGTTTGGCTCGGGTACGCTGACCTTTTTGGCTATCGTTGCCGTATTCGGTACTGCAATGGACTATGTGGCGGGCGCATTGGGTGCAAAATATACCGGCGCAAGCAAAACCGCAGTTTGGGGTGCATTTATCGGCGGCATCGTCGGCGCATTCTTTTCCATTCCCGGCTTGTTGCTCGGCCCGTTGACCGGTGCGGCCATCGGCGAATTTATGGCACGCAAAGACACTTGGCAGGCAGGCAAAGTCGGTATCGGTACGTTTATCGGCTTCATCATCGGCACCGTGGCCAAAATCGGCTGCGCCTTGACCATCGCACTGACCATCCTGTTTGTTTGGTTGGCCTCGTTGTTCTAAGACAAAACATTAAAGGCCGTCTAAATTTCAAGCATTCAGACGGCCTTTTCATTTCACTGTTTATTTGCCGCAGCAGGCTTTGTACTTTTTACCGCTACCACACGGGCAAGGATCGTTGCGCCCCACTTTTTCGCCTTCGCGGCGGACGGTTTGCGGCTTATTGATGATGGCCTGCCAGTACCAGTAAATATCAAGCAGGACATGCGGCAAATCAGATTCCAGCTGGGTCAGCTCTTTTTCATTCAGATGCAAGATGACTTCGCCGTTTTCCTCATCGTCATAGATACCGCCCAAAGCCATAATCGGATAGAACAAATCTTCAAACTCTTCCTGATCGACTGCTTCAAACCAATCGGTAGGCACAATATCCAGTGCGTAAAGATAGGCGTTACACCAAGTGTAGAAATCCGGATTGCCGGCTTCATCTTCATAAAACCACAAATCAGGCAAAATCTTCTCGTCGAGCTTCATGCGCATATCAGCAGCCATTGCCATTACCAAACGCTCGATTTCGGTGCGCTCTTTAGCATCAAACAAAGATTCTTCACCCAAAATCTCAGGCAGCCAGTTGGTCGGGTTCAAAGCATCCGGACCGCTCAATAAAGCCATCATAAAACCTTGAACCTCATCACAACGCATGGTGTTGTGGGCTTCGGATTTGGCATCCAGCAATTCCATCAAGCGGCTGCGTGCCGCTTCATCAAAAGTCAGTATTTGCATTTTTGTTCCTTAAAATAAAATCGTATTATTGTTTTCAGACGGCCTGGGCATGGATACGCTGCCGCATTTGTTCAAACAGACAAACCGTCGCCGCCATCGCGACATTCAAGGATTCGGTTTGCCCCAACATGGGAATTTTGACACAGGCATCGGCCTTCTCTTTTACCGTTTCACTCACGCCGCTGCCTTCGTTGCCAAACACCCAAGCACAGGGTTGACTGAGGTCCATCTCATACAAACCGATATTGCGACCGCCCAAGGCAGTTGCCCAAATTTGATGCTGATACGTTTCCATCCAAGCTGATAATTCCACTCGGCTGAAAATAGACAGCAGAAAATGCGCGCCCATCCCCGCTCGCAACACTTTGGGCGACCAGATATCCACGGAATCATTGCTGCACACAATTTGCCTGACTCCGGCAGCCGCTGCGCTGCGCAAAATCGTCCCAGCATTGCCTGGGTCTTGTACCCGCTCCAATACCACGCAATCGCCGTCTGAAGGCAAGCCTGCCTGCTGCGGAATATCAATCCAAGTCATCACATCATCGGCATCGGTCAGACTGGTGATTTTAGACAGCGCTTCGTTACCGACCCAAGTAATCAATCCCTCGTCCAACTGCGCCGTAATTTCTTGAATTTCAATATGTTGCTGTTTCTTTTCAGGCAGATAAACCTGTTTGGGCGTACCTCCGCTTTGCAAATAAGTTTGCAGCAAATGTACGCCTTCCAATACGGTTTCACCGCTTTCACGCCTTGCTTTGGCCTGCGTCAGCAGACGGAATAAATGTTTGAGCTGTTCGTTTTGAGCAGAGGTAATCAGTTTCATGGAGCGCATTATAACTGTTTTGACTTCGTTGAAGCTATGCTTTCAGACGGCCTAACGGTTTTACTACGAAAATAAAAAACCCTTGCAATAAAGCAAGGGTTTCACATGATTTCATTTTTTACTGCACAACAGTCTGCTGCTCATTTTGCTGCTCGGTGCGAACAGTAGGACGGTTTTCAAGTTTGCCGTCTTTTGCCGCATTCGGTACAACAGTCTCGCCAGGCTCAGAAGCCGCTTTATCACTAGGCGTACCGCTTACCGGAATGATATTTTGGGCAGGCTGAGTATTAGACTTCTCTGCAACCGGCATAGCGTCACGAGAAGATTGCGGTGTAAATTGCCATACTGCAACAGCAATCGCACACACACTGGCAGCAGCTGCGAAGAATTTGAAGAAGCCGCTATTAGCCGCTTCACGCTGGGCATATTTTTCCTGTTTGCCTTCAGCTTCGGCTTGAGGCACTGTAAATGCTTTGCTTTGCATGGTTTCACCGGCAACACTTGCCGCTGCACCCTGACGGATACAGTCGCCGATAATGTGGTACTCATGCCAAGCGCGCATAGCTTCCTCGTCTGCCAATACGGCATCCAGCATCTCATCAGTCAATGCTTCACCGTCCATCAATGCAGACACATACTCCAATGCTTTATTTGTTTTTTCGTTCATTTTTATTACCACCTTTGATCTTCAGAAGTATCCAACAGCGGCCGCAAATCTTTTGCAATCAGTTCACGCGCTCTGAAAATACGCGAACGTACAGTACCTATCGGACAATCCACTACCCGAGCTATTTCTTCATAAGACAAGCCATCCATTTCCCTAAGCGTAATGGCTTGACGCATATCGTCTGGCAGTTGCGCAATGCTTGCTTCGACGGTCTGCAAGATTTCCCGATTCATCATTTCAGCTTCCGGCGTATGGTAATCCGCAATCTGATCGGTTAAATCAAGAACATCTCCCTCCTCATTGGCTGCTTCCGAACTGACAAAAAACTGGCGACCCGAAGTGGTCAGAAAATTCTTTGCCGTATTGATACCGATACGGTACAGCCATGTATAAAACGCACTCTCACCGCGAAAATTAACCAGCGCACGATAAGCCCTAATCATTGCTTCTTGGGTTACATCGTGCACTTCATGCTCATCCTGAATAAAACGGGAAATCAGTCTGTTTAGCCGACGCTGATACTTGGACATCAGCATCTCGAATGCCTTATGGTCACCTTTCTGCGCGCGCTCCACCAAAACTTGATCTATTTGGCGATCGTTCATACCCAACCTTTAATCGTTTTACTGCTTTAAACCAAAAAATAGTAAAGCGTGCTGTGCACAATAAAGACAGCATCGCTTTGAAATAGTTCCACAAGATTACATTTAATCGCAAAAGTTTATTCGTGCAGATGCTCTAACATAAGCTGTATTGCTTATTATATATACACTTAGCACAAGTAGTTAAATTACTAATACTTACTAAATTTAAAGTTATTCTCTTTACTTTTCTGCTATATATTTGACCAACTTTTCATGAACAGGCAGATAGCCTTCGCCTATTTGAACATCGCTTCCCACCCGAAGATTAACAACAGCAAGGCACTTGTTGCCCATACTTAGGATAATCGGCCAATATTTACGGACGAGTGGCACAATATGACACTCTTGCAATAGTTTTTCGACTGATTTTTCCCTCTGTCCCGACTGAATCACATCACCTTTGACCACACTTCTAAGTACCGCCGGCTTCTCCAACTCCTCTTCCGACAAACCTCCCTTAAACGGTAATAAAACAAAACCATTTTCGAGCAAAATATCTTTCAGACGGCCTTGAACTTCCCTGCCATTACACCAAGGCAGTTTTTGAAACTCACTTTCCTGACAAACAAACAGCTTGTCCCGATATGCGACCAGTTCCCCATCTGGCAAATTCAACTGCGCCTGATCAGCGGTTTCCAATACTCGGGCAAAATCGGCAATACTGTGATAAGAAGGCAATGATTCCGTTTGCTTTCGCAAAAAATACCAAAGCAGTCGACGACGCAAAAGCGGCGTACATTGCCTCCACAGGCTGATGCTGAATATTCCGTTTGGACTAATGCGCTGGTATTCAGACTCAATCAATTCATCTAAAAGCTGCAAATCTTCCTGCAATAATCGAACATTGGCACAAATTTGCTGCTCAAAATTCGGAATACGCTGCTGCCATTGCGGTAAAGCCTGATTTCTCATCCAATTGCGTAAATAGCCGGAGTCTTCATTACTTTCGTCTTCAACAAAAGATAATCCCCACTGTTGCGCATACTCAGCCAATTCCTGACGAGAAAATGCCAAAAGTGGTCGCCAGATTTGAATTTCTTCATTTAAATTACGCCATACAGGCATGGCTGCCATACCGCGTAATCCGCCCCCGCGCACAGCCGACAACATAAATGTTTCGATTTGATCATTGTGGTGATGGGCCAAAACAATAATTTTCCTCAGGCCGTCTGAAAATGCCTGATATCGGGCAGCCCTAGCTGCCGCTTCCAAACCTTTTCCTTGGTTTTGCACATTAACGCGGCACACCCGCAAGGCAACATCCAGACGCTGACAATAATCCTGACAAAATTTTGCCCAACTGTCGGCATTGGTGCTTAAACCGTGATGAACATGAACGGCACGCAAATCAAAATGGCGAAATTCGCGCATCCGATGCAAAAGATGCAGCAGGACGACAGAATCTAATCCGCCACTCAAGCCAACTTCAAAAACAGTATGGTTCGGCAAATCAGGAAAAGCTGTTTGAAAACTTTTAAATAGGGAATCAGGGGATACTTGCGACATTTCAGACGGCCTGAAATTGTGAATGACTCAAAAATAGAACACAAAAAAAGCAAGCAGCGACATCTGCTTGCTTTTTCAGCAGTCAAACTTATTTATCGGTAAATTTACCGTAAGCCATGATGCGGTCAAAACGGCGAGAAAGCAAGTCAGGCATGGTCATACTTTGCGCTTCGCTTAATTGCTGCTCCAAAACGGTTTTAACGTTTTTCATCGTGGTTTCAAAATCACGGTGTGCGCCGCCCAAAGGCTCATCAATCACTTTGTCGATGACATCCAATTCTTGCAGGCGTTTGGCGGTAATACCCAATGCTTGCGCGGCATCTGCTGCTTTTTCAGCAGTTTTCCAAAGAATAGAGGCGCAACCTTCGGGAGAAATCACCGAATAAGTCGAGTATTGCAGCATATTAACATAGTCGCCGACAGCCACTGCCAACGCGCCACCCGAACCACCTTCGCCAATGATGGTGCACAATACCGGCACATGCAGGCGGGTCAGTTCGTACAAATTACGGCCGATGGCTTCAGACTGGCCGCGTTCTTCTGCACCAATGCCCGGATACGCGCCTGGTGTATCGACAAAGGTCATAACTGGAATATTGAATTTTTCGGCAGTCTTCATCAAGCGCAATGCCTTACGGTAACCCTCAGGACGCGGCATACCGAAATTACGGCGGATTTTTTCTTTGGTATCGCGACCTTTTTGATGGCCGATAACCATCACGCTTTGGCCGTTGAAACGCGCCAAACCGCCGACAATGGCATGATCGTCAGAATAATGGCGGTCGCCATGCAACTCTTCAAAATCGGTAAAAATACCGTTGATGTAGTCCAAAGTATAAGGACGTTGCGGATGGCGGGACACTTGTGAAATTTGAGCCGGAGTCAGCTTGCTGAAAATTGACTTGGTCAACTCGCTGCTTTTCTTTTGCAGTCTGGCAATCTCGTCGGAAATATCAACGGCAGATTCGTCTTGTACGAATCGCAACTCGTCAATTTTATTGGTTAATTCGGCGATGGGTTGTTCGAAGTCCAAAAAAACGGGTTTCATAAAACAAAGCTCTCGGTAACGGTTGCTGACATGATACGCTAATCAGACGTATTTGACAGCATTTCTCAAAGGGAAACTGCCATCTTTTGCAATAAAAAATCTTTCAGACGGCCTTTAACAAAGAAATAGTATATCTGCACTAAACTCATGAAGTGCCGTATCTTATGATAAACTTCAATTCAGTTCAATCATTTCAAACAGGCTATGAAAAACGATCATGACAATTCGTCCATGCGCTTGGACAAATGGCTTTGGGCCGCGCGCTTTTTCAAGACCCGCGCGCTGGCACAAAAACATATTGAGCTGGGCAGGGTTTTGGTAAACGGCTCAAAGGTGAAAAACAGCAAAAATATTTCTGCCGGCGACACCATCGACATGACTTTGAACTCCCTTCCCTACAAATTCAAAGTTGCCGCGCTCAATCATCAACGCCGACCGGCACCGGAAGCGCGTTTACTCTACGAAGAAGACATGAAAACGGCTGCCGAACGCGAAGCTCAAAAACAGCTCGACCAAGCCAGCCGCATCAGTGCCGCTTATCCGGACGGACGCCCAACCAAACGCGACCGCCGCCAGCTTGACCGTATGAAACGCGATAGCTGGTAAGCGTCGAATCCATTATTTCAGACGGCCCCATATCCATGCCGTCTGAAAACCAAAAACAGGCAGGACATCCTGCCTGTTTTTTATTTGTAATGATTAAAATTTATATTCTAACTGACCACGAATAACGTTTACATCCTGCTTATCCGTGCCGACAGTAGGTGTAACCTGTTTACCGGCCAAATAGAAGCCTTTGAGTTTCCAGTTTTTCCAAGGAATATAGGTCGCACCGATTTGCACGCCTTGGACGTTTTTGCTGTAATCCTCAACAGAAGAGACACCGGACAACAAACCGACACGGCGGTAGTTCAAGAATACGTCGTAAGAATTGCGGACGTTCCAGTCGGCCAATTTATAGCGTACTTCAGTGAACACGCCATCATTTTTAATTTTTTGTCCGGCATCATTATAGGCTTTGATATTGGACTTGCTGACTGCGGCCATCCAATGCCAATCGTCATTAAACTTGATATCCGTACCGATTTCTCCAAAGACCGCATTTTTCTTCGCACCGCGTACATCGATGTCTTTCATGTAGCTGACCGTTGCGCCGACGTTGATATTCTCATTTACAGGCAACACGCTTTGAACTGCGGCAAAATGTCTGCGACGGCCACCAATGCCCCATGTGTTGTCGTTTAGATTGCCAGTACGGCGGCCCGCATAGATTTTGGTAGGCAGGGTTTTATTGTCGAAGAAGATTTCGCCGCCGGTTACTTCGGTATCCCATACGCGGCCGTATGAAGAGAACGCACCAAATTTACCGACACGCGCTTTAATATTGTTGTACAAAGTACCTTCGGCATACAGTTTATTCACCGGCACATCATGATCGCCGTTGAACTTACCGGTTTCCAAATCGATATTCGGCTCGATTTGGGCAACCAATTTCCAATCTTTATACAGTTTTGCGCGTAACCAAAACTCCGCATTAAAGTTGGCATTGGTATCTTCAGGCGTCGGATTAACGCTGCTGTTGTTGGCATTGATGTCTTTGGTATCCGCACGCACGCGCAAACCACCATTTATAGTCAATAAATCATTGAAAATACTGATTTTATCGTCATCTTTGCGAATAATACTGCCGGAATTGACGTAATCGTTGGTGGTGGACAAAGCCGCCGCATCACGTCCGCCATCAGCATTCTCTGCCAAAGAATAAGACGATGAAGCCAATAAAATACAGGTTACAATCAGTTTGGTTTGAAATTTCATGCCGACTCTCCAAAAGAAGGTATTGAAAGTGAAGTATTCGATAAAGCGTACAAAATTATGAATTTCGTATAAATTATTCATTTTATTTACTAATTATTTTTATCGTATGTAAATTAGTGTAATCAGTCAAGCAGATTTAAACGCTTTATCCTCTTTCAGACGGCCTCTTGATTCAGGTCAAACAGAATCCTGCTCATCAAGCTGTTCAAACTGCCATTCCAAGGCATCGGCCAATGCCGTCCTGCGTTTTTGATGGCATCCCACAGCCTGACATAATTCCTCCGCATTTTCCCAAAACACAAAACGTTCACGCGCACGGGTAATGGCTGTGTAAAGCAGAGCCTTATCCAAACCTCGGGCTTCTTCTTCGCTTTCCGTCGTTGCAGGCACTGACGGGGGCAACAGCCATACTTCCCGATATTCCGAACCTTGGCTCTTATGCACCGTCATGGCAAAAGCCGATTCAAAATCGGGCAAACGGCTGATGGCAATTTTTTTGAATCCATCTTTCTCAGGAAAATAGGCAGACAAGCCATTCAACGATTCTTCATCTTTCATAATCAGACCGATGTCGCCGTTAAACACTTCCAGCATGTAATCATTGTGGGTAATCATGATGATTTGTCCGGCAAACCAAGGCGTTTCGCCCGAAACCTTGCCTTGTCGTTGCAAGTATTCTTGATAAGCCTGATTCAAATCATCCGCATCCTGCCGCCAAGCCGCCAATACCACTACATCGGCAGCATGACCATAGGCGAGTGCAACATTATTCTCTGCCACGGCCTGCCAATAATCCTGTTGCTTTTGATACAGCAAGGCGACCTGCTCTTTCAGACGGCCTGATTTCATTTCCAATTCTTTGGGGAACTTGTCAAACTGTTCAACCGCAGTTTGCTTTTCCCCGGAAACCACCGCCCTTGCCAAACAGCCGATACCGCTGTCTGCACCAAACCGGTGGCTGAACGTCAATTTGGCATTGTTTTGCGATAAAGCCTGTGGCTGCCCTTTTATCTCAAAGCCATGATTGGGCAGGTACACTTCCAGCTTTTCAGCGGTTTCTTTATCCAAAGCCGTCGGACGCGACAATGCTGCCAACACGGCTCCCAAGCCAACCGACGGCAACTGGTTTTCATCGCCAAGCAACACAAGACGGCAGCCGGTAGGCACGGCGCGCAATAAATCCAACACCAGCGGCAAATCCAACATCGACGCCTCATCCACCACCAAAACATCCAAAGCAAGCGGATATTCATGATTGAACACAGGGCGCATTTGCGGCGGACGCAGTTTCAACAAACGATGGACAGTCTGCCCTTCCAAGTTTTCCAAATGCGCTTTAATGCTCGGAGACAAATCAAAACCGTCCAAAGCACGCTGCAAAGCCCGTGCCATATGTGCAGCCGCTTTACCTGTCGGCGCAGCCAACGCAATACGGGGCAGCTTCGTACTGTTATTGCAAATCAGACCCAAAAGCTTTGCGACGGTCGTCGTCTTCCCCGTACCCGGCCCGCCGGTAATCAGCATAAAGTTTTGCAGCAAGGCCAAAGCAGCAGCATCCCGTTGCTCTTTGCTGTCTTTAGTATCAAACCAGTCGCTCAGGCTTTTTGAAGCCACCATGAAATTCACTTCTTCCGCCTCGGCACTTGCCAGCCGTTTGATTTCAACAGCCAAATCATGCTCCAACTGCCACATCCGCCCTAAAAACAATTTCCGGCCTTGCAGGATAAGCGGTTTATCCGCATTACCGACCAAATTCGGCAAGTTGCTTAAGGCATCAACATCCGCTTTATCCAAATAAACAAACGAATGCCCGTTTTGCAAGGCTGCAAACAGTCGAACCACATAAGGCTCAATAACGGATGCACCCTGTACTTCGTGACGGCGGAAAAACGCTATGGCCGCATCTGCGGCAGAGGAAAGGATAGAGTTGGTTGGATTCATGGTTTATGCTTGATTGATACGGACAAAAGAAAGGCCGTCTGAAAAACAGCGTTTCCATAAATGAAAACCTATTTTCAGACGGCCTCTATTATACCGTTCAAAGCATAAAATATTTGCCTGAAATAATAACCTTATTGCAGCACTTGCAGGCTGCCGTCTTTCATGGTCATTACCCGGTCGAAACGCTCAGCCAGCTCATCATCATGGGTCACCACAATCAGGCTGGTGTTCAATTCGCGTTTCAAATCCAGCATCATGTCCAGCACATTTTGCGCATTTTTACGGTCAAGGTTTCCCGTCGGTTCATCCGCCAATAAGCATTTCGGCTCATTAACCAAAGCACGGGCAATCGCCGCACGCTGACGCTCGCCGCCGGAAAGTTCACTCGGACGGTGCAGCATACGCTTGTCCAAGCCAACCTTTTTCAGCATATTGACAGCCTTCTCCTCAGCCATCGCCTTGGGCATTTTGCCGATTAAAAGCGGCATCATGACATTTTCCAAAGCAGAAAACTCAGGCAATAGATGGTGGAATTGATACACAAAGCCCAAATAACGGTTGCGCAATTCACCCAACTGTTTTTGGCTCAAGCCGCCCAAATCCTGATCCATCAGTATCACCTTGCCTTCAGACGGCATATCCAAGCCACCAAGAAGGTGCAGCAATGTGGATTTACCGCTGCCTGACGAACCAATAATACTCACGCTTTCCGCTTCTGCAACTTCAAAATCCAAATGATTCAACACTTGTACATTCAATGCGCCATCATTATAGCTTTTGCCAACGCCGGTACATTTCAAAATTGTCTTACTCATAACGCAAAGCCTCCGCAGGTTGGGTTTTTGCAGCACGCCAGCTCGGATACAGTGTGGCGATAAATGCCAAGCCAAGCGAAATGCAGGCAATAACGGCGACATCCTTCAAGTTCACATCGCTAGGCAGGTAATCGATGAAATAAACCTGTGAGTTAATCAAATGTACGCCAAATAGGTCTTCAAAAAACGCGACAATCTTACCAACATTCCACCCCAACAATACACCGCATACCACGCCCACAAGCGTACCAAAGAACCCCGCAAATGCGCCCTGTACCAAGAAAATCTTCATGACCCCACCCGGGGACAAACCCAAAGTGCGCAAAATCGCAATATCGGCTTGTTTTTCCGTTACCGCCATTACCAAAGAAGAAACGAGGTTAAACGCAGCAACCGCGATAATCAGTGTCAAAATGATGAACATCATGCGTTTTTCCAACTCAACGGCTTCAAAATAGCTGCGGTTGTTAAACGTCCAGTCGCGCACCCATACTTCATCTTTTTTAGCATCAGGAATCAACTTGGCAATGAAAGACGGCGCATTCTGAGGATCAGCCAATCGTAAACGCAGCCCACCGACATTTTCTCCCAGTCGATACAAGACTTGCGCATCCTTGATATGCGTCATGGCCAATGTGTTATCGACTTCATATACACCGGTTTTTACCACACCGACCACATTAAACTGCTTCAAGCGCGGCACTACACCGGCAGGAGTAACATTCCCCTCAGGCGTAATCACTGTAACCTTGCCACCAATCTCCGTGCCCAATGCCTCAGCAAGCCCTTGACCCAAAATAATATCAAATTCGCCCGGCTTCAAATCGTCGAAACTGCCGGCCGGCATATCCTTGCCGTAATCAACGACATTTTTTTCTTCAGACGGCAAAATACCGCGTATTTGTACACCGCGCACTTCTCCTGCATTAGCAAGCAAAGCCTGATCGGAAACATAAGGCGCGCTGGCCAATACTTCCTTTTTGCCTTTTACAAATTCGCGCAAACTCTGCCAACCCGGCGCACTGCCGACATCGTAATAGCCGATTTCTGCATGAGGTGCGACGTTCAACAATTGACCTCGTATCTCTTTCTGAAATCCGTTCATTACCGATAACACCACAATCAGCGCCGTTACACCCAAGGCGATACCGACGATTGAAATCATGGTAATAAATGACATAAAGCCATTGCGTTTTTTCGCACGCAAATAGCGCAGGCCTATCCAAGTTTCTAAAGAAGCCATTCAAAAATGCCTCATTCGTTTGTCAAAAATGGCTTATTGTACCGTAAAACCGACAGGTCGTCCGATTGCCCGACTGATGTAGCATTCAGGGATAAAGTGTATGTAAAACCATGTATCTTCCCGTAAATTCCGCCGAAAAACTTGCACAATCGGCCAATCGCCCTTATTCTGAAGCTGTGACACACTTTGTCACCATCAAAAAGGAAATACACTAATGAACAGCAAAAAATTCTTGGCCCTCGTATCCGTAGCTGTGGGTTTGTCATTCAGCTTCAATGCATATGCCGCCAAAGAAATCAAAATCAGTTCAAACAATACCGCTTACTCCGACGCCGATGTTCAAAAACTGGCAGCCACTGCTGTCGGCATGGGCGTAAAAGAACCTGTCAGCCTCAACAGCGGAAACGGTGTTGTTACCGTATCCGGCAGCAGCGCAACCAAATGCGCATTTAAAGTCGGCAACGGTGATACGCCTCAAATTCAAGGCGTCAGCTGCAAATAATCTGATTTCATCAATGAAAAGGCCGTCTGAAAAACATTCAGACGGCCTTTTTATATTGGCATTTAAGATTGGATATTTCTTCTATCGTAAACAGCCTGTGCCAAAGTACCGGCATCCACATATTCCATCTCGCCGCCCAAAGGGATTCCCCTTGCCAACCGGCTGACTTTATAAGGAAGATTTTTAAACAATTCCGCCAATACATACGCTGTCGCGTCGCCTTCGGCTGTGAAGTTGGTTGCAATGATAATTTCCTCAATATCACTCGCCTGCAAACGGGCAACCAGCTTATCTAATGCCACTGCCGAAATATCCATGCCCTGCGCCGGACTGACTTGCCCCATCAAAACAAAATACAGGCCATCATGGCAATTAGCCGCCTCCATACTGGAAACATCCGCCGGCATATGCACAATCATCAAGCGGCTTTTCTCACGTTTTTCGTCGGCGCAAATTTCACACAAATCGCCTTCGCAAAATGTATTACACATCCGACAATGCTGCACCTGTCTTAAGGCAAACTGCAAAGCATCCACCAACTCCTGCGCTTCTTCGCGTTTGTACTGTAAAAGCTGGTAAGCCATGCGTTGAGCGGATTTCGGGCCGACATTAGGCAGGATTTTTAATGCATTAATCAAGCGGACAAAGGCATCAGGATTTTTACTCATGATTTCAGACGGCCTTTAAAAAGATAGCTAAAAATAAGAAAACAGCCGGAATTCATCCGGCTGCCCTACTCTAATATTCTGCTTATTCGGCAGCATTATTAACTTGTTGTGCACCTTGCGTACGATCGATTTTCTTATCCAAATACTGGAGCAAGGCATCGAAAACATTGGCGGAAAGCTGCTGAACCAAAGCCTGTTTAGCAGCCGGAATCTGTGAATCGGCATTTTCAGGAGCAGAAACGCTCTGAACTTCCATAATCACCGGCGCAGGCATACCTTCCAACAATGTATACGCAGGTTTGCCGCCGACAGGACGCGCTTTCAGCAAAGCTGCATAAGCCTCCGGAGACATGGTTTTACGTGCATCTTGTGCGCTCAATTGAGAAACAGGCGACCATTGAACATCAGCAGCTTTACCGGCTTTCAATGCGGCCAAAGTTTCCTGGGCTTTTTTCTCTGCCAGTTTGGCGGCTTCAGAGCGCTGATATGCTGCACGGACATTGTCTTTGACTTCCGCAAATGGTGCGATTTTCTCTTCGCGCACTTCTTTCGCACGAATGACCCAAACGGTTTCGTTGTTGATGGCAATTACTTCAGAATTGTGTTTTTTCTTCAGTACATCGTCGCTAAACGCAGCATTAATCAACGTTTCAGGCAAACCTGCCTCTTTCGCACCCGCTCTGGTCACCCATTCATCCAAGTTTTCCACTTTCAAACCTGAATTGGCGGCTGCTTTTGCCAAAGAAGATGGATCATTGAAGGCATCTTCACCCAATTTTTCTTTAGCAGCATTAAAGGCAGAAGCTGCTTTTTTCAGTTTCAAGGCTGCTTCGATACGCGCTTTGGCTTGTTCCAAAGTCGGCTCAGCTTCGACATTCAAAACTTTAATGACGTGATAACCCAAAGATGATTTTACGGTATCGCTGACTTCGCCTTTGCCCAATGCAAATGCCGCTTTATCGAATTCAGGTCCAAAGCCGCTGCCGCCACCTTTGCTCAGATAACCCAAGTTGCCGCCTTTATTGCTGCTGGACAAGTCTTTGGAATACTTGGCCGCCAGTTCGGCAAACGAATCCGGATGCTCTTTAAGCTCCGCAGCCATTTTGTCCACTTCTGCTTTAATTTCCGCATTACTTGCTTCATCTCCGTTAGGCATGACCGGAATGAAAATATGCGCAATTTCGGCTCTTGGCGACAAATCTACACTTTTGCTGTCGTAAGCTTTTTGTACTTCTTCCGCACTGACGGTTTGCTTGTCAGCCAAATCTTTGATGTTCAAAGCCACATATTCCAGCTTAACGGCTTGAGGAATCAAGTAATCTTTTTTATGCGCTTCATAATACTTTTGCAAAGCCGCATCATCTACTTTTACTTGTGCCGCAAATGCTTCAGGGCTGAACGTAAATGAACGGATGGTACGTGTTGCTTGAGTCAGGTTAATCAACTGACGTGCTTGCGCATCGCTGACCAAAGCGCCGTTTTGCACTAAATTCAACAGATTTTGCAATTGGAACTGTTCGCGGATATCTTCAACGAACTGATCCTCGGTCATCCTGCGTTGATCCAAATATTTCTTGAGCAAATCCTGGCTGAATTTACCGGAAGCATCATGGAAATTCGGATCATCCACAATAACTTGCTTGATTTGCTCCTGAGACACAGCGATGCCCATCAGCTTGGCACCTTGCTTCAGATAAGCACGTTGCAATAACGATTGGAATACCGCATCACGCGAAGGTGCATTATTGCCGGCAGCCTGCTCGTTTTGTATCGCAATCTGTAAAGCATGCTCGCTGACCTTCTCATCCCCGACTTTGACAATGTAATCAGAACCCGGCGAAGACAAGTTATTGGCACCGAATCCGATAAAGGTCAGACCGATGATACCTAAAACAATCTGGGCGGGTGTTTTATATTTTTCAACAATATGGAACATATTTATCCGAAAGAAAAGTTTGGCGCGGCAGCCAGAAAATGCTGCCGCAAAAATCTTAAAATCCTGAAAACAGGCTCAAAGCGCGTATTGTAACGTATTTTTTCGAGGCTTGCTTTTTCAGACGGCCTAAAAACCTAAAAATACCTTATCCGAAAATTTCCTGATACGCTTCTACTGAAAATCCGACATGAACCTGTCCTTCTTTGACCAATACAGGCCGCTTGATGATGCTGGGATTCTCCACCATCAAAGCAATCGCACCTTCTTTTGTGGCGGCAGATTCTTGCGCATCTTTATCCAACTTGCGCCAAGTCGTACCTCTTTTATTGAGCAAAATTTCCAAAGCCGCCTGACCCAGCCAGCCATCAATCAATTCGGCAGTCGGGGCGTTTTTCTTAAAATCTACAAACTCAAACTCGATGCCGTTTTCCGCCAACCAACTGCGCGCTTTTTTAACCGTATCGCAATTGGGAATACCGTATAGTTTTATCATCTTAATTTATCCTTGGTTTTATTCATAAAATCACAAATTCAGGCCGTCTGAAACTTTTCAGACGGCCTGAATTGAATGCAGCTTATTTCTTAGCAGCTTTCTTTACTTTAATCTTCACGCTTTTGCCTTGCGCGTTATTTTTATGCCCGGCTTTGACGGAAGTTGTTTTCGCCTGCGTTTTTTTCTTGCCTGCGGCTTTAGGTTTGCTTGGCTTGGCAGGCTTGGAGGCAGGTTTACTTTTCACCTTGCTCTTCTTTGCCTTCATGGGAGCAGCCAACGCTTCATCAATTTCTTTAGCCGACAGTTTACGCTTACGCTTTTCGACAGACTTGTCAGCAGCTATTGGCTTGCTTACAGGTTTTGCTTTTCTACCTCCGCGTTTCTTACCGACTGAACCGCCGCTGATTAAGGTCAAATCAATCTTGCTGGTATCCAAATCGGCTCGCGCGACTTTTACAGTAACCGTATCGCCCATGTTGAAACGGACACCACTACGCTCGCCCTCAATTGCCATAATTTCAGGACGGAAGTTGAAATAATCCTCTCCCAAATCGCTGATATGTACCAAGCCGTCGATATGAATATCGTCCAAGGTTACAAAAATACCGAAGCTGGTCATGCCCGAAATCTTGCCACTGAAAACTTCGCCGACTTTGTCGCGCATATAATAAGTTTTCAGCCAGTTTTCCACATCGCGGCTGGCATCATCGGCTCGGCGTTCGCAGAAAGAGGTATGCACGCCCAAAGCCTCCCAGGTTTTATTGGGTTGGTAAGTTTGTCCGTTCAATACAGCTTTAATGGCGCGATGTACCGTCAAATCGGGATAACGGCGGATAGGCGAAGTAAAGTGTGCATATGCGCCATAAGCCAGACCAAAGTGACCGTCGCAATGAGGCTCATAAACCGCCTGCTGCATAGAACGCAGCATCATCACTTGTAACAATTCCGCGTCCGGACGGTTTTTAAATTGCTCGGCAAGCGTAGCATAGTCTTTCGGCGTCGGATTATCGCCGCCACCCAAACTCAGCCCCAGCAAACCAAGCTGCTCGCGTAAGGTGGCCAGTTTTTCAGGAGTCGGGCCCAAGTGATTACGGAACAAAGCCGTATGTTTGTTTTTCAGCAAAAATTCTGCCGCGCAAACATTCGCCGCTAACATACATTCTTCAATCAGCTTGTGCGCATCGTTGCGGACAACGGGAACAATCTTGTCAATCTTACCGTTGTCATCAAAAATCATCTGAGTCTCAACGCTCTCAAACTCAACCGCGCCACGCTCGAAACGTTTTTTCTGCAAGATTTTAAATAACTTATACAGAGTATCGATTTGCTGCTTAAACGGATAATCCTGGCCGTCTGAAATCCAATCCCAAACTTGATTGTAAGTCAGTCGCGCATGAGAACGCATTACTGCCGGATAGAAACGGTATTTCTTGATATTGCCGGCATAGGTAATCACCATATCGCACACCATACACAGGCGTTCAACATCAGGATTGAGAGAGCAGATGCCGTTGGACAAATTCTCCGGCAGCATTGGAATCACACGGCGCGGGAAATACACGCTGGTACTGCGTTCTTGAGCATCTACATCAATCGCGTCATCAGGGCGGACATAATGACTGACATCAGCTATCGCCACCACCAAGCGGTAGTTGCGGCCAATTTTTTCGGCAAAAACCGCATCGTCAAAGTCCCGCGCAGTTTCGCCGTCAATGGTTACCAGAGGCAAATCGCGTAAGTCCACGCGCCCTTTCAAGTCGGTTTTACGCACATGATCGGGAATTTTCTTCGCGGCTTTGACACACGCTTCGCTGAATTGATGAGGCAAATGGTGCTTGCGTACAGCAATTTCAATTTCCATACCGCTGTCGGCATAATCGCCCAACACTTCAATCAGCTTAGCCACAGCAGGACGATGCGCTTCAGGATACGTCTCAATTTCAGCCACAATCACTTGGCCGGATTGCGGTTTAAAGTTCGCCACGCTTTCAGGCTCTAACACGATACTTTGGCTCAAACGCTTGTCTTCTGCCTCCAAAATAGCCACGCCACGATCCATATAAAAACGACCGACCACTTTAGACTGCGCACGCTCCACCACATCTAAAACCGTTCCTTCACGACGGCCTCTGCGGTCGATACCGGCAGGACGAACGGTAACAATATCCCCGTGCATCACGCCGCGCATCTGACGCTCATACAAAACGAAATCACCTTCGCCCGTCGGCGTTAGCGGCACAGCAAAACCAAAACCGTCTTTATGCGCTTCGACACGACATTTAACCAATGCCAATTTTTCTGCCGCGCATACCGCGCCACGTCGGTTGATCAACACCTGACCATCACGTGCCATCGCTTTCAAACGGCGTTCGAAGAATTCATATTCATCTTCTGTAATCGACAATTCATGTGCCAACGCTTCGATTTTTGTCGGCACACCTTTTTGTTCCAATAATTCAATGACCCATTCACGGCTGGGCAACGGATGAGCGTAACGTTGTTTCTCCCGCTCCAAATACGGGTCTTTTTCTCGTAAATTTAAAGATTTAGTATTTTTGTTCATTTTGATAGTTGACATTCTTTTTTTAAAATATATAATAGCTGCTTCTTCGCAGTTCAGGTAGTCAACTCTACCTTAAATTGAAGAATAAAGCAAAGCCCAGGTGGCGGAATTGGTAGACGCGCTAGCTTCAGGTGCTAGTGTCCTCACGGGCGTGGAAGTTCGAGTCTTCTCCTGGGCACCAAATAATTTGGTGCTTCTTTGCTTAAGAAAATTTAAATTGCCCAGGTGGCGGAATTGGTAGACGCGCTAGCTTCAGGTGCTAGTATCCTCACGGGTGTGGAAGTTCGAGTCTTCTCCTGGGCACCACTGATAAATCAATCAGTCAATTTTTCACATTATTCTGATAACAAGTCAGGATAATAGTCCACAGAGAGGTGGATGAGTGGTTTAAGTCGCACGCCTGGAAAGCGTGTATACGTGAATAGCGTATCGAGGGTTCGAATCCCTTCCTCTCTGCCAGATACTAAAGACACCAGCTAACGGTGTCTTTTTTCATATCCGCCCTTCTTAAAAATATTACACCACACTTTTATTTCTATTACCCTCCAATCATAAACCTGCCACTCA